>NZ_JBIWPO010000093.1:0-12358 GCF_044768275.1 Streptomyces sp. NPDC101152 | reverse complement strand
CCTCCACCTCACAGGCCTCGGCACCTGACCGCGAACAGGCCTGCAACCAGCTCCAAAGTCAACCCCCGAAGGACTTACGACGCAGACCACTAAGCGACGAAGATGTCCACCGGCGGGCGCAGTTTCGCCGCCGCCGACAGCGCCTCGTGCACCGGGTGGGTGTCGAAAGCGGTCAACAGGGCCTCGTCCGCGGGGAGTCCGGCGGCCGGACAGGCGATCTGCGCGTAGGCGGCCTGGAAGCGCGGACCCCAGCGGCGGGCACCGAGGCGCGCGGTGCGGGAGCAGTTGTTCTGCATCTGGCGCAGACGCTGAACTCGGGCGGACCAGTCTGGACTGTCATGTCAGCCCCGCGACGCTGACACGGACGGTGCAACGGCTGGAGGCGGAGCTCGGGCACCGGTTGTTCGAGCGGGGACCGCGCGGGGTGTCGTTGACGGCGGAGGGACACCGCTTCCGTGAATACGCCGTCCGGGCACTGGAGTTGTGGCGGTTCTACCGGGAGGAGCACCCCGATCCGGCCCATCTCACGGGACGTCTCGCACTGTTCGCCACGGTGACCGCCTGCCAGGCGCTGCTGCCCGACCTGTTGAGGCCCTTCCGTGTCGCCCATCCGCAGGTCCGCCTCGACCTGCGCACCGGTGACGCGGCGGCCGCGCTCGCCCGTCTGGACGAGGGCGAGGTCGACGTGGCCGTCGCAGGGATTCCGGCACGGCTGCCCGAGCCACTGGTCAGCAGGACCGTGGCAGTCACCGAGCTGGTCCTGGTCACGGCACGCGAGCGCCCGGACCCGGCGCTCGACGGCCCGTTCGTCCTTCCCCACCGCGGGCTGGTGCGCGAGGCCGCCGACCGCTGGTTCCGCGCCCGGGGCACCGCGCCGGAGGTGGCCGCCGAACCGGACGGGCACGAAGGGCTGCTGACCCTGGTCGCCCTGGGCTGCGGCACCGGCCTGGTGCCGCGCCTCGTACTCGAACACAGTGCGGTGCGTGACCGGCTGGCGGTGGTGCCGGCCGATCCGGCACCGGAGGAGTTCCCGATCGGGCTGTTCGTACGGCGGGCGGATCTGCGGCGGCCGTTGGTGGCGGCGCTATGGAGCCTGTGCCGGTGACTCAGCGCGTGGCCCTGCCCTCGTCCAGCCGTTCCACGCGCTCCACGTTCTGCCGGTCCTCGGCCTCCGCGCTGGCCTCTGCCGCGAACCAGGCGTCGAGGATCTCCTTCAGCAGCGGCTCCGAGGTCAGGCGCAGGCTGAGGGCGAGCACGTTGGCGTCGTTCCAGCGGCGGGCGCCGTCCGCGGTGTAGGCGTCGGTGCACAGCGCGGCCCGTACGCCCGGGACCTTGTTCGCGGCGATGGACGCGCCGGTACCGGTCCAGCAGCACACGACCGCCTGGTCCGAGGCGCCGGAGGCGACGTCCCGGGCCGCCGCCTGAGAGCAGGCGGCCCACTGGGGGTCGGCGCCGGGGCTGAGGGCGCCGTGCGTCACGACGTCGTGGCCGCGCTCGGTCAGCTGCGCGACGAGCGAGCGCGCGACGGGTTCGTCCATGTCGGAGGAGACGGAGATCCGCATGTCACGAGAGTACGTCGCGGTCAGGCGCCCAGTGCGGCCAGCGGATCGTCGAGCACCGGCTGCCACGCCAACTCGGCCGCCCCGACCAGGCTGTTGTGGTCCAGGGTGCAGGGCAGGATGGGGACGCTGCCGCTCTGCCCCCACAGGCTGCGGTCTGCGACGACGGCACGCAGGCGGTCGGGGTCGGCGTCGAGGAGGGTGCGGTGCAGGCCGCCGAGGATGATGCGGTCGGGGTTGAGGATGTTGACCAGGCCGGCGAGGCCGAGACCCAGACGGTCGATGAGGGACTCCGCGGCGGTGCGGACGGCGGGGTCGGTGTAGTGGTCGCGGATCAGGTCGTCCGCCTGTTTGAGGAGGGAGTCCGCCGGGCCCGGGTCCCGGCCGGCCGCCGTGAGCAGGGCCAGCGGGTCGGCCTCGACGTCCAGGCAGCCGCGGCTGCCGCAGTGGCAGGGGCGGCCCTCGGGGTTGACGGTGAGGTGGCCGACCTCCAGGGCCAGGCCCGCACTGCCGGTGTGCAGACGGCCGTCGAGGACCAGCGCACCGCCCACGCCCCGGTGTCCGGTGGCCACGCACAGCAGGTCCCGGGCGCCGCGCCCCGCGCCGTGCCGGTGCTCGGCGAGGGCGGCGAGGTTGACGTCGTTGCCCGCGAAGGCCGGTCCGGTGATCCCCGCCGCGCGCACGCACTCCGCGAAGATCCGCCGGACCGGGGCGCCGACCGGCCAGGCCAGGTGGAGGGGGTTGAGTGCGAGGCCGTCCGGTTCTGCGACGGCAGAGGGTACGGCGAGACCGGCGCCGACGCAGCGCCGCCCCGTCTCCCGCAGCAGCTCGCCGCCCGCCTCGACGACCGAGCCGAGGACCTTCGCCGGGTCGGCGTCGACGGTCTCGCAGCCGGGCGCGGTGGCGACGATCCGTCCGCCCAGGCCGACGAGTGCCGCCCGGAAGCCGTCGGCGTGCACCTGGGCCGCGAGCACGACCGGCCCCTGGTCGGCGACCGCCAGCCGGTGCGAGGGCCGGCCCTGCGAACCGGCCGCCGCGCCGGGTCGCGCGTCGACGCGGATCAGCCCGAGCGCCTCCAGTTCGGCGGCGACCGCGCCGGCCGTCGCCCGGGTCACGCCGAGCTCGGCGGTCAGCACGGCCCGGGTGGGCGCACGCCCGGTGTGCACGAGCTCCAACGCGGGCCCGAGCGCGCCGCGCCCCCGGTCCAGCCGCGTCCTCGAGGTGGTCCCTTCCCCCGCCGACCGGGGGTCCGCCTTGCCGCTCATGAGGGCGAGTCTCCCATGATCCGCCTGGTTGGTGGCCCCGGCGTGGACGGGCGGAGGCGGTTGTCACGGGCCGCGTACCTGGACCTGGCGGACACCGCCCGGCGGGCTCTCAGCGTTCCCGGTCCGCCTCGTCGCCCGCGATCCAGGCGGTGCGGGCCATTCCGTCCGGGTCCACCAGCTTCGGCTGGAGCGTCAGCTTGATCCGCTGGGTCTGCGTCTGGGCGATCTTGCCCCCCGCGTTCGCCTCGACGACCATGAAGCGGACCTTGCCGCCCGCCGACGCGTCGCGGTCGAGGGCGACGGTGGCCTCCAGCTCGACCGGGCCGAGCTCGAAGCGCAGCACCTCACCCACGCCGTCGGTGAGGGCGTCCGTCAGTTCCTTGCGCAAGTCCCGGATCAGCTCGGACAGTTCGATCATGCGCCCCCCTGGGTCAGTCACCTGGATCGTACCCACCGAGGAACCCCGCCGGGCCGTCGAGCGGCGGTGACCTGCCGCTCGGCTAGCCTTGACGCACGATGGACGACCGTATGACGACGCCGTGGGGCGAGTTCGCCCTGGCCCGCTTTCCCGAGGATCCCCGAGACAGGCTGCGCGCCTGGGACGCCTCCGACGAGTACCTGCTCAGGTATCTCGCCGAGGAGAAGGTCCGGCCGGCGGGCACGGTGGTGGTCGTCGGGGACCGGTGGGGTGCCCTGGCCACCGCGCTGGCCGAGCACCGGCCGGTACAGATCACCGACTCCTTCCTCGCCCAGGAGGCGACCAGGGCGAATCTCGCACGCAACGACGTCGAGCCGGGGGCCGTCCAGCTGCTGACCACGCAGGATCCGCCGCCCGAGCGGGTCGACCTGCTGCTGGTGCGGGTGCCGAAGAGCCTCGCCCTGCTGGAGGACCAGTTGCTGAGGCTGGCGCCCGGGGTGCACGCGGGGACGGTGGTCGTCGGGGCGGGGATGGTGAAGGAGATCCACACCTCCACACTGCGGCTGTTCGAGCGGATCCTCGGGCCGACCCGTACCTCGCTGGCCGAGAAGAAGGCGCGGCTGATCTTCTGCACGCCCGATCCGGCGTTGGAGCGGCCCATCAGTCCCTGGCCGTACGCGTACGAGCTGCCGGACGACGTCGGGCCGGTCTCGGGGCGCACGGTGGTCAATCACGCGGGCGTGTTCTGCGCGGACCGGCTGGACGTCGGTACGCGGTTCTTCCTGGGGCATCTGCCCAGCGGCCTCGGCGGCCGGCGGGTGGTGGACCTGGGCTGCGGGAACGGGGTCGTGGGGACGGCGGTCGCGGTCGCCGACCCGGACGCCGAGGTGCTGTTCGTGGACGAGTCGTTCCAGGCCGTGGCCTCGGCGGAGGCGACGTACAAGGCGAACGGCGTGCCGGGGCACGCCGAGTTCCGGGTGGGGGACGGGCTGGCCGGGGTGCCTGCCGCGAGCGTCGATCTGGTGCTGAACAACCCTCCGTTCCACTCGCACCAGGCGACGACCGACGCGACGGCGTGGCGGATGTTCACCGGGGCGAGGCGGGTGCTGCGGCCCGGCGGTGAGCTGTGGGTGATCGGCAACCGGCACCTCGGGTACCACGTGAAGCTGCGCCGGCTGTTCGGCAACAGTGAACTGGTCGCCGGCGACCGGAAGTTCGTGGTGCTGAAGGCCGTCAAGAGGTAGTCAGGCGAGAGTCCGGGCGATGTCGGTCACCGTCCGCACCATCGCCTCCCGGCCGACGCTGAGGTACTTCCGCGAGTCGACCGCCTCGGGATGGTCCGCCAGGAACTCCCGGATGGCGGCGGTCATCGCGATGTTGAGGGCGGTGCCGACGTTGACCTTGGCGATGCCGGCCGCGACCGCGCGGGCGAGTTCGTCGTCGGGAACGCCCGAGGAGCCGTGCAGGACGAGCGGGACGTCGACGGCTGCGGAGAGGGCTTTGAGCAGGGTGTGGTCGAGGGTCGCGGTACGGGTGGTCATGGCGTGGGTGCTGCCGATGGCCACGGCGAGGGCGTCCACTCCGGAGTCGGCGACGAAGGCGCGGGCCTCGGCGGGGTCGGTACGGGCGCCGGGGGCGTGGGCGTCCAGTGCGGGCTGCCCGCCCTTGCCGCCGACCTGTCCCAACTCCGCCTCGATCCACAGGCCTTGGCTGTGCGCCCAGTCGGCGGCGGCCCGGGTGGCCGTGAGGTTCTGCTCGTAGGGCAGCCGGGCCGCGTCGTACATGACCGAGCTGAAGCCGGCGCCGGGTGCCTGGCGCAGCAGGTCGTCGCTCTGGACGTGGTCGAGGTGCAGGGCGACGGGTACGGTCGCGCGCTGGGCTGCGGTGGCGGCGGCGCGGGCCAGCGGCAGCAGGCGTCCGTAGCGGAACTTCACGGCGTTCTCACTGACTTGGAGGACGACGGGTGCCCGCGCGGCCTCGGCGCCGGCGATGACGGCCTCGACGTGTTCCAACGTGATGATGTTGAAGGAGGGGACGGCGGAGTGCGCGGCGGCGGCCCGGGTGACGAGTTCGCCGGTGGTGACGAGGGGCACGGCTGATGCCTTTCGGGTCGTCAGGGAGCGAGGATCACCGAGCGGGTCAGATGGCGGGGCCGGTCCGGGTCGATACCGCGGGCGGCGGCGACCGCGACCGCGAGCCGCTGGACCCGGACGAGTTCGGCCAGCGGGTCGAGACCGCCCGCCACCCACAACCCGCCTGTCTCCCGCACCTGTTCGGCCAGCCCGTCGGGTGCCTCGCCCAGCATCCAGGTCGCGGTGCCGTGGGTGGTGACGCTGATGGGACCGTGCCGGTACTCCATGGCCGGGTAGGCCTCGGTCCAGGCGAGCGAGGCCTCGCGCATCTTCAGTCCGGCCTCGCTCGCGAGCCCCACCGTCCAGCCGCGGCCGAGAAAGGTGAACTGGGCGCAGTCGACGAGGCCTTCGGGCAACGGGGTCGCAAGGGCCGTCCGGGCGTCGGCGACCACGACATCGGTGTGCAGACCGAGTCGGGCGCGCAGCAGGGTGAGGGCGCTGGTCGCGAACCGGGTCTGCACAACGGACCGTTCGTCGGCGAAGTCGAGCACCACGACCTCGTCGGCCGCCTGCATGACGGGGGTGCGCGGGTCGGCGGTGATCGCGGTGGTGGGGGTGCGTCCCTTCAGCCGGCCGAGCAGTTCGAGGACCTCGGTCGTCGTCCCGGAGCGGGTGAGGGCGACGACACGGTCGTACGAGCGCGCGGGCGGGAACTCCGAGGCGGCGAAGGCGTCCGTCTCCCCCTGACCCGCGCCCTCGCGCAGCGCCGCGGCCGCCTGCGCCATGAAGTACGAGGTGCCGCATCCGACGATCGCGACCCGCTCCCCCGGCGCCGGGAGCGCCCCGACGTGCCGTTCCGCCTCCGCGGCGGCCCGTATCCAGCACTCGGGCTGGCTGCTCAGCTCGTCCTCGACATGGGTCATGCCGAACCCTCCCCTGGTTGTTCGTTCTTGCAAGATATAGCGAGCTTTCGAGCATAATCAAGCATCCCGCCGCATCGGATCGATCCGGCGGGATCCCGGCGCCGACGGCCGCCGTTCCGCTTAGGCTGAGTGCGGGGACGCGTGGCATGGCAGGGAGGCTGCGATGGGCGCACGAGTGACCGACCAGGACGGCGCCGGGGCCGGCCCGCGCTACCTCCCGATCGCCGAGCACGGTCTGATCGGTGATCTGCGCAGCGTGGCGCTCGTCGGCACCGACGGCACCATCGACTGGTACTGCTGCCCCGCCTTCGACGCGCCGAGTGTCTTCGCGGCGATCCTGGACGCCGAGCGCGGCGGGTGCTTCGAGCTGGCCGCGTCCGTGCCGGCGAGGACGAAGCAGTTCTACTTCCCCGACACCAATGTGCTGATCACCCGCTTCTTCACCGAGGACGGGGTCGGCGAGGTGCAGGACTTCATGCCGGTGGCCGGCGGGGACGTCGAGGTCGAGCGGCACCGGCTGATCCGGCGGGTGGTGTGCGTGCGCGGCTCCATCCCGTTCCGCACCCGGGTCGCCCCGCGCTTCGCCTACGGCACCCGGCCGCACGCCGTGCGCGTGGAGGGCGATGTGGCGGTCTTCGCGACCGACGGGCTGTCGCTCGCGTTGACGGCCACCGTGCCGCTGGAGCCGTGGGGGCAGGACGTCCGGGCGGACTTCAAGCTCTCCGAGGGCGAGAGCGCGGTGTTCGCGCTGGACCAGGTCGGCGGTGACGTGCAGCCGCGCCGGTGCGCGAAGGTCGAGGCGGAGGAACACTTCAACCGGACGGTGACCTACTGGCGGCGCTGGCTGTCCGCCTCCAAGTACCGGGGCCGCTGGCGGGAGATGGTGCACCGTTCCGCCCTCACCCTGAAGCTGCTCACCTACGCCCCCAGCGGCGCGATCGTCGCCGCGCCGACCACCAGCCTGCCGGAGCAGCTCGGCGGCGAGCGCAACTGGGACTACCGGTACGTGTGGGTGCGCGACGCCGCGTTCTGCGTGTACGCCCTGCTGCGGCTCGGGTTCAGCGACGAGGCCGAGGCGTTCATGAAGTTCGTGACCCGGCACATCAGTCCGGGCGACGGCAGGCCCTCGGGTCCGCTGCAGATCATGTACGGCATCGACGGCCGTACCGACCTCACCGAGACGGTGCTCGACCACCTGGAAGGCCATCAGGGCTCCGCACCGGTGCGCGTCGGCAACGCCGCCGCCGACCAGCTGCAACTCGACATCTACGGCGCGCTCATCGACTCGATCTACCTCTACGACAAGTGGGCCAAGCCCATCTCCAGCGATCAGTGGGACGACGTGTGCGCGCTGGTGGACTGGGTGTGCGCGCACTGGGACCAGCCCGACGAGGGCATCTGGGAGACACGCGGAGGCCGCAAGAACTTCCTGTACTCGCGGCTGATGTGCTGGGTGGCGATCGAACGGGCCATCCGCATGGCCAACCGGCGGGGTCTGCCCGCCGATCTGCCGCGCTGGCGCGAGTCCCGGGACACGATCTACCGGCGGATCATGACCCGCGGCTGGTCCGAGTCCCGCCAGGCCTTCGTCGAGCACGAGGACGGCGACGTCCTGGACGCGGCGGTGCTGATGATGCCGCTGTCGAAGTTCATCGCGCCCACGGACCCCAAGTGGCTGTCCACGCTCGACGCGCTCACCAGCGAGCTGGTGTCCGACTCCCTGGTCTACCGCTACGACCCGGCGGCCAGCCCCGACGGACTGCGCGGCGACGAGGGCACCTTCTCCATCTGCTCGTTCTGGTACGTCGAGGCGATGGTCCACGCCGGCCGCGTCGACGAGGCCCGCCTGGCGTTCGAGAAGATGCTGACGTACGCCAACCATCTGGGCCTGTACGCGGAGGAGATCAGCCACACCGGCGAGCAACAGGGCAACTTCCCGCAGGCGTTCACCCATCTCGCCCTGATCAGCGCCGCGTTCAACCTCGACAAGGCCCTCGGCTGACAACCGAGTTGGAGACTTGGTGACGAGCCTCGACAGCTTGCCCGGCCACCCGGCGGACGGCCTCGACGCGCTGCCCTGGGCCCGGGCGGGCCGCGGGGCAGCGTACGCATCGCCGACGGACGCGTCGTCGCCGTCCGCGGGGGCGAACTCGACGGCCCCGGGCTGGACTTGGACGGGCAGACCGTGCTGCCCGGTCCGTGGGACGCCCACGCGCATGTCGCAGTGGCTCGGCAGCCGGCACCGAATGGATCTGTCCGGGTTCGAATCGGGCCGGCCGGTGGCCAAGGCCGTACGGGAACACCCGGCCGGCCCGCCGGCGAGGTGGTGATCGGCCAGGGCTTCCGGGACGGGCTGTGGCCCGACGCGCCGCACAAGTCGCTGCTCGACCGGGGGTGTCCGGACCGGCCGGTCGCACTGATCAGCGCCGATCTGCACGCCGCGTGGCTGAACTCGGCGTGTCTGGCACTGGTCGGCCGGGGTGATCATGCCACGGGGCTGCTGCGCGAGCAGGAGTGCTTCGCGGCGATGCGGGCATTGCCCGAGGCACCCGCCGAAGGACCGGTGCTGGAGGGGCTGCACACGGCGCTCAAGCGCCGGGATGTGTTCGCCAGGGATGCCGGGCACGCCGGGCGGGCGGCTCTCCCTGGCGGGCCGGACCCCGACTACTCTCCTGCGGGGCAGGCCTGGCAAGTTGTGACGCTTGGTCAAGGCGGTGCCTGCGGACTGGTTACCGCCAGCCCCTCATGGCTGGATGGTCCGTGCTCGGCGAGTCGGTCACGTATCTGGCCCGTAGCCGTGGAAGCGGTCGTCTGTGTGTGGCGGGGCCGTCGGATGAGGCGTCAAGAGGGAGGCGCCGGCCGCGTGATGCGGTCGCTGCCGACGCCCCGGTTGTCACTTGTTCTCTCACTTCTCGGCGCTGCCGGCTTCGTGCTGGGCACCTGCGGACGCGTCGGCGTGCCCGCCGGGGCCGTCGGCGCCCTCCGGGGTCTCCGCCTGGCCGTGTTCGCCCGGCTGCTCGTTGTCGGGGGCGTTCTGGTCGCCGTGCTGGATGTTGTCGGTGTCCGGTCCCGCCGGCTCCGGCGGCGTGTCCTGTCGCACGACGGACGCGGCCGGCGCCGCACTCGCACTGGACCCGGCGACGGCAGCGCCGATCCCTGCCCCGCCGAGGGTCAGGGCAACGACCGCCGTGGCCGCGATCTTCCGGTGGAACTTCATGATGTCCGCCTTTCGAACCGATCGATGTGCTGACGCCCTCAGTGTGCGAAGCGGCTCGTGAAGCGACGGTGTGCGGCTGATGTGAACGCTGACATGCTGGGATTCGGAGTTCGCACCGGCGCGACCGCGGCCGGCACGGCACCGCCGAGCTGTCTGCCACGGCGAAGACCGTCACGGGCGAGGTCTTGCCGGTTTCGCAGGACGGCCTGCCGAACGCCCGGACCAGAAGTCGACCGGATCACCGACGGTGAGCTTCCGCGCCTGCGGGACACTCTTCCGACCAGCTCCACTCCCGTACGGCAGCGCAGCGCCGTCGGGCCCCGGCGAGCGTGTGATGTCTCACCACCGAGCCTGTCCCCGCTCGGGGGCCGGGGCGAGCGGGAACTCCAGGCGGACTCGGGCGCCTCCTCCCGCTGGATTGTCCGCCACCACGCTGCCGTCGTGGGCCTCGGCGATGGACCGCACGATCGCCAGGCCCAGCCCGGCGCCGCCGCCTGCCCTGGCCCGTGCGGCATCGGCGCGTCGGAACCGCTCGAAGGCCAAGGGGAGGAACACCGGCGGGAACCCGGGCCCGTGGTCACGTACCTCGATCACGGCGACGTCGGCTCCGGGCGCGTGACGGGTGCTGAGCGTGACGTCGATGACGGCGCCGTCCGGGCTGTGGCGCAGGGCGTTGTCGAGGAGGTTGTCCATCGCCTGGCGCAGCCGGTCGGGATCGGCCACGATGCGCACCTGCGGGTCGGCGCGCAGGGTCAGGCGGACGCCGCGGGCCTCGGCGCGTGCCGAAGCCGCGTGGATCGCTCGGGTGAGGACATCGGCCGGGGCTATCGGTTCAGTTCGCAGGAAGGCGTGACCTTCGTCCGCGCGGGCGAGTACCAGCAGGTCCTCACTCAGCCTGATCAGCCGGTCGGTGTCGGCCGTCGCCGCGGTGATCGCGTCCGCCAGTGCCTGGTGGGAGCGGCCCGGCCGGCGCGCCAGTTCCAGTTCGGCCTTCAGCATGGTCAGCGGGGTGCGCAACTCGTGGCCGGCGTCGGCGACGAAGCCGCGTTCCCGGTCCAGGGCCCGGGCCAGTCGGTCCAGTACGCCGTTCATGGTGGCCGCCAGCGTCGCGATCTCATCGCGGGTCCCGGGCACCGGGAGGCGGGCTGCGGTGTCGTGCTCGGAGATGTCTGCCAGGCGTCGTCGCATGCGTTCCACCGGGCGCAGCGCGGAGCCGGTCAGGGCGTAGGCGCCAAGGCCGACGAGGACGACGGCCGACGGTCCAGCGATCCACAGCGCGGTGCTGGTGCGTGCTGTCGCCTCTTCGGCCAGGTGGGAGGCGGTGCCCACCACGACGAGGACGGGCCGGGCGCGATGATGGGCCGGCACGGCCAGCATCCGGTATTTTTCGCCCTCCACTGTGGTGGTGAACCTCACCGGGGCGTGCGCGGCGGCCCGCCGTTGCGTGGCGTCGGCCAGAGGTTGCCGGACGGCCGGGTCGGTGGTCGCCAGCACCGCGCCGTCGCGGGCGAGAACCTGCGTGATGTCGTCCGATACCGGGTTCTGGCCGTGCTGGTCACCCTGCTGGCCGCTGTCCCGGCTCTCGGAAGGCGGGGGCGCAGGGAGCGGCGGCAGCGGCCCGGCGGAGGCGAGGCGCGCGACTTCCGCGTCGGCCCGCACGTGCAGCGTGGAGGCCAGGGAGTCGTTCAGACCTGCCGTCAGCTGCTGGAGGAACAGCAGCCCGGCGGTGGCGATGACGACCGCGGTGCCCAGCGCGAACAGCAGCGCCAGCCGCCATCTCAGGGTCATGGCGGCTCATCCGCCCTTCGCGCAAGCCGGCATCCGCAGCCGGTATCCGGCTCCGCGCACGGTCTCCAGATGGGATTCTTCGCCCGGCTCGTCGATCTTGCGGCGAAGGTAGGCCACGTACTGGTCGACGACGTTGGACACGCCGTCGTAGGCGAAGTCCCACACGTGCTCCAGGATCCGGGTGCGGGTCAGTACATCGCCGGGATACCGCAGAAACAGCTCCAGCAGGGCGAACTCCTTGGGCGACAGCTGAAGCTCCGACTGCCCCCGCCACACCCGCCGACTGGACGGGTCCAGCTGCAGATCGCCCACGGCGAGGAGCGCGGGCCGCTCCCTGGCCCCCCGCCGTACCAGGGCCCGCAGCCGCGCGAACAACTCGGCGAAGCTGAAGGGCTTGGTCAAGTAGTCGTCCGCGCCCGCATCCAGCCCCCGCACCCGCTCGGTGACCGCGTCCCGGGCCGTCAGCAACAGCACCGGCGACCAGCATCCCCCGGCCCGCAACCTGCGGCACACGTCGAGACCGTCGAAACCCGGCAGCATCACATCCAGCACGATCACGTCGTAGGGGCTCTCCTGCGCCCGCCACACCGCCTCCGGACCGTTGCCGGAGACATCGACGGCATACCCCTCCTCACACAGCCCGCGCTGCAGCAGCGCCGCCGTGCGGACCTCGTCCTCGACCACCAGCACCCGCACACCACCACCGTAGAAGCCCCCGCATGTGAACAGCATGTGAGGAGACAGCCCGCGGCCATGCCACGGTGTCGACGGGGCCGGCCGTTCCGCACGCTCCGCCGCTCCGACGCGCCCGGCAGACCGCTGTGGACCTGGCCGGACGTCTGACCGATGTCAGCGGTCAGGCAACTCCGCACGGTCTCCATGATCAGCGTCACGTAGTTCCCCACCTGGGCTGGGGCCGTGGCGGGCCGCCCGACGGCTGAGTGTGCGGCTGGTCCGGTCGGTCAAGGGCGCCTTCGGCGGCGCTCCGCGCCAGCCTTTGCGGCGGCACGTCGCCGTCTAGGCGGCCGCCACCGTCCTGCTCGCCTGGCTGCCCTTCGCGATCGCCGACCCGGGCACGCTCACCGCCGCGCAGTACGCCATCGTCAACGAACCCTC
>NZ_JBIWPO010000092.1:0-13670 GCF_044768275.1 Streptomyces sp. NPDC101152 | reverse complement strand
CCTCAACGCCTTCCAGATCGCCTTCGATGGCCGCCTGACCCCCACCAACCAGCGATAACCTAACAACCAAGATCAGCCGTTAAGTTGACACACCCGCACGCTCAGGTATAGAGGGGCACTGCTATCCGAGGATCGGCTCCACTGTGATGAGTGAATTCCGGTGAACTGCGCGGCCGCAAGAGGCAGGTGGCCAAGGGAGCGCGGGGGCGATCCCTGTGCGAGTCGAGGCCGTAGAAGCGGGTCCGCGATGCAGCGATCGACGATACTGAAGTGAAAACGTGTCATGGCGTCCGGTGCGGGGGCAGCAGTGCAGGATGAGAAGAGTGGTGTCGACGAGGGCGACACGGATTCGGAGCAGGGTGAACTTGAAGTACTCCTTGGTGGAGTCCATCAGGTTCTAGCGGATCTGTACCGGCACGCGGCCCAACTACTTGAACAGGCTGAATACAACAGAGCTGTTGTGTCGCTGATCGCCCACGCCGTGCGCGAGATCAGCAACAACCTCGCTCACCACCTCGGCCTCGCCGAAGGCGTGCAGCTACCTCCGCGGGCGGACGTCACCGCTGCGATGAAGAGTCTGGCCCAGATATACGAAGCTGGGAGCCACTGGGAGAGTCTGGCCTCGGAAGAATCCGGTGACGGTAAGCATGAAAATCTCAGCGAAGGGCGGGACTATTCAATCCAACTGCGGGAGGCCGTACAGGAGGCAGTCGCTGCGAATGCCGCAGCGACGGGCAATGCACAGCAGCTCCGAGCCTTCGTGGCCGCATGGGAGCTGTCTGTCGAACCCACGGCCACCTCAACGATGTTCGGCTCGGCTTTTGACTTTTTCATGAGCTACGCGCATCTGGATCGGGTGGGACAAGACCGCACGCCACCCAAGGCAGAGGTCAGGGAAAAGTTCGCCAAGTTCGAGACCATCGTCGCTGCCCGGCTACGCGGCTTCTTCGACGTGGGTGATGAACTCGCCGCCATCCTCAATCGAGCCAACTCCACGATGCCGCGACCTGAGCCTGATCACGGTCCGCGCCAAAAACCGGCGAAAGCCGACGACGCCTCACGGACGGCAGCCGACTACACCGATCCAGAAGCCAACGATGTGGAAGGCGTGGTGGCACGTACAGGCCACCTCCAGCATCGACGATTCTTCTACACGAAGTTGGAGAATCCGAACTGGGTCGCCCCGCTGACGCGGCACCAGGCGTTCAAAACTGTGCCTCGGACAGATGGTCGCAGTCAGCTCAGCATGGACGGCTGGCCAGAGGGTGAATACCTGGCCAAGATCGCTCGCCTCGCCCCGGATGAGGTATTTGCCGCTGTGAAGCCGGCGCTCACCAGCGATCACCCCGTCGTGCAGAGGATCGTGCTCGACCTCGCGGGACAGCTACCGCTGGAGATGGTCGTCTCGCTCCTGCCCACGATCCGCCGCTACCTGCAACTGCCGTGGCTCGTGTGGCTTGACCCCCTCAAAGTGGTCACGGTCGTCCGTCGGCTTGCCGAGGGCTCCAGGACGAAGCAGGCTCGCGCGCTTGCACAGATTCTGTATCGGCCACGCCCTGCGGGAGATCCAAACGCCGATCCGGAGACGACTCTTGAGCCCTACTGGTATGCGCAGACCCTTCCGGACACGCTGGCCGCGCTCGGCACCGAGCCGAAGGTTCTCGCGGGGGTCGTCGGCTGGCTTCAGGAGTGGGTGAAGGCAGCCCCGTACCAGGCATATATGAAGTCGATGTGGCGTCATTTGATCGCCGGCGATCAGCAGCTGCGACACCCTGAGCCCGTTGGGCATGCGCTGGTGGACGGGGTTCGAGATCTGGCCCACATGCTCGTTGATGCTGGCCACCCGTTGTCCGACATTGTTCCGCGCATCGACCTTGCGAACCTTGATCCAGACGATGCACCGATCTTTCGGCGCCTGGCCCTAAATGTAATCACCTACGCGGTGCTCTCAGGACCAGGTGAGGCAGGAGATGACGGCAACCTCCAGATCGCATTCGAGTACCTCACTACTGCCGAACTGCTCCGCGGGCAGTACCGGCCCGAGTACCTACTCCTCGCGAGATGCGTGCTGCCGACCCTGACCGCAGACCAGATCACGTCTTGGAAGAAGCTGGTCGAGGAACCGC
This sequence comes from Streptomyces sp. NPDC101152, assembly GCF_044768275.1. NCBI lineage: Bacteria > Bacillati > Actinomycetota > Actinomycetes > Kitasatosporales > Streptomycetaceae > Streptomyces > Streptomyces sp. NPDC101152. Next base: position 11,544 of record NZ_JBIWPO010000092.1, on the reverse strand, counting down.
CGCATCTGTCCCCAGAAGCCGTCGGAAGGATGCTGGGCGGCTTCGCGGGCGAGCCTACCGAGGCGTCCGCAGAACAGATCGCCGACTACGTCAGCCTCTGGCAACGTGACCTGCTAGCTGGTGTCGGGCTCGAATCTTTGCCGGATGCATTGCATCCCTGGCTCGATGACCTGATCGCACGGCACGGACAACTACATGAGCCACTCGACGGCGAGGCCCGCGGCGGCTTCGCAACAGGGCCGACCAGCCCCCTATCCGATGCGGACGCGAGGGGTATGGACCCTGAAGATCTCGTGGCCTTCGTACGCACGTGGGAACCCAGTGACCCCGTGGATTGGAGATCGGTATTCCCCGCCTCGTATGACGGTCTGGCTGGCAGCATCACCCGCGCGGTTTCGGCGAACCCCGAGCGGTATGCCGCACACGCTGAGCAGTTCATCGGACTGCGCAGCTCATATATTCAAGCCTTGTTTGACGGCTTGACGCAGGCGATCAGCCAAGGTCAGGGCTTCGACTGGGAGCCGGTGTTGAAACTGGCATGGCACGCTGCCGATCAGACTGGCGACGGCGGTCAGAGCGACACATGGGACTTCACGCATCAGCAGGTCGCACGCTTTATTCAGTCCGGCACCGACAACGACGACCGCGCCCTTGCTATCCCCGTACAGCATTATCAGGCTACCTGGAAGGTGCTTGAACTCTTGCTCCGAAGCACGAACCCTGCCGGGCAGGCCGAGGATGACTCAGGGAGTGGATCGAACGACCCCATGACCGAATCGGTGAACACCACTCGACCAGTGGCGTTGCGGGCTACTATCCACCTTCTCGCCGCCTGCGGGAAGGCTGCCGTCGAGTCAGCTCCCGAAAGCAGCGCAATCGGCATCGTCGACGAGATCCTCGCCGCCCTCGAAGAGCACGTCGGCCCGGAAGCCGATGACAGTCTCGCCGTCGCCGCGGTTTTCGGAGAAGGCATCGGACCTCTGTTGTCTTTCGCATCTGAGTGGACGACCACACGCCTGGCACGCATCTACGGACCCGCAGACGGCAGCAACACCACCCCGCTGCATCAGGCATGGTTCGACACCGCCTGGGCTGTGACCATCGTCGGCTACGAGCCATCCCGAGGTCTATACGAGCCGCTCAAGCCCTGGTACGCGATGCGCATCGGGCAATTGGATACCACCCAACCTGAGATCGTTGTCGGGATCAGCATGAGGTCACCCCGCCTGACCCTGGCCGACCACATCCTCGTGCTCTACGTCAGCGGTCAGCTCACCGACGGACTGCACGACCAGGTGCTTGTCGACTTGTTCGCCCATGGCGACGGCACCATCCTCCGTGATGCTCTTGGCCATCTGGGTTGGCGGCTGGGTCGCACCGAAGGAGACGTCTCGGAATCGCTCCTGGAGCGATTCCGCACTCTGTGGGACTGGCGTGCCCTAAGTGTCGCTCAAGCTGGCGCTGACCCCGAGGAACTCCTCGACTTCTACTGGTGGATTGCCGCTGACCGCTTGGAGGCGGGCTGGTGGTTGCCGCACCTGGCAGCCGTAGCCTCGGACTCGCGCTTCCATGCCCACGAGATGCTCGGCGAGCCACTAGCCAAGGCTGCCGCCGACGACCCCGAGCAGGTGCTCGGGATCTTCAGCGCGCTCTACGACCTCGGTCGACTGACAAGGCATTCACCCGACCTGATGAGGCACGCCCCTGCCATCCTGAAGCCAGCCCTGGACTCCGGGCACCCGGACATCGTCCAGCGTGCCCAAGACCTCGTCGGGCGAATGGGTCAAGACGGCCACACAGATCTGATGGACCGCATTCGAGGGCTTCGTGACTGAGGCATCATCGCGCCGGTAAGGGAATCTGCTGCGCGAGGGTTCTACCCCCTTGGTTGAACTGCGGAGACGCAGCCGCTGCTGTGGTGAGTGTCCAACTCATCCGGTCCCAGGGGCCATGGAGGGGCCACAAGGACAGGAAGACATCGACAAGGACCACACAGGACTGACACGGATCAGCGCGCCTGACCTGCGAAAACAGCAAAAATGAGCGTTGATCGGCAAGGGCCGCCAAGATCCCCAATGGACTCATAATCCGTCGGCCGTGGGTTCGAGTCCCACCCGCCCCACCAGCGCAGGGCTGTGACCTGCGGAAACGTTCATTTTGTCCTGTCGGATCGTCAACTTCGCCTGAACGGACTGAATCCGCTGCTCGCGGGTTCGGGGCCACGGTGGCGTGTATCAGCTGGCGAGAGCCTGACCTGCACTTCTGCGGGCTGACAGGTGAGCGCGAGGGTCGTTTTTGGTGGCTGTGCTGCGGCTGAGTCGCAGATTGAGGCCAACCTGAGGCCGAACGAGCGGGAAGCGTCCGCAGGATCGCGCGCCGAGGCACGTCCGTAAGCCCACCGGAGGGTGCGGCCGCATGTGATCTGGAGTGTCCCTGTGGCCGTCGAGGAACGCCGCGACGCGGCGGAAGCCGGGTTCGTGGGAGGCGAGCGCATCGCGGCGGCCGATTCCGAAGGCGAACCCCGCGGTGTGGAGGAGGCCTGGCGTGCGGTAGGCGGCGAGGTCGCCTTGCCGGCCGTGCGGGCGACGCGGGGAGCGGTTCGCCGGTGGCGCCGGCCGCGTCGCATCGGCCCAGGGTTCGATGGTGTACGTCACCGCGCCGGCCAGAGGCCGCAGCAACTGGGTGGCGGCACCGAATGGACCCGGCGATGAAGGCCGCGCGAGCCGGGTCAGGCCTCGTGAATGCGCCGCAGCAGACGACGACCGACAAAGGCGGCGACCAGGACGCCGAGGGCGTTGAGTACGTACACCTGCTAACGGGAGATTTCGTCGTAGAGGGTGGTGATGTGGGTCCCGGCAGCGCAGGCCGACGTCGCCCAGGCGGACGCCAGCCCTGTAGGGGCCAAGTCTGCGCAACTCGCCTTTCGCGGGGCTTTCTGTTGCTGCGGAGGGATGTCCAGGGTCTGGATGAGCTGGGCCAGTCCTTCGGCGAGGAGTTTGTCCGGGGCGAGAGTCTGGGGTCGCAGGCGGCCGCAGATCTCCAGTGAGACCAGGCCGTGCAGGTGGCTCCAGATGCGCAGGGCGAGGGCGAGAGCGGCCGGGAGCAGATCGGGGAAGGCCGGCCGGACTTTGTCGAGGAGGCCGGCGTCGAAGTCCGACCAGGTGAAATCGCTGGCCGCGTAGCGTTGTGCGGCGTGTGGCCAGGCCGCGTCCGCCAGGGCGGTGATGCTGGTGCACATCCGGTGGGCGGCGTCCGGGGCGGCACCGCCTTCCGGGGGTCGGTAGCCGGGGACGGGGCGCCGTAGATGAGGTCGAAGCCCTCGGGGTGGTCCAGGGCCCAGCCGCGGAAGGCGTTGGCCCAGGCATGAATGCGGGCGGCTGCGTTCTGTGCCGGAGCGTTCTCGCAGCCGGATTCCACGGTGTCTGCCAGCGCGGTGAACACGTTGTTGATCAACACGATGTTCTGGTGACCGCTCGCCCCCCACACCGTGAGGACGGCTGCGGCATCGGCGACCCGGGGGCCGGGCCGGCCGCATTGGCCTGGCCTGTCGCCGCTCGGCGATCTCGAGCCACCCGTGACAGCGAAGACACCGAGCCGCACCTCATCGACACCAGCGCGTGTCGGGCGCCCGCAATGGGCTGGCGACCCGGCCGATGAGACGTCTCTGCCTGGCCGCCTTCAGCCATCGCGATGAAGCGAGGGCCGCCACCCATGCCGCCTCACCCAACTTCAAAAAGGAATTCACCTCTATGAGCCTGTCGTCTGTTTCCAGCGATTCCGCCTGCTTCGCACCGGTCTCCCCCGGTGAGATCCAGCTCGCCAACCGCGTCGTCATGGCGCTGCTGACCCGGTCCGGTGCTTCCGGAGCACTACCGGCAGTGGGTCGGGCTGATCATCGCCGAGGGCACCTACCCGACCAACGTGTCGCGGATCGCCATCGGGCAGCCGGGCATGGCCACCGACGGGCAGCAGGCCGGCTGGTAAAGGGTGGCCGAGGCGGTGCACGCCGAGGCGGCCGCATCGTCATGCAGCTTTGCACTGCGGCCGCGCCTCCCACCCCGACAACGACCACGGCCGAGACGTCATCGCCCCCAACCCGGTCGCGGTGACGGGCGAAGCACACCTGCCGTGGCTGGCGTGGCCGGTCGACATGGGGGGAGCAGCGGAGCCAGTTCGAGGTTGTCGCTTGCCCACCGGGTGACCGTCCCGGAGGGCCGTTGCCGAGCCCCGGGGGCCGTATAGGGTCCGGGGCGGCTCAGGCCGATGCCGTGCTGGATGTGTTCGCCACATGCAACCCGGCCGAGTTCGACCGCCTACAGTAATGCCCCCGACCTGCCGGGTGATCGTGGCCCCATCTCATGGCCGGCGCCAGGCCTAGCTGCGCGGCCGGTTGCCTGCGATAGTCACGATCGTCCCGGCCAAGGGACAGCATCCGAGTCACGTGCCGAGCGGAAGCGTGCCTGGCTGCCGGCCACGGCCAGCGGTCACCCGTCCGACAGGACAGCCGCTGAGCACGGCCCTCTGACAAGTTCACGCCACTTTTTGGCTGGGCGCTCTGATCGGTCTCTCTGGTCAGGCGTTATGCAGTGTGCTCTCGCAGTTGTCCCAGGGGCTTTCGGTCAACCCACTGGCCGCAGGTTTCTCTGCTGTCCCACCAGCCGAAGATCCCCCAGTCGTACTTTTCCTGGCGTGGCCACGGGGGGATCCACCATGCGTGTAGGGGCACGAAGATTTTTCGTCACGGTCGTGACTCTGGTGCTGGTCGCCGTCGCTGGTGTGGCACCGTCCTGGGCCCTTCCGGACAAGGCCGCCGCATCGCTCACCTCTTCTGCCGTGAAGCCGAGGACAGCGGCTGACCTTCCCAAGCCGCCGAAGGCGATGACCTTGGCCGCGCGGCGTGCCCAGGTGGCGAAGGAGCGCCTTGCGCTGGCGCCTGCCGGTGCTTTCGTGCGTGCACGGCACCACTCGGCGTCGGACAAGCCCGTACCGCACTCCGCTGAGCGGCCGTCACACGCACCGGCGTTGGCGCCGCGGTCCTCGGCCGCGGTTCCGCCGGATCCGGCTTGGGTCGATTCCACTGCTGTGGCATATCCGGGCACCGTGGACATCGGAGGCCACTTGCATTTCGCGGCCGGCACCAGTGCCGCGGACTATTCCGAGGTGCTGCTGTTGGTCCGGGACTCCTCGGGTACCACTGTGGTGGCCAGGGAGGTCACCCGGGCCAATGACGACCCGGTAGGGAAGCATGACCCGCTTATTGCGTGGTGCTACGACTGGTGGCCCAACCATGGCGGTTACCCGCAGTTCAAGGACGAGTGCTTCTGGGATGCGTCGAACGGTGCCGACGGACCATTGCGGGACGGGCAGCAGTACTTCGCCCAGATCTACCTCAGGAGCACTGACGGGACCTGGAGCGCCAACGGTACCGACTCGCCGTACGTGACCGCCTTCTACACCCCGGACATCCCGGGTGCGCAGGTGGGCATCTGCACGTGCTACGCGCAGTCGCACCGGGCAGACCCGGTGAACACCGCCACCGGCACGTACTTCGAGAAGGCCACCGACGCGCGCCTGGTCGGTGTGGGCAAGCCGCTGTCCCTCGACCGCTACTACCGCTCGGACTCGACGGGCGCGGGGCTGCTGGGGCCGGGCTGGACGACGCCGTTCGACTCGAAACTGACGCTCGGCTCAAGTACCGCCACGCTGGCCACGGCGGACGGTTCGCAGGTCGTCTTCGCGAAGCAGAGCGACGGCACCTATGCGGCGCCGGCGGGTACGTTCTTGAAGCTGACCGTGTCCGGGGGGACGTACACGGTCACCGACCAGAACCATTCGGCGAGCGTGTTCAACAGCAGCGGCCAGTTGACCGCGCTGAACGACGCCAGCGGTCATGGTCTGGCTCTGTCGTATTCTTCGGGGCGTTTGTCGTCGGTGACCGATGCTGCCGGACGCTCCACCGCCTTCACGGTGGGGTCGGACGGGCTGCTCAGCAAGGTCACGCTGCCGGACGCCACAACGGTCGGATACTGGTACACCTCCGGGTTGCTGACCTCGGTGACCGACCCTGCGGGCAAGACGACGGCGTACGGGTACGACTCGGCGAACCGGCTCACCTCCGTGACGGACCCGACCGGCGGCAAGATCGTCAACGGCTATGACGCCAGCGGCCGGGTGACCAGCCAGACGGACGCGAACGGCAAGAAGACCACCTTCACCTGGGACGGCAGCACCACCTCGAACACCACCGACGCCGACGGCGGGGTGTGGTCGGACGTCTACGCCGGCAACGTGCTGATGGAGAGCATCGACCCCTACGGCAACCAGGTCTCCTACGACTACGACCAGTCCCTGCACCCGGTGGACATCACCGACCGGCTCGGCAACACCACCACGATGACGTACGACAGCGCCGGGAACATGCTCACCCGCAGCGCACCCTCTTCCGTGGGCTCCAGCGAGAGCTGGACGTACGACGCGGTCGGCAATGTCGCCACCCACACCGACGGCCGGGGCAACAAGACCTCGTACACGTACAACTCCGCCAACCAGGTCGCCACGGCCACGGACCCGGCCGGGAAGGTGAGTTACACCTACACCTCGCTCGGCGCGCTCGACTCGGTCACCAGCCCGCGGGGCGAGAAGACGAGCTACGGATACGATGCGGCCGGCAACCGGACGTCGGTTACCACGCCGCTCGGCGAGAAGACGACCTTCACCTACGACGCCGCCGGCCACATTCTGTCCAAGACCGACCCACGCGGGAACGTCACTGGCGCGGACCCGGCCGCCTACACCACGGCCTATGGCTATGACGCGCGCGGACTGCTGTCGTCCGTGACCGACCCGCTCGGCAATGTGACCAGCTACGGCTACGACGACGCCGGGCAGCTCGCCTCCGTCAAGGACGCCACCGGCCACACCACGTCCTACACCCACGACCCGGCAGGCAATGTCCTGACCAGCACGGACCCCGCGGGAAAGGTCACCACCAACACGTATGACGCGGCGGGCAACCTCGCCTCGGTCACCGACCCGCTCGGCGACACCACGACCTACGCCTACGACAAGAACGGGTTGTTGCTCAGCACGGTTTCGCCGCGCGGCAACGTCCCAGGGGCCAACAAGGCGGCCTACACCACCAGTTACGGCTACGACGCGGGCGGCAACCAGACACAGGTCACCGACCCGACCGGAGCAGTGACCAAGACCGCTTACGACGCCCTGAACCGGGTCGTGTCGGTGACGGATCCGCTGGGCCGCGTCACCAACACCAGCTACGACGGCAACGGCAACGTCGCAACCACCACCGATCCGCTCCGGAAGGTGACGACGTACACGTACGACGCGGCCGACCGGCGGAAGTCGGTGAAGGACCCGTTGGGAAAGGTCACGTCGTACGGGTACGACACGGACGGCGACCGCACCAGCCAGACCTCGCCGCTCGGATTCGTCACCTCCTGGACGTTCGACGCCGACGGGCGGATGCAGACCAAGGTCGATCCCCGGGGCAACGTCTCCGGAGCAGACCCCACGAAATACACGACGACGTACGGCTATGACCCGGCGGGCAACCAGACGACGGTCACCGAGGCGCTCGGCAAGAAGACGGTCACCGCCTACGACGCGATGAACCACGCCACGTCGGTGACCGACCCGCTGGGGCGTGTCACGAAGACCGGCTATGACGAGTTGGGCCGGATCGCGAAGGTGACCGGCCCGGACGGGTCGGCGACCAGCTACACCTACGACGTCACCGGAACGCTGGCGACGCGGAAGGACCCCAACGGACACACCACGTCGTACGCCTACGACGATGCCGGACGGCAGAAGGGCATCACCGACCCGCTGGGCCGCAAACAGTCGTTCGGGTACGACGAGGACGGCAACACCACCACGGTCACCGACGCCCGAGGCATCACCGCCACCACCACCTTCGACGCGCGGAACCTGCCGTCGGCGACGACCTACAGCGACTCCACTCCGGCCCTCGGCTACACCTACGACACCGCCGGACAGCGCAAGACCGTCACCGACGGGACCGGCACGCGGACCTACGGCTACGACGCCGACGGCCGGCTTACATCGGTGACCCCGTCGGCGGGCAAGGGCGCCTTCTCCTACACCTACGACGACGACGGAAACATCACCTCCCGCGCCCAGGACTACACCGCCGGTGCCGCACTCGACTGGTCGGGCGCGGCTCAGACGGCCTCCGCGGACCTGAACGGCGACGGCGTCACCGATGTGATCCGCACCGACGCCAAGAACGGCATCCGCACCTACCTCGGCCGCCCGGACGGCACCTTCACCGCGGGCGCCACCCTCACCGGCACCGGTACCGGGTTCACCCAGATTCTGCCGATCGACTTCACCGGCGACGGCAAGACGGACCTGCTGGCGATCGACAAGTCCACCGGTCACCTCTACCGCTACAACGGCAACGGATCCGGCGGCCTGGCCGCACCCGCCGACCTCGGCACCGGCTGGGGCGTGATGACCCTGACCGCCGGGGACTTCAACGGCGACGGCAAACAGGACTTCCTCGCCGTCAGCTCCTCCGCCAACGAGATGTACTTCTACCCCGGCAAGGGTGACGGCACCTTCGGCACCCGCACGGACGTCGGCGCGGGCTGGTCGGCCTACCGGCTGGTATCGCTCGACTACAACGGCGACGGCAAGCTCGACGTACTGGCCGTCAACTCCGGTGACGGGCACCTGTACTTCTACCCCGGCAAGGGCGACGGCACCTTCGGTACCCGTACCGACCTCGGCGCCGGCTGGGGCAGCATGTACCTCACCCCTGGCGACTTCAACGGCGATGGCAAAACCGACTTCCTCGCCCGCGACACCGCCAACAACAAACTCCGCTTCTACCCCGCCAACGGCACCGGCGGCTTCGGCAGCTACATCGTCCAGGCCGACGACTGGACCCCCTACGGCCAGCCGCTCACCGGCACCTACGACGCCGGCACCACCCGTGACATCGTCGCGGTGGACACCTCTGGGCACCTGCGCCTGTGGCGCGGCGATGGCACCGGACACCTTACCGGCGCGGCCGTCGCCACCGCTCCGGCCTCAGGGCAGACGACGACGTACGGCTACGACGACGACTCCCGCCCCACCTCCCAGAACGGCCCGGCAGGCAACATCGCCTACGGCTACGACCAGGCGGGCAACCTCACATCGACCACCCTGCCCGCCGCCAACGGGTACACGGAGAAGCGGTCCTACGACAACGCCGGCCGCCTGACCTCCATCGGCAGCGTCAAAGGCGCCACCACCCTGGCCAACTGGCAGCTCACCCTCGACGACACCGGACAGCCCACCCGCGTGGACGTCACCCGGCTCGGCAAACCCGCCTCGTACGAGTACTACGCCTACGACAGCGCCGGACGGCTGCTCACCGACTGCACCTCCGCCACCGCGGCCGCCCAGTGCCCCGACACCACCGCAGGCACCACCTACACCTACGACGGCGTCGGCAACCGCCTCACCTCCACCACCGGCACCACGGCCACGACCTACACCTACGACGCGGCCGACCAGCTGAGCACCGCCGTCACCGGCACCACCACCCGCACCTACAGCTACGACAAGGACGGCAACCAGACCGGCGACGGCACCAACACCTACGCCTACGACGCCGCCAGCCACCTGTCGTCTCTGACAACCCCCAGCGCCACCTACACCTACGGCTACGACGCCGACGGCAACCGCACCACCGCATCGAAGACCGGCACAGGCCTGCAGCGCATCACCGTCTGGGACCCAAACAACGCCCTCCCGCAGGCGGCCGCCGACTACACGGGCAGCGGCACCCTGACCGCCACCTACCAGTACAACCCCCTGGAACAGATCCAGTCCCAGACCGCACCCAACGGCGCGGCGTACTTCCAGCACCACGACCAGCTCGGCTCGGTCACCGACCTCACCGACGCCACCGGCAGCCTCCAGTCCAGCTGGACCTACACCGCCTACGGCCAGGCCACCCAGACCAACACCGCCACCAGCCCGCCCGCCAACCCCTTCACCTACACCGGCCAGTACACCGAACCCACCACCCCCGCGGCCGGCTACAACCTCCGCGCCCGCAACTACGACCCCACCACCGGCCGCTTCACCACCACCGACCCCATCCAGCTGCGGCAGGCCGAGCCCTACACATCCCCCTACAGCTACACCGGCGACCGGCCGACCTACGCCGTCGACCTGTCCGGCCAGAGCTGGTGGGACCCGATCACCAGCCGCCTCGAAGCATTCGGCACCGGCCTGAAACAGGGCGCCGAACTCCCCTTCACCTTCATCGGCGACCTCGGCGACGCCGTCTCCGGCCGCAACGGCGGCGCAGGCGCCTTCCTCGACAAATACCTCCCCGTCCGCCCCGCCTACCGCCTCTACCGCGCCGCCGACATGCTCCGCCAACAAGGCTGCGCCCAACTCGCCGACCAGTACGACGCCGCAGGCGACCAACTCACCCAACAGATCCTCCTCGTCGGCATCGGCGGACTCACCGGCTGGGAGCGAGCCGCTGTATTGCCGGAAGAGGCTGACATTGCGGTCGGGAACCTGAGATTCGGCCCCGGTGGCGGAGGTGTCACGCTCGGATACGGCGGTATCCCGTACAAGACCCCCATCACCCCTCGGCTCAAAGAACTTGTGAATCCTCAGGGTGGCGAGACGAACTGCCGTGCCTGCGCAGTGGCAGTGGATCGTCTACTGGCGGAAGGTGCGCCGTCTTCGGCGCCGGGTGCTCTCGAGGAAGGCTCCACCAAGCCGATCGAGGCGCTGTACGGGGGAAGGAAGTTCACGGCGTCCACGCTCTCGGGCATCGTCAATGAGATCAAGAGTGCGGGGGATGGGGCCAGAGGTATCGTCATGGGCCAGAAGGGAAGACGGGCACATGTCTTCAACGTCGTAAACATCAAGGGGGACGTTGTGTTCCTGGATGGCCAGTCAGGGCATGCTGATGTCTCCCCGTGGCGGAACTTCTCCCTCCTCAGGACGGACTGATGCTGGACATGGAGCAGGCGGCCAGGCTCGCCCAAGAGTTTCTCGACAGGGAAGTCAGCCACGAACGCATGGCCTTTGCGCTCGTCGAGGGAGAGCGTGCCCAGGTCGGAGGTAAGTACTACTTCGACTGCCAGTCGGTCGCCTACCTTCGCAGCGGAGATCCATCCGACATGGCCGTCGGCACCGGCTACATATGCGTGGATGGAGAGACCGGGCAGTGTCGGCTGATGGGGGCCGTGGAGTCAGCCAAACTCGATCTCTTCTGATGATGCCAACGGCCGGTCCGCTGGGACGTGAGTGACCTGGACGGCGTACTGTCCGTCCTCCCGTGCACCAGACGGTGTCGCCAGCGGCCATCTTGGGTTGTAGCAACTGCCGGATGAGAGGTGCGGCTGAGCCTTCCCCTTGATCGTGGACACCTGGAGACTGGGACCTGAGGTTCCAGAGGAAGTAGCACCAGGTGGGAAGCAAGTACACGAAGCGGTACACCGAGGAGTTCAAGCGGGACGCGATCGCGCTCGTCGACTCCTCGGG
>NZ_JBIWPO010000091.1:0-15758 GCF_044768275.1 Streptomyces sp. NPDC101152 | reverse complement strand
TCGACATCTCGAAGCGTGGAGAACGGCCGCCTCCACTGTCCCGGAAAGAACCGCAGATCAGCAGGTCGTGTGACCTGCGACGTTAAACGCCAAGCTCAGACGGCGTTGCACGAGGCCTTCTCCCTCGCCCAGTCGACAGCCGATGCATCCTGCTCCGCGGCCTTCATGTACATGGGCGACATGGGATCCATGGGTCGGCAGTCCACGGGCCCGGAACCCATGGACAGGGGCACGTTTCCCATGGGCCCCATGGACATGGCACAGGCGCGTGGCGTGGGCCACTCCACGGTCGGTGACTCGGCGTCGCCGGCCATGCTCGCCTCCCACCTGCTGGCCGCGGTGCTGTGCGGCCTGTGGTTGGCCTACGGCGAGAAGGCGGCCTTCCGCATCCTGCGTGCCGTGGCAGGCCGGCTGGCCGCGCCGCTGCGGCTCCTGCTCGCGCTGCCCGCGACCCCACAGCGACCGCGTCCGCACCTGAGGCGCCGCCGCTCGGAGCGTGCGCCACGTCTGCTCCTCCTTGTCCACGCGATCACCTCTCGGGGCCCGCCCATGGGGACCGCTGTCGCCTGACGACAGCTGGATTCCCGAGGCGCCCGTGCGCGCCTCGGGCCACGGCCGTACGACCGCACCGGCGCCGTAGCGCCACAGCGCGGCCGGTCGTCACCCCACTTCACCGGACCGCCCGCGCGTTCGCGCGCCCCGGTCCGGATCACGAATCCCGAGAAGGACACCAGGTGATCACTTCTGCCCTGCCCACCTCGCGCCCCACAAGCGACAGAACGGCGCTCGACGCTGCGACAACAACCTGGGCGCTCGCCGCCCGAGGCGGCGACCCGGACGCCGTCGACCGGTTCGTGCGCGCGCTCCACCGGGACGTCCACCGCTACGTCGCCCATCTGTGCGCCGATCCGCAATCCGTGGACGACCTCGCCCAGGACACCTTCCTGCGGGCCCTCGGCAGCCTGCACCGCTTCGAAGGCCGCTCCTCGGCCCGCTCCTGGCTGCTGTCCATCGCGCGCCGCGCCGTCATCGACAGCTACCGGTACGCGGCCGCCCGGCCCCGCCTGTCCGACGTACCGGACTGGCAGCTGGCCGTCGAACGGGCCCAGCCGTGCGACCTGCCCGGCTTCGACGACGGCATCGCCCTGCTGGACCTGCTGGCCGTCCTGCCCGACGAGCGGCGTGAGGCGTTCGTCCTCACCCAACTGCTGGGACTGCCCTACGCGGAGGCCGCCGAGGTCAGCGGCTGTCCCATCGGCACGGTCCGCTCCCGCGTGGCACGCGCCCGCGCGGACCTGACGGATCTCCTGGCCGCAGCGGAGAAGGCCACGGCACCGACGGTCCACGGCACCGACGATCTGCTGAACACATCGGTCCCCTCATCGAAAGGATCTTGATCCCACCCGTAACCCGGTCCGCGACGGGCGGTTGGTAGCGGTGGGGGTCCTGCTGTCCGTGGGCAGCCCCAGCGGGAGGACATGAGGTCGTGGGCGAATCCGGGTGTGAGGGGAGTACGTCCGAGGCAGCCGTCGGGGGGCGGATGCCCGACGGCGCCGACGGAGTGTCCCTGTCGGCGCGGGGTGCGTACGAGGGAATCCTGCGCCGCCAGTCGGCGCGCGAATCGGCCGCACGCACCTACGCGCGTGCCCTGCCGATCGTGCCGGTGCGGGCCCGGGGACTGACCATCGAGGGCGCCGACGGGCACCGCTACCTCGACTGCCTCTCCGGGGCCGGAACGCTCGCCCTGGGCCACAACCACCCCGTCGTCCTGGAGGCGATCCGCAAGGTCCTGGACTCCGGCGCGCCCCTGCACGTCCTCGACCTGGCCACGCCCGTCAAGGACGCCTTCGTCACCGAGCTCTTCCACACCCTGCCGTCCGGGCTCGCCGGCCACGCGCGCGTGCAGTTCTGCGGGCCGGCCGGAACGGACGCCGTGGAGGCCGCGCTGAAACTGGTACGGACCGCGACCGGCCGCACCGGGATCATGGCCTTCACCGGTGCCTACCACGGCATGACCGCAGGAGCCCTGGAGGCATCCGGAGGGGCCCCCGACGTGCGGGTCGCCCGGCTGCCCTTCCCACAGGACTATCGCTGCCCGTTCGGTGTCGGTGGCCGGCTCGGCGCCGAACTCGCCGCCCGCTGGACCGAGTCCGTCCTCGACGACCCCAAGTCGGGGGTGCCCCGCCCCGCCGGGATGATCCTCGAACCCGTCCAGGGCGAGGGCGGTGTCATTCCCGCGCCCGACGCGTGGATGCGGCGGATGCGCGAGATCACGAGCGCCCGTGGCATTCCCCTCATCGTCGACGAGGTCCAGACGGGCGTCGGCCGCACCGGCGCCTTCTGGGCGGTGGAGCACAGTGGCATCACGCCCGACGTGATGGTCCTCTCCAAGGCCATCGGCGGCAGCCTCCCCCTCGCGGTCGTCGTCTACCGGGACGGCCTCGACGTCTGGCCGCCCGGCGCCCACGCCGGCACCTTCCGCGGCAACCAACTCGCCATGGCAGCCGGCACGGCCACCCTCTCCTACGTCCGCGCCAACGGACTCGCCGCCAGAGCCGCACAGCTCGGCTCCCGGATGCTGGCCCAACTCCGGGAACTGGGGCAGCAGTTCCCATGCGTGGGGGACGTCAGGGGGCGGGGACTGATGATCGGCGTGGAGTTTGTGGACCCGGAGGCCGAGGGGGGCAGGGGCTGCTGGGACGAGGGGGGCGAGAGTGTCGGCCTTTGGGGTGACGAGGGGGCCGGCCTCCCGCGGCCCGTGCGGGCTCCCGGCGCCGGTGGCCCTCGCCCGGCTGCTCCCGAACTCGCCGCGGCCGTACAGCGGGAGTGCCTGCGGCGCGGCCTGATCGTCGAACTGGGCGGCCGCCACGCGAGTGTCGTACGGCTGCTCCCGCCCCTGACGATCAGCGACGAACAGGCAGCCGCGGTCCTCGACCGCCTGGCCGACGCCGTGGCGACGGCAGCACGAGCCTACCCCGGTCACCCTCCCCGACCCCACCGGCCGCACGGCACCGATGTCCGGCAGCGCCGTCAGAACGAGCGCGCGGAGAGGGCGGGCTGGCGCGGCGACTGACTCTCGCGCCCGCCGGTTCACGCAGCCGGTACAAGCCTTCGCGCCGCAGCACCCCGGTTCGCCGGCGTGCGCCAGAACCACCCACGAGGACCGCTTTGAACATCACCCCCACTCCGGGAACCCAGCGCAGGGCCCCGACTTCCGAACACCCACCTCACTCCGTCGTCGACCTCCTGACCCACCCGGACCCCCACATCGCTGCCGAGGCCGCGACCGTCGACAACCTGCTCCGCTGCTGGGTACGTGAGACCGGGCTCGCGGCTCCCGGCGACGGCACGCTCCGCATCCCCCTCCCAGCCAGCGGCACAGCACTGCTCGCACCGGTCCGCTACTGGTCCCCGACGGGTTGGCACCGCTTCGGTCTCCCGCGCTTCGCCGACACCGGCGACCAGGCCCCGCCGGCCGACGCCGTCACCGTCGCCGCCCTGCTCGCCCGTGAGACAGCCGCCTGTCAGACGCCGAGCGCATCCGCTGCCCCCGCTCCCCCCTCAACCGTGGTCCCCGACCTGGTCGCCCGCGTAGCCGACTCCCTCCGGCACACTGCCACCTTCATCCGCGAGCGCAGGACGCACCCTTCCGACGACCGAGACCTCTTCCTGTCCGCCGAGCAGTCACTCGTGCTCGGACATCCGCTGCACCCGACGCCCAAGAGCCGCGAAGGACTCTCCGAGGCCGAAGCACGTCTGTACTCACCGGAGTTGCACGGCTCCTTTCCTCTGCACTGGCTGGCAGTCGCTCCCTCCGTCCTCGCCACCGACTCCTCCTGGACCGAAGGAGGCCGTCCCGTCCCGGCGACTGGGCTCACCGCCCGACTCGCCGGAGGCGAACTGCCGTTGCCGGACGGCTATGCTGCCCTGCCCCTGCACCCGTGGCAGCTGCGAGAGATCCGCAGCCGCGCCGACACGGCGGCCCTGTTCCACGCGGGACTGCTCCGTGACCTCGGCTCCCACGGCTCCCCGTGGCATCCCACCTCCTCCGTACGTACCGTCCACCGGACCGGCGCCTTCGCCATGCTCAAGCTGTCACTCGGTCTGCGCATCACCAACTCCCGCCGGGAGAACCTCCGCAAGGAACTGCACCGGGGCGTCGAGGTCCACCGTCTGCTGCGCGGCGGCCTGTCCCAGCAGTGGCGGTCCGCACACCCCCGGTTCGACATCGTCCGCGACCCGGCCTGGCTCGCCGTCGACACACCGCACGGCGACCCGGTGACTGGACTCGACGTGGTGATCCGGCACAACCCGTTCACCTCGTCGGACGACGTCTCCTGCGTCGCCGGACTCGTCGCTCCCAAGCCAAACCCCCGAGCAGGAGCGTCCGCACTGCCTTCACACCGCCCGGAGAGCGATCCGTCGGCCATGACGTCCCGACTGGCCACGGTCGTCATCCGTCTCGCCGGCCGGACGGGCCGGTCGCGCGGGGCCGTGGCCGCCGAGTGGTTCCTGCGCTACCTCGAGCAGGTGGTACGTCCCGTGCTGTGGCTGGACGCGGAGGCAGGCGTCGCCCTCGAGGCGCACCAGCAGAACACGCTGCTCCTCCTGGACGCCGACGGTTGGCCCGCCGGTGGCCGTTACCGCGACAACCAGGGCTACTACTTCCGGGAATCCCGTCGCGCGGAACTCGATGCCCGGCTGCCCGGCATCGGCGAGCACAGCGACACCTTCGTCTCCGACGACGTCACCGACGAGCGCTTCGGGTACTACCTGGCGATCAACAACGTCCTCGGCCTCATCGGCGCGTTGGGCTCCCAGCGCTTGGCCGACGAACGGCTGCTGGTCGCCGCCTTCCGCCGCTTCCTCGTCGATGTCGCCTCCGGGCCCGACCGGCTGCGCACCCCACTTCCGGGCCACCTGCTCGACTCACCCGTCCTGCGCTGCAAGGCCAACCTGCTGACCCGGCTGCACGGCCTCGACGAACTCGTCGGCCCGGTCGACACCCAGTCGATCTACGTCACCATCGCCAACCCCCTTCATTCCTGAGGAACATGCCCCACCCCGTCTTCTGAGAGGAGCGTCGCCGTGTCCCAAACCGACGCCGGCGCACACGCAGCGCCCGCCCCCGGTCCCAGCACCGGCGCCGACACCAGCCCCCGTCCGGACGAGAGTGGTACCGGCGGCGTGGGCACGGACAGCGAGGACACGCTGGACCTGCGCCTGCCCGACGAACTGCTCGCACTCTTCAGCGAGCAGGCCGAGTCGGACGAGCAGGCGGTTGCCGACGGGACAAGAGGACGGCCCCCAGGTATCGCCCTACCCGCCTTCACCTCCGCAACGGCCGACGACCTCCTCGACAACGTCGCCGGCTGGGGTCCCGCGACCACACCGGCAGGCGTGTTCCACCTGGTCCCCGTGCGCATCGAACGGGACCTACCGCTGGTCAGCCGCTGGATGAACGACCCTGCCGCCGCGGAGTTCTGGGAGCTCGCCGGCCCCCACTCCGTGACCGAGGAGCACCTGCGGGCGCAGTGCACCGGCGACGGACGCAGCGTCCCCTGCCTCGGCGTGCTGGACGGCACGCCCATGAGCTACTGGGAGATCTACCGGGCAGACCTCGACCCCCTGGCCCGTCACTATCCCGCTCGACCGCATGACACCGGAATCCACCTCCTCATCGGTTCTGTCGCCGACCGTGGCCGAGGGCTCGGCAGCACCCTGCTCAGAGCAGTCGCCGATCTCGCTCTCGACAAGCGCCCCTTCTGCGCCCGTGTCATCGCGGAACCCGATCTGCGCAACACTCCTTCCGTCGCCGCCTTCCTGAACGCCGGCTTCCGGTTCTCCGCCGAGGTCGACCTGCCCGCCAAGCGAGCCGCCCTCATGGTCCGAGACCGGGCCCTGCGCCATCTGCTGTGACACCGTGCCACGACATCGTCACTTTTGGTACGCCGGTCGCTCCGATCCGGTTCCCCTCTCGCGCCGCCGATCGCGCCGACGGCGAATTCGACCCCGATCGAACTCTGAGTGCATTGAGACCAGGCCCGGTTCCGTCATATGTCGCCCGCTCCGGTCGGCATCGATCTCAAGCGGTCCGAACCGGGCTCCGGCCGCGGAGCACCCGGTCTTGATCCCGCCCCTCGTCACCGCCTTGATCACCCGTTTGTCAGTGCCGGGTCGTAGGGTGGTCGCGCTATGACGAAGCCCTCACTCCCCGAACTCCTGCATGCTGCCGTCACTGCTGTCGGCGGTACGGAGCGCCCCGGCCAGGTGACCATGGCCGAAGCCGTCGCCGAGGCCATCGACGACGGCTCCCATCTGCTGGTCCAGGCCGGCACCGGCACCGGAAAGTCGCTCGGCTATCTGGTGCCCGCGCTCGCGCACGGGGAACGCGTCGTCGTGGCGACGGCGACCCTCGCCCTGCAGCGCCAGCTCGTCGAGCGGGATCTGCCGCGCACGGTCGAGGCACTGCATCCGCTGCTGCGCCGGCGCCCGGAGTTCGCGATGCTCAAGGGCAGATCGAACTACCTCTGTCTGCACCGCCTTCACGAAGGCGTCCCGCAGGACGAGGAGGACGGCCTCTTCGACCAGTTCGAGGCGGCCGCACCCACCAGCAAGCTGGGGCAGGACCTGCTGAGGATGCGGGACTGGGCCGACGAGACCGAGTCCGGTGACCGCGACGACCTCACTCCCGGCGTCTCCGACCGCGCCTGGTCCCAGGTGTCGGTGTCGTCCCGCGAGTGCCTGGGCGCGACGAAGTGCGCCTACGGCGCCGAGTGCTTCGCCGAGCTGGCACGCGAGCAGGCCAAACTCGCCGAGGTGGTGGTCACCAATCACGCACTGCTGGCGATCGACGCCATCGAGGGCGCGCCGGTACTGCCGCAGCACGAGGTGCTGATCGTCGACGAGGCGCATGAGCTGGTCTCCCGAGTCACCGGCGTCGCCACCGGGGAGCTCACGCCGGGCCACGTCAACCGGGCGGTGCGGCGGGCGGCCAAGCTGGTCAACGAGAAGGCCGCCGACCAGCTCCAGACCGCCGCCGAGGGCTTCGAGCGGCTGATGGAGCTGGCGCTGCCGGGCCGCCTGGAGGAGATCCCCGAGGACCTCGGCTACGCGCTCATGGCACTGCGCGATGCCTGCCGTACGGTCATCTCCGCGATCGGCGCGACGCGCGACAAGTCCGTCCAGGACGAGGACGCCGTGCGCAAGCAGGCGCTGGCGTCCGTGGAGACGGTCCACGACGTGGCGGAGCGGATCACCAACGGCAGCGAGTGGGACGTCGTCTGGTACGAGCGCCACGACCGCTTCGGTGCTTCCCTGCGTGTCGCCCCGATGTCCGTGTCGGGCCTGCTGAGGGAGAAGCTCTTCGCGGACCGCTCCGTGGTCCTGACCTCCGCCACGTTGAAGCTGGGCGGCGACTTCAACGGCGTCGGCGCCTCGCTCGGGCTGGCCCCGGAAGGCACCGAGGGCGAGGACGTCCCGAAGTGGAAGGGCGTCGACGTCGGTTCGCCGTTCGACTACCCCAAGCAGGGCATCCTGTACGTCGCCAAGCACCTGGCGCGTCCCGCGCGCGACGGCGACCGGGCGGACATGCTGGACGAGCTGACGGAGCTGATCCAGGCGGCCGGCGGCCGTACCCTCGGCCTCTTCTCGTCCATGCGGGCGGCCCAGCTCGCCGCCGAGGAACTGCGCTCGCGCATCCCGGAGTTCCCGATCCTGCTGCAGGGCGAGGAGACCCTGGGCGAGCTGATCAAGAACTTCGCGGCCGATCCGCGGACCTGTCTGTTCGGCACGCTGTCCCTCTGGCAGGGCGTGGACGTCCCGGGCCCGAGCTGCCAGCTGGTGGTCATGGACAAGATCCCCTTCCCGCGTCCGGACGACCCGCTGATGAGCGCCCGGCAGAAGGCGGTGGAGGAGTCCGGGGGGAACGGTTTCATGGCGGTCGCCGCCACGCACGCCGCGCTGCTCATGGCGCAGGGCGCCGGCCGTCTCGTACGCGCGTCGGGGGATCGCGGTGTGGTTGCTGTACTCGACCAGCGGCTGGCCACGGCGCGGTACGGCGGCTATCTGAAGGCGTCAATGCCGGACTTCTGGTACACGACGGACCGTAACCAGGTTCGGAAGTCCCTGGCGGCGATCGACGCGACGGCGAAGAAGGCCGAAGCGGAATGACGGGCGGGTGGTCCGGCGCCGAGCAGCACCGGACCACCCGCCCATCCGAGGCCGACGGCCCCGGGACTCGGCACAACACAGGGCCCCGGAACCGGCGCAGGGGTCCCGGGGCCCGGTCAGAGGGCGGTCCCGGTCCGGACCGCCCGCCGCGGCTGTCACACGCGGCGCAGCACCGCCACCACCTTGCCGAGGATGGTCGCGTCGTCGCCGGGGATCGGCTCGTACGCGGCGTTGTGCGGGAGGAGCCAGACGTGGCCGTCCTCGCGCTTGAAGCGCTTGACGGTGGCCTCGCCGTCGAGCATCGCGGCGACGATGTCGCCGTTCTCCGCGACGGGCTGGCGGCGGACGGTGACCCAGTCGCCGTCGCAGATCGCGGCCTCGATCATCGAGTCGCCGACGACCTTCAGCACGAACAGCTCGCCGTCACCGACCAACTGGCGGGGGAGAGGGAAGACGTCCTCCACCGACTCCTCGGCGAGGATGGGGCCACCGGCGGCGATGCGGCCGACCAGTGGCACGTACGACGCGGCGGGCTTGCCGGCCGTGTCGGTGGGCTGCACGGTGGCGCCCTGGTCCGAGCCGCGCACCTCGTACGCGCGCGGGCGGTGCGGGTCGCGGCGCAGGAAGCCCTTTCGCTCCAGTGCCATCAGCTGGTGTGCGACCGAGGAGGTGCTGGAGAGGCCGACCGCCTGTCCGATCTCCCGCATCGACGGCGGGTAGCCGCGCCGCTGTACGGAATCCCGGATGACCTCGATCACCCGCCGCTGCCGGTCGGTGAGTCCGGAGCTGTCCGCCCGGATGCCTGGAGGTCGGCCCGGCAGGGAACGCTTGTGCCCCTCGGGATTCACGGCTTCGTTCATCGCATGCACCGGCTCGAGTCGGCCCTGGGAGCGGTCCTGGGCAGTGATGGTGGCGCTGTCTGCGGTGGTGGTCACGTCGGCCCCTCTCGATGGTCTCCCTGCTGGACAACGGTAGTTGCTTTCGAAAGGTTGCGCCAAACACACGTTCGAGTGAAAAAACGCGGATCTGCTTACTTGATCACGTGTGTGGGTGTATGGCTAACGCGGCCCCTGGCGGACAAAAGGGCTCATTGTTGTACTCTTCACCGCCGGGATGCTGACCTCGTGGGTGCGGCCCCAGTCTGCCACCTGGCATCCCGCCGACCGGGAATCGGTCCCCATCTGCGCGGGAGTCGCACGCCCTCTCCTTGCGGCGCCCACGGTATCTCCCCACGTGCCGTAACGGTACGGCTGTGCGCGTGCGCATTCCGTGTGCCGCGGCGGTCGTATGGCACATGCCAGTACGCGCGCGACACGCGCGTGCAGCGTGGATGTATGGGCCAATCCCCACATGTAGTGGTTGGATTGCAACAGCAGCCCAGAAGTTGTGGTCCCCCGGGTCTCCAGACCCCTGGCCATCACCTATGCTGGGGGCTGCTTCGAGGGGCCCATGGGGCTCAACGAGGCTATTGAGTCTGCTGTGAGGAGGGTTGGAGATCATGCACTGCCCCTTCTGCAGGCACCCCGACAGCCGCGTCGTCGACAGTCGTACGACCGACGACGGCACGTCGATCCGCAGGCGCCGTCAGTGTCCGGACTGCTCCCGTCGTTTCACGACGGTGGAGACCTGTTCGCTGATGGTGGTCAAGCGGTCCGGAGTCACCGAGCCTTTCAGCCGTACCAAGGTCATCAACGGCGTGCGCAAGGCATGCCAGGGACGACCTGTCACCGAGGACGCCCTCGCCCAGCTCGGCCAGCGGGTCGAGGAGGCGGTGCGGGCCACCGGGAGCGCCGAGTTGACCACCCACGACGTGGGACTGGCCATACTCGGCCCGTTGCAGGAGCTCGACCTGGTCGCGTATCTGCGATTCGCCTCCGTCTACCGGGCGTTCGACTCGCTCGAGGACTTCGAGGCCGCGATCGCGGAACTGAGGGAGGAGACGCGACGCGCCCGTGCGGACGACGACGACCGCGCGGACACCGGTGGGGGGCGCCGGGAGGACGACAGCGGGCCCGGCGGGACCGCTCAGGTGCCCGAGCCCGCCCACGCCGCCGACTGACCGGCGGGCCGGAGAGCGGGCCAGGGCTCCGGGTCCGGCCGGACGGCGGCGATCCAAGACCTGTTGCGGGCGGTAGCGAGTGAGTGCCCGCAACACCAGACAGAACAACGTGCCACGGGAACATCGGGGCACTTCAGGGCGTTTTGCCCGTACAGGGAGGCGGCATGACAGAGACGGCGAGCGGTCCGGCACGGAGTTCCCGCGCCAAGGGCACCAAGGCGACCAAGGGACTGCGTATCGAGCGCATCCACACCACCCCCGGCGTGCACCCGTACGACGAGGTGGCCTGGGAGCGCCGTGACGTCGTCATGACCAACTGGCGCGACGGCTCGGTCAACTTCGAGCAGCGCGGCGTCGAGTTCCCCGACTTCTGGTCGGTGAACGCGGTCAACATCGTCACCAGCAAGTACTTCCGCGGTGCCGTCGGCACCCCGCAGCGCGAGGTGAGCCTGAAGCAGCTCATCGACCGCATCGTGAAGACGTACCGGAAGGCCGGCGAGGACTACAAGTACTTCGCCTCGCCCGCCGACGCCGAGATCTTCGAGCACGAGCTGGCGTACGCCCTCCTGCACCAGATCTTCAGCTTCAACAGCCCCGTCTGGTTCAACGTCGGAACCCCGCAGCCCCAGCAGGTCTCCGCCTGCTTCATCCTGTCCGTCGACGACTCCATGGAGTCGATCCTCGACTGGTACAAGGAAGAGGGCATGATCTTCAAGGGCGGTTCCGGCGCCGGCCTGAACCTCTCCCGCATCCGCTCCTCCAAGGAGCTGCTGTCCTCCGGCGGCAACGCCTCCGGGCCCGTCTCCTTCATGCGCGGCGCCGACGCCTCCGCCGGCACCATCAAGTCCGGTGGTGCCACCCGCCGCGCCGCGAAGATGGTGATCCTCGACGTCGACCACCCCGACATCGAGGGCTTCATCGAGACCAAGGTGAAGGAGGAGGAGAAGATCCGCGCGCTGCGCGACGCGGGCTTCGACATGGACCTGGGCGGCGAGGACATCACGTCGGTCCAGTACCAGAACGCCAACAACTCGGTCCGTGTCAACGACGAGTTCATGAAGGCCGTCGAGCAGGGCGGCACGTTCGGCCTGCGGGCGCGGATGACCGGTGAGGTCATCGAAGAGGTCGACGCCAAGACCCTGTTCCGCAAGATGGCCGAGGCCGCCTGGGCCTGCGCCGACCCGGGCATCCAGTACGACGACGTCATCAACCACTGGCACACCTGCCCGGAGTCCGGCCGGATCAACGGCTCGAACCCCTGCAGCGAGTACATGCACCTGGACAACACGTCCTGCAACCTCGCCTCGCTGAACCTGATGAAGTTCCTGAAGGACGACGGCCAGGGCCACCAGTCCTTCGAGGTCGAGCGCTTCGCCAAGGTCGTCGAGCTGGTCATCACCGCGATGGACATCTCCATCTGCTTCGCGGACTTCCCGACCCAGAAGATCGGCGACAACACGCGCGCGTTCCGTCAGCTCGGCATCGGCTACGCCAACCTCGGCGCCCTGCTGATGGCGACCGGCCACGCCTACGACTCCGACGGCGGCCGTGCCCTCGCCGGTGCCATCACCTCCCTGATGACCGGCACGGCGTACAAGCGCTCCGCCGAACTCGCCGCGGTCGTCGGCACGTACGACGGCTACGCGCGCAACGCAAGCGCCCACAACCGCGTCATGAAGCAGCACGCGGATGCCAACGCCGTGGCCGTCCGCATGGACGACCTCGACACGCCGGTATGGGCCGCCGCCACGGAGGCCTGGCAGGACGTCCTGCGCATCGGTGAGAAGAACGGTTTCCGTAACTCCCAGGCGTCCGTTCTCGCCCCGACCGGCACCATCGGCCTGGCGATGTCCTGCGACACCACCGGTGTGGAGCCCGACCTGGCCCTGGTGAAGTTCAAGAAGCTGGTCGGCGGCGGCTCGATGCAGATCGTCAACGGCACGGTCCCGCAGGCCCTGCGCCGCCTGGGGTACCAGGAGGAGCAGATCGAGGCGATCGTCGCCCACATCGCCGAGCACGGCAACGTGATCGACGCTCCCGGGCTCAAGCACGAGCACTACGAGGTGTTCGACTGCGCCATGGGCGAACGGGCCATCTCCCCGATGGGCCACGTGCGCATGATGGCCGCGATCCAGCCGTGGATCTCCGGCGCCATCTCCAAGACGGTCAACATGCCGGAGTCGGCGACCGTCGAGGAGGTCGAGGAGATCTACTTCGAGGCCTGGAAGCTCGGCGTCAAGGCGCTCGCCATCTACCGTGACAACTGCAAGGTCGGCCAGCCCCTCTCCGCCAAGACCAAGGAGAAGGAGAAGGCCGAGGTCACGCAGAAGGCCGAGGCGGCCATCCGCGAGACGGTCGAGAAGGTCATCGAGTACCGCCCGGTCCGCAAGCGCCTCCCGAAGGGCCGCCCCGGCATCACGACGTCGTTCACCGTCGGCGGCGCCGAGGGCTACATGACCGCCAACTCCTACCCTGACGACGGTCTCGGCGAGGTCTTCCTGAAGATGTCCAAGCAGGGCTCCACCCTCGCGGGCATGATGGACGCGTTCTCCATCGCGGTCTCCGTCGGACTCCAGTACGGCGTGCCGCTGGAGACGTACGTCTCGAAGTTCACCAACATGCGCTTCGAGCCGGCCGGTATGACGGACGACCCGGACGTGCGGATGGCGCAGTCGATCGTCGACTACATCTTCCGCCGCCTGGCGCTGGACTTCCTGCCCTTCGAGACGCGGTCCGCGCTCGGCATCCACTCCGCCGAGGAGCGCCAGCGCCACCTGGAGACCGGTTCGTACGAACCCTCCGAGGACGAGGTGGACGTCGAGGGCCTGGCCCAGTCCGCGCCGCGCGCCCAGGAGCTGAAGGCCGTGGTCACCCCGCGTGCCGAGATCGAGGCGGTCAGGCCTGCCCCGAAGCAGGCCCACACCAGCGCCGAACTGGTGGAGATGCAGCTGGGCATCCAGGCGGACGCTCCGCTGTGCTTCTCCTGCGGTACGAAGATGCAGCGGGCCGGCTCCTGCTACATCTGCGAGGGCTGCGGCTCGACCAGCGGCTGCAGCTGACAGCGGCGCCGGCTCCCCCTGAGCCGGCCGGAACGTCAGGGCGGTGGCACCGGGATCCGGTGCCACCGCCCTCGCCGTTCAAACAGCAGGAGCGCCGTCGACCACAGTGCTTGAGAATTCCACTTCCCCACAGAACGATCACAGGTTAGGCTCCCCCGGCGCACGACCGGCGCGAAGGACAGGGTGGGGAACGTGGGGGACATGGTCGAGGCAATCGCCGACTCCGGGAACGAGACGGGCGGTGGGCCCGCGGCGGGCGGCCGTGAGCCCGAGAAGCGCGTGAGCACGGGTGCTCAGGTGATAGCCGCGGTAGTGGTGGTCGCCGGGCTCGCGGGCGTCCTGTGGGCTCTGGGGGGAGGCCGGCAGGGGGCGAACGGCACGGGGCCGGCCGTCTGCGACACCGCTCATGGCACCGAGCCGGCGAAGGCCCCCTCGGGCGCCCAGTTGTGCACCGCGCTGAACCGTTCCGACCTGCCCGCGCTCCTCGGCACGCCGAACGAGCGGGCGGTGACCGCGAGCGGCAGCGAGAGCACGTCCACCTCCGCCGACGGTACGAAGACGACTTCGCCCGAGGCGGACGTCGACCTGAAGACGTACTCCGTGCAGCTCACGGCGTCCGGTGACGATCTCCGGGTGTCCGAGTTCGCCGGGTTCCTCGGCAGCGGCGCCCGGACGACCACGATCCTCGGGCACCCGGCGGTCCTCTACTCGGACCGGACCATCGCCCTGCACTTCAGCCTGGGCGGCGGCAAGGCCGGCACCGGCCCGGGCGGCATCGCGCGCACCCTGGTGGTCGCCAGGGACGTGAAGGACGGCGGCGGGTCCTTCGAGGTCGCCATCTGGCGTCAGGACCTCGCCACACCGGACGACACGGCGTTGCTGCGGGTCGCCGAGAAGGTGCTGCCGACGGTCCCGGGCTGGACCGCCGGCTGACCTCTGTCAGGGCGGGTCGATCCGGCCCATGGTGCGGGTGAACGTGGCCGGATCGTCCTCGAATCCGTGCAGCCCCGGACGGAAGGCCCACGTACCCGACTCGTCGCGCACGAACTCCCCGACGGTCGCCGCGGTCGCTCCGAGGACGTCACCGAAATCGTCCTCGGCCAGGACGGTGTAACCCTCCCGGATGCGCAGACCCGGGCTGGCCACGCCGACGAAGGTCCGGTGCGCCGAGCGCTGCTGGATGACCACACCGACCACCACGCGCGCGTAGCGTTCGCTGAGCCGGTCGAGTTCCAGCGTCATGACCTCGTCCCAGCCGAAGCCCTTGCCGTCCTTGCTGTCCCGATTGAGGTAGATGGTGCCGTCGGGGGACCGGCTGTCGAAGTGCACCACGTACGCGGGATCTCCGTACGGATCGCCCGCGAGGTAGGTGGCGGCGACGACGTCGAGATCGGTGGGCGGCTGCCCCGCCGGACTCGGGTCCCATTTGATGGCGACTTCGGCCTTGCGGATCCCCTTGTTGAGGCCGTTCACCAGAACTCCCCTTCCCCGTTCCCCAGGTGCCCCCTGCCGCCCGAACCGCCCGGCGGACAAGGCCAGTTGTCCATCCTGCCACGCGCACGCGTACGCGTGCGCCGGAGCTGTCCGCCGGAGCGTGACCGGCGCCACGCTCGGTGGCCTTACGATGGCGCGGTGCTGGTCAAGTGGATTCGCTGCACCGTGGTGGACCGCCGCGGCTTCGAGCGGGGGCAGCGAAAGTGGGCGGGGCTTCTGGGAGAGCCGGGGTTTCGGGGACAGGGCGGGGGCTGGAGCCGGGGGCGGCAGGGTGTGGCGCACGTCTTCTCCTTCTGGGAGAGCCGTTCCTTCTACGACTCCTTCATGGCGCGCTCCCACGACAGGCTGGCGGCGGCCCAGTCGGGCACGTACAAGGACTCCCAGGTCAAGCTCTTCGACTACCGCTTCGACGTGAAGACCGGTTTTGAACCGCGGTTCACGGACGCCGATCTGGTGCGGGTCGCCCTGTGCCGGGTCCACGAGGAGCGCGCGGAGCACTTCACCCTCATGCAGGAGAAGGTCTGGAACCCGGCCATGGCCGGCTCACCGGGCATGATCCGCGGGCTGTTCGGTGAGGCGCCCGGACACGAGTTCCTGGTGCTGTCGATGTGGCGTTCGGCAGCCGAGCACGGCAAATACCGCACCGAGCGGGTGGAGCGGCTCGCCCTGCGGGCCCAGATCGAGGCGGACGTCGCGTCCCTCACCGGCGACATCGTCGAACTCGAACCGGCCTGGATCGTCTGATCGCGGGAGTGAGTCCGAGAATCGGACGCATTGACCGTGCGCTCTGATGGGGCCCGCGGTGCGGGAACAGTGTGACCTACGCCGTATGGGGCCCGTACGAGTGCTCGATCGGCCGTCACTCGATCTAGGGTTTCGGCATGTTGCGTCCTGAAGGCTGGTCCAGGCTTGCGGGTGGAAGTCCCGTCCGGGTAGACACCGGAGTGCCCGGTAGCAGGCCCCGGTCCGTCGTG
>NZ_JBIWPO010000090.1:0-16593 GCF_044768275.1 Streptomyces sp. NPDC101152 | reverse complement strand
GTCAACGTCCTGTGGGCCCTCATCCGTGACGGACAGTGCTACCAAAGCAAACCGTCCGTCACGCCTGCGGTTTGACAACATCATTAGGAGGTGGCTGAGCACAGCGTGCGGAAGTGGGTGGCCCGGCGTCGTGTTCTGGGTGTGGCGTCGATCCAGTCGGTGATTCGGGCGACGTTGCAGGCCATCGCGGTGAGGACGTGTTGGACGTGGGTGCGGGCCAGACCGTGGTAGCGGGACCACCGCAGCCCGTGGGCGCGGACGTTCTGGGAGAGAGTGGCCTCGATACCGGCGCGGATCGCGTAACGGTGCTGCCAGTGCTCGGTCTGCTGGTCGAGCCGGTTTTGCGTCTGGATCTCATGCAGCGGCCTGGGCAGCACTGCTATTGAGCGGGGCCGGGTCGCGTCGCGGAGGACAAGCACCGCGTGCGATCCGGGCAGGACCGGCAGTCTGCCTCGGCGAACTGTCAATCCCCTCGAAGCGTGGAGTCTAGTAGGGGGAGGCGCGCAGCGACCGGCGCACGCTGGTGACGGCCACGGTGATCAGGCACAGGGCGATGACGGTCTCGGCCCAAAGGAAGGCGAACCAGTCGAGCACGCAGCCGATCGGAGGGGAGCCGGGGGCGGTGTTGCGGAACGCGGCGAGAGCGAAGAGCGTGGCGGCCATCCAGGCGAGGGCGGGCCAGACCAGGCCCTCGCCCCGGATCGTCAGGTACCAGGCACCGAGCAGCACGGAGGCCGCCAGTGCCCACATCACGACCATCATGAAGACGGCGAAGACGAGAAGGCTGCCCGATCGGGACAGCCGCAGCGCCACCGCGGCCTCCTGCGCCGAGGACGGGGACGTCGTGGAGACGGCGAAGAGGGTGGCGTTGTTGGAGAAGAGCAGCCGTACCGGTACCTGCTCGCCACCCAGCGTCGCCCAGACCTCGATGTCGGCGTCGTAGCTGTCGAACGGGTAGTCACTGATCGATCCACCCGTGAGCGCGACCTGCACATCCCTGGGCGCGAGTCGCTCGTGCGCCTTGAACGTCACGTCACCGAGGGAGGCGCCGGACGCCTGGAGGCTCAGATCGGCGACCGGAGCGGTCCCGCCCGCTTCGCCGAGAGTCCCCTGCGGTGTGACCCGGATGCGCAGGACGAGCTCCCTGGCCGCGGCGTCGACGCTCTGGACGGTGGCCTCGACGTCCACGCGGTCGGCGGTTCGCGATCCGACCGTCCGGATCGTGTCGTTCGCCTGCCGCTCGGTGTACTGCAGCCACGATCCCACGGAGACTGCCACGAGGATCAGGGCCCCGAGGACGAGCAGGATCGGCAGGATCGATGTCCCGGAGCGGCGTGAGGGTCGCGAGGGCGGGCCCATGATGACTCCGACGGGGAGAGAGGGACACGGGCCGTCGACGGTCAGGTCGATGCGAGAGGTGACGCCTCGGCGGCAGTGACCCACTGTAAGCGGTCCACAACCGGACATGACGTAGGTGGTGGCGTCGGGCCGTGTAGAGAGTCGGGGCGCCGCGTACGCCGCCGCCAACGCCGGCACCCTCCACCAGCACGACGGCGGCCCGTCGAACACGGACCTCCAGCCGGCCGTCCCCGCCCGGTGGGGACTGGAGACCGCGCCGGACATGCGAACGGCCTCCGGGCTGATCGGCGCCTGCATCGAGCAGTGCGCTCCGTGCCAGGAGTCCCTCACGGCGAAGCTCCTCGACGACGACCCGATCGCGCTCGCGGTGACAGCCGCATCCGTCTACAACCTGCACGTGATCCACGAGCCGGACGCGGAAAGTCCCTCCGCCAAGCCCATCCGGATCTTCTACCCGCTCGTCAAACACACCCGTCTCCACGCAGGCGACGCACGGTTGCTGGCGGCCGCGGTCGAGGGGATGCCCCGCGCGGACCGCGCGGCACTCCTGGAGGCCGCGCTGGAACTGTGGACGCACTACGGGCCCAAGCTCCTCGGCCCTATGCGCGGCCAGGGGAGCTTGTCGGACCTGACCGCCATCAGAGATCCGGCTGCGGCGCACCCAGGTACTGAATCCGGCGACCACCACACGGCTGGAGACCGACCGCCTGAGGGGACCGGCCTCGCTGTACGGCCCGCTGCTCTCGTCGGGGGCGTACGGCCGACCCGCCCCGCATGCCGGCCGTACACCCCCGCTGCCACTTCACCGACCGTCTTTGACCACCCCGTGTATGGAGAGCCGGAACCACTTGACTTCTCCCCCAGCTGAAGCAGGGAGATTCTTCCCTCGCGGGTCGAGCTTTCTGCTTCTCAGACAGCAGCTGCCCCAAACTAACGGCAAGGGACGTTGGTACGCCCAGCAGTCTTACGCCAGCTCCACAGACCTGACATCCCGCCAGCCCGGCGGTAGGCCCGGCCAGCTTGGTGATCGCCGACCGGGCGCCACACAAGCTACCACTCACCTGCGGGTGGTTGGCGGTGAACGCCGATCCGCCCTGGCGGCGGATCGGCTTTCCCTGCCCTGCTCCGCAGGAGTCCGTTTCCTCCCCCGTCTGAAGGCGGGGGTATCCACGGAGGAATCCCGATGAGCGAGGACACCAAGAACATTGAGCAGAACGCGGAGGGCGCGGCCCGTTCCCTGGTCGAACTCGTCTACGCCCTTCAGGACGGCGGGATCAAGTACTCGCTGGAGGCGTACCGCATCCTCAGCTACCTCACCCGTGCGGCCGGAGAGATGAAGACCGCTCTCGACCTCCTGGAGACCTCCGTGCAGGGCCTCCACGACAGGGGACTGCTGATGTCCGACTACTGGGGAGATCGCGACCTCGCGGGCGGCCTGCACGGCAACCTGAGCACGGCCCACTCCACCGTCGGACACCTTGCGTACAACGAGGCATCCGAAGTGTTGGACCAGGAGCCGAAGGCGCGGAGCTGAGGCCGTGCCAGGCGGGGGGTGATCGCCCGCGGGCGGCGTGAGTGGAAGGTCGGGGCCGGCTGTCGAGGTCCCGACCTTCGGTCTGCGGCGGCCAGACTGCCTGCCCCGGCAGTGCTGTACTCGCGACAATCAACCGACATCGATGATGGTCTCCGCGAATGAGTGAGATTCATGAGAATAAGTGTGACTTTAGGGCTTCAAGTGTGTGAGTTCTGCTATTATGAGGGTGAATTGATAGTCTGGGAGGGTGAGTGAGTCAGTCGGCGCACGAACAGGACGCGATGAACGCGACCGAGGCACGTAACGCCCTCTACGCTCTGGTGAAGCGTGCCGAGGACGACGGCCGCACGACCCTGATCTATAAGGGGCAGAGGCGTCAGGATCGCGTTCTGCTGGCCCCGCTCGACCGGCTGCCCGCAGCGCGGAAGGCCGAGGTCCTGCCGTCCCACGTTCTCAGTGCGGCGCAGAAGGACTTCGGCGACCTCCTCACGCGAGCGGCTCAGGGCCAGCCGCAGGTGCTCCTGCGCAACACCACACCGGTCGCGGTACTCCTGCCCGCCGACATCGTCTCCGCCGTCCCTTCATCCGCTCCGGCCGCGGCAACGGGCGCGACGCCCGCAGGAGGTGCGGTGAACAGCCAAGACCATTCGGAACGCGAGAGGGCGCCGCGCAGGCTCGCCACGCTGGGCGACGCCATCGGCGCCGCACTCACCGCGGGCCCGGTCGGCAGCACCACGTTCGGGCTGCCCGGCTTGGACGCCGCAATGGGTGGTCTGCAGTCAGGCCGGCTGACGCTGGTGGCGGCCGCCCCGAACGTCGGTGGAAGCCTGCTCGGGCTGGCTGCCGCGCGGCAGACCGCGCTCGTCGACAACCATCGGGTCCTGTACGCGGCGTCGGGGCCGAACCAGGCCGACATCATGCGCCGCATCATCTCCGCGGAAACCGGCGGCGACTACCCACGCCTGAAGCAGGGCCGCCTCACCGACCACGAGCAGCAGGTCGCTCAGCAACTGGTCCAGGCACCGCTGCTGATCGACGACGGCAGTGACCTGACCGCCGAAGCGATCGCGGAGACCGCCCCCTACGTCCAGGACCTGGCCCTGGTGGTCGTGGACCGGCTGCAGGCCGCCCACAACGCCCGGCTTCCGCTGTCGGGGGAGCGACTCCCGGCCGCATCACAGGTTCTGGCCACTCTCGCGCGTACTCTGCACGTGCCGGTCCTCGTCATCGTGGACAGCACCGACCCCACCCTCCTGGCCCTCCTCGACGCCGACGTGACGCTGACGCTGGCACCGGCCGAGGACCCTTCCCAGGTCCAGGTGACGGTCGCGGAACGGGACTTCGGCACGATCGGCTCGGCATACCTGAGCCCCGATCTGCTGCACGCCCGTTTCCTTGACGCCGGATCCGCCCCCGCCGCCCGTACGGGCGAGGCCGCACCCGCGCAGAAGAGTGTGGGCGGTGCCGTGGAGCGCGAGTTGGCCGACGCGGCGCTTCCCTACACCTCCGGCGCCCGGCAGGGGCTGCCGGCCTCCCTCACGCACATACTGGCGGCGCTGCGCACCGCGCTGGCCGGCGGTGACGAGGCAGCCGTTGCCGAACTCGGGCCGTCCCTGGCCGAGACGGCCGCCGCGCCGCAGCACCTGCCGGACGACGCCGAGGGGCGCCGCCTCGCCGCCGCGCTGAACGCCTACCGCACCGCCGTGTCCGCCGGCCTCCCCGGGCAGCCCGCCGCCAACAGACCCACCGCGGACAGCGGACACGTTCCGGACGACGAAGACGACACAGCAGCGGACGTGGAACTGCAGCCGGGGGACGAGGAGGACGAGCCGGAAGACGCGCCCTTCCCGGCGCTGAAGATCCTCAAGGACGCGGTCGGCCGCTCGAAGATGCACCCGATCAAGGTGATCCGCCTCGAGGAGCGCGACAGCGGCCCGTGGCCGCTGATCAGTGAGCACATGGACGGCGAGCCCCGCTGGGTCCACCCCGAGGTCACCAGCACGCGGGTGCCCTTCATCCGGGACAACGGCAAGCGGGTCCGGCGTGACCGCCTCGATGTGCCGGACGCGTTCGGCGAGGGGGTGCTGTGCCTGATCGACCGCAACGGCAGCTACCCCTCCGCCTGTTCGGCCGTCCCCCTGGCCCCGAACAAGCTCCTGCACACCGGCCCCCTTGAAGCGTTCGACAAGGCCAGCGCCGGTATCTACCTCATCGACATCCCCCAGTGGACCCGCACGGACATGCCGCACCCGCTCGGGCGGATCATCGAGCGGCCCGACGAGCAGGGCCGCGTGTGGGTCACCACCCCGCACATCAAACTGCTGGACCGGCTCGTGCGCGAAGGCCACCTCGCCACGATGCCGGCCATCCACGACTCCTGGTCCGGGAAGGCCAACGAGTCGCTGCTCAAGCCCTTCTACACCGCGGCCCGGCAGGCACGCACCGAACTCGTCCAGGCCGGCGGCGACCCCTACAAGGCCTACAAGACCCGGCTGTCGATCGCACTGCGCCTGCTGTGGCCCAAGCGCCAGGAACAACGATCCCCGTTCTGGCGGCCCGACTGGCGCATGGCCATGGTCGCCGAAGCATCCGTCCGCCACTGGATCGCCGCCTTCAAAGCCGTCCAGGAAGGCCACAAACTCATCGCCCTGCGCAACGTCGACGCCGCCGTCTTCTGGACACCCCCCGCTACACCCCCCGACACCTACCGCATCGGCACCGGCTTCGGCGAGGTCAAAGCCAAATTCATCCAGCCCGGCCAGATGATCCCCGAAGGTGACGACTGATGGCCGGACCCACCGGACACGGAGAAACCCTCGGCGCCGCCCTCGGCGACCTCCTGCGCACCCAAGTCACCCCACGCCACCACCTCTCCTCCTACAACGCCAAACACTGGCACGCCCAGCTCTCCCAGCTGACCGGCACCCGCCGCGGCTACCAGGCCCTGGAAGACGCCGGCCTCCGCGTGACGGCGCAGACCCTGTTCAACTGGCTGTCCGACCCCGACTACAACGTCCGCCGCAGCTACCGCGACCTCATCCACACCGCCTACGAAAACGTCGCCCTCGTCCCCGCAGACCCCATCCCCGACCGGTTCAAAAACGGCGACTTCGAAATCAGCGGCTGGGTCACCACCGGCACCGACCGACGCCAACGCGGAACACGCGACGCCGCCCCCCTGCGCATCGACGGCCGCCCCGGCGACTGGACCGCGATCGAAGCCCTCTGGACGGCCGGCGAACTCACCGACGACGACTTCGAAGACCACTTCATCGACGACGTCATCGTCGAAGACATCGGCGAAGGCACCGACGGATGGACCTTCGACGGCAGCAGCTACACCGTCGAACTCAGGTAATACTCAGCGCCCCCGGAGACCCACCTACGACAGAGGATCAGCTTCACCAAAACCGAATGCATCCGCGGCCGCACCTTCACCACCCGGGCCGAGGCCAACCTCGCGCTCTTCGAGTACATCGACGGCTTCTACAACAGCCGACGCATCCAGAAACGGCTCGGCTACGTCAACCCCGTCGAGTTCGAGGAGAAGCACTACGCCGAGCGGGCAACGACCGAACGAACGCCCCTGAAACCCCGTCAACCCGCCCTGACCAGCTGATCAGCAGCTCCCGCACACCGGGGGAACCTCACCATCGTGTTCGTCGCCACGTCAGGATGGCCAGTCCGAGGTTTGTCGGCCGGGACGGGTCAAGGCAGTGGCGATTCGGCAGGCACCGATCGGTCGGGCCGGTCACCCGTGACCGCGGATTCGTCCGCGTACAGATGCAACTGATCGCTCTCCAGCCGCACGAACGGATTGGTCCATGTCTCCGAGGCATCCGGGACGAATACGCGTGTCGTCCTCCGCCAGGCGTCGTGGATCACGAGCGAGAGAATCCTGTAGCCGAGCAGGCCGAGGGCGATCTGCTGATCGGGATGGTCTTCCGGGCCCGCTGCCTGCAGCACGTAAAACCGATCGCCCACCCAGTACCCGGACTGATCCAGCCAGGCGTCCACCATCAGCCGAACGCCGTCCACCCACACGCCGACCTCGCTCGAGCGGTTCCGGTCGCTCATGTGCACGGCCCGGTGGCGGTCGTCGGCGGAGAATTCCACATGCAGTTCCAAATCGCTCCAGCAGTCCACGAAGGAACTGCAGGCACCTGGCAACGGACCCGCACGATACGGAGCGGCACTGGCGGCGGAGGGACCGATGGGATCCTGGCCGCAGGTCTCCGGCTCCCGGCACGACCGGTCGACACGGCTACTGCAGCCCAGGCCCATCGCGGCGCAGTCCCGAGGCGAGGCCCGGGACAGCAGGTCGACAAGGCGCTCCCGGTAGGGCATGTCGCCGATACGACTGCGTATGTCGCCGCCGTCCCACCACGCGACCAGGTCGACGCCGACCCGCGAACGCCGCAACCACTCGCGCCAGCGCTCATCCCGGACATCCCACGGATGTGAGACAGCTTGCGAAGGGAACACATCCTCATGCGGTCCATCCCCGTCCCGGCGACGGCCTGCCTTCCTGCCAGGTCTCCAACGCAAACTCGGCCTCCTTACGTCTTCCGGCACCGGGAGTGTAAATCTAACGGCGGATCCGACGATCAAGGGAGAGACGCCAAGTGACTGAAGCAGTCGTAGAGTTGGAGACCTTGTAGTCTGTCGAGGGTGCCCAGTCGGGGCAGCCTGTGCGCGTGTCCGATGAGCAGCTCGTCGCGATGCTGATGGAGCGTGCCCGGTCGGAGGGGCTGCAGCTGACCGGGGAGGGTGGTCTGTTGCAGCAGCTGACGAAGCGGGTGCTGGAGTCCGCCCTGGAGGGCGAGATCACCGATCATGTCGGCTATGACAAGCACGACGCGGCGGGCAGGAACAGCGGCAACAGCCGTAACGGAACCCGGGCCAAGACGGTGCTGACCGACGTCGGCCCGGTCGAGGTGAAGGTGCCCCGCGACACCGCCGGCACCTTCGAGCCGCAGATCGTCAAGAAGCGGCAGCGCCGACTGACCGGCGTGGACGAGATGGTCCTCGCCCTCGCCGGATAGAACACGGAAGGGACGGACATCGACCCCACCCCCAGCAATTCCAAGATCGCGCAGCGGCTCCTGCACGAGTGGCTGTACGCGCTGCCCGGGCGGCACTTCACAGACATCGCGATCGCCCCGTTCGCCGTGGAGGTCGACGGCGCACTCTTCGGCCTGGTCAGCGAGTGCCACGGGAATATCCCGAGGGAGAGGAACAGGACGACTGGGCCGAGTTCTACCCGAACCGGCTCGGGTTCAGCGCGCCGTGGGATGGCTTGTACGACACGTGAGGGGACATGCGCTGTGCCAGCCGACGGTGCGTGAGAGCAGTCGGGCTCGAAGAGCATGTGCACTGTGGCCTTTGAGGATTCCACGACGAGCACGTACCGGCCCTTGGCGTCCTGGCCGATACGGACGGCGACGTTGCTTCTGCTGCCCAGGCGCTGGCGGAGGACGGGGAGGCTGTTGTGGACCTCGATGGGCAGCTCGTCCTCTCCGAGCCGAGGCCGGGTCGGGGAGCCGGGCGGACCCGTCGGCGCCCTGGGGCAGCTTCTCGGCCAGTGCCGTGTACTTGGCCCAGAGGCTCCGGCAGCCCGCGGCTCGTCCCGGATCGCGAGGGTCGGGCCACCCCACGGTTCGAACGGCTGTGGCACGCGGCCGCCGCCACAGCCGCCGAACTGGCCGCGTAGTCGGCCTCCGAGCGGAGGGCAGGTCTCATGCTGAGTCCGCGGTGAGGACGGTGCGGTGCTCGTCGGGGTGTACGGGGGCGATCTGCCAGGCCAGCCAGCCCGGGACGAGCACGAGCGTGCCGGGGGCGGTTGGCACGGTGACGGGACGGCCCCAGGGCAGGCCGGGATGGCCGACATTGGTGGCGCCAGCCCGTGGGTCGTGGAGGATCAGCGCTCCTGACGCCTCGGCCCTGTCGTGGGCAGGGGCGTCGAGGACGACGAGGGCGGACCACGTTCCGGTGCGGTGGCGGAGGGCACCATCATCGAGACCGGGACCGACTCATATCGCCTTGCCAGCACCCGGGCACGGGCCGAAGAGCCTGCCAAGACCGGCTGACTCCAGCGGGCTCGGCACCGCTGTTCCCGGCAGGATTCTGTCGGTTCACGCTGCCAGTCGGGGCACTTCTGGTTCCAGCGCGTCCGTGCCAGCCTGGGCAGTCGGTGACTTGACCGGCGAGCAGGCGAGGGAAGCGTGGGAGACGTTGCGGTGCAGGTGGACAGTGTCTTCGGCGGCCGGTTGAAGTGGCGCTCCCGCTACCTCATCCACAGGGCCCGACGGCGAGGCCGGACCGGCCTGCTGATCCAGGTGGACCTGCGCGACCCTGCCCGCAGCATGTCACCCAAGTGGTGCCTGGTGTCCGTCACGGAAGGCGAGCGCAAGTTCTGCAGCGTGGATCGGAGCACCATCAGAACGGTTCGCTTCGTCCCTCTTCTTCCAGGCTCGCACTCACTAAGGCTTGAGGTTCTTCGAACCCGCAGGCGACGTTCCACACGAGTCGAGCAGTCGGTTGTGCTCGGCCAGGGAGACATTCTGCTGGCGACCTGCGACCCGGTTCAGCCGAACGTCTTCTACCGGCGCAGTCCCGAGGCGGACACCTGGAGTCTGCAGATCCTTAAGTAGCACCCCATCGGCCGCATATGTCTCGCCTGCCGCTACCTGCTTCGGCGGTCCACTGCCCTGACGGGCTGTGGACCGTCCCGAGTTCGAGGACTCGACAGTGCCGTCGCTTCTCGTCGACATTCACGAGCTGGCAGATCGGCAGCTGACTCCCGAACCGGGCGACAATCGCTGTTCTTTGAGTTGACTTCTCCCCCAGCTGAAGCAGGGAGATTCTCCCCTCGCGGGTCGAGCTTTCTGCTTCTCAGACAGCAGCTGCCCCGAACTAACGGCAAGGGACGTTGGTACGCCCAGCAGTCTTACGCCAGCTCCACAGACCTGACATCCCGCCAGCCCGGCGGTAGGCCCGGCCAGCTTGGTTATCGCCGACCGGGCGCCACACAAACTACCACTCACCTGCGGGTAGTTGGCGGTGAACGCCGATCCGCCCTGGCGGCGCATCGGCTTTCACCGCCCTGCTCCGCAGGAGTCCGTTTCCTCCCCCGCCTGAAGACGGGGGTATCCACGGAGGAATCCCGATGAACGAAGCCAACAGTGCTTGCTTGCGAGATCGGACAGCAGGCCGCGATGACCGCCTGCCGGGTGCTGGGCCTCGTTGCCGTTACCTGCGGAGGCCGTGCATCAGCGCGGCGAGTCCGCCGAAGAACTCTTGGTCAGCCCCCACGTCCCGTGCGTGGTGTGCGGTCTCGGCCAAGCGCGGGAACTCGATCGGCGGCAGCGCGGAGATCGCGACCGTACCCTCGCCCGCCAAGGGTCCCAGGTGCTCCAGTTGGATGGCCCCAATGACGTAGCTCAGGAGGGCCCGCAGTGCGATGACGCGTCGTGCGCCGTCGAAGCCGGTCTCGGCGAGAACGGTGAGTAGGGCTTCCGACCAGCGCAGCACCCCGCGGGACCGGTGCCGGTGGGTGACCGTCAGCGGTACGACGGCGGGATGGGTGCTGACGGTGTCGCGCAGGCGCCGCACCAGGGTCTCGATCCGCTCTTCCCATGGCGCGTCCGAGGGTGGCGGCTCGGTGCCGACGGTTGCGAGCACGGACTCGACGAGCAGCAGTTCGAGTTCGTCGCGATCAGCCACGTAGCGGTAGAGCCCCATCGTGCTCATGCCCAGTTCCTTGGCAACCGCACGCATCGACAGGCCGGCGAGGCCATCGCGGTCCAGGACAGTGAGGGCGGCCGAGGCGAGCTGGTCCGGGGTGAGTGAACGAGGGCGAGGCATAACGGTTGACAGCGTACGGCATACGCCTACGCTGGTAAGCGTAAGGTGTACGCCTAAAGAGGGGAGGGGGATCATGCAGACACCTCGAAGGCGCACGCGAAGAGGAACATCAGTGCCTGGCGCCGTCGTCGGCGCCCATGACCTCACGGCTGTCTCGGGCGCTCGGGTCGCCGTGCCCGACGGTGACCGGCTGACACATCTTCAGTTCCGGCGGTTCGCCGGCTGCCCGATCTGCAACCTGCACCTCCAATCGGTGGTACGACGACACGCGGAGATCGCTCAAGCGGGAATCCGCGAGATCGTGGTCTTCCACTCGCCCGCAGAGGAACTGCGGGAGTACGTGACCGACCTCCCCTTCGCCGTCATAGCCGACCCCACCAAGCGCCTGTACGCCGAGTTCGGGGTGGAGTCGTCGCCTCGCGCCTTGCTCAGCCCGCGCGCCTGGGCACCGACCGCCCGGGCCGTCCTGCGCAGCACGTGGACGATCCTCCGCGGGCGGGAGCGTCCGCCGTCCCGCAGGCCGCACGGCGGACGGCTCGGCCTTCCCGCCGACTTCCTGATCGCACCCGACGGCCGCATCCTCGCCGCCAAGTACGGCGAACACGCCTACGACCAGTGGCCGGTCGACCACCTGCTCGAACTGGCCACCCGAACACCACTGCCGGCAGGACCGCGCCCCGAAGGAGCGTCATGAGCGGCAGTCCCGGGAGTGTAAATCTAACGGCGGATCCGACGATCAAGGGAGAGACGCCAAGTGACTGATACCGCCGTGGAGTTGGAGACCGTGGAGCCTGTCGAGAGTGCCCAGTTGGGGCAGCCTGTGCGCGTGTCCGATGAGCAGCTCGTCGCGATGCTGGTGGAGCGGGCCCGGTCGGAGGGGCTGCAGCTGACCGGGCAGGGTGGGCTGCTGCAGCAGCTGACCAAGCGGGTGCTGGAGTCCGCCCTGGAGGGCGAGCACCGACCACCGAACCCACGACGAGGAGAACGCCGCCGTCGCCGCCTACATACGCTGCCGGAACAGCCGCGCCGAGCCGAAGGTCCGCTTCGCACCCGAGTCACCGATCCGGCTGGCGACCCAATACCCCGCCAATTCCGCATGACAAACCACTAACCTATGTGGTCGGCAAGCCACTCCAGAATGCGGTCAGGGTCTTTCTGGAAGTGCAGGTATCCGTCCCAGCGGCGCGTGGTGCCGTGGATCCAGAACAGCTCCTTCGGCACGTCCGAAGGGATGGCGTCGAACAGGGACTGGACATCGGCCGGCCGCGTCATGAGGTCGTCGTGGACCTGGTAGACGAGCGTCGGCACCCGCACGCTGCCCGCCGCGCCGGTCTCGACCGGGGACATCTCGTCGAGGCCGAAGCCGGTGCGGAGTCTGATCAGCCGCTCCAGTTCCTCCATCCGCTCGGCTGGGATGCAGCGCCGCTCGAGCGTTCGCTCCAGAACCGCGCGCGGCGACAGTGGCTGGCACGCGACCAGGCAGCAGACGTCCGTAAACTCCTGTGGGGCCCGCTGCATCGCGAACAGCGTGGCGTCGGCGCCCAGGCAGCGGCTGAACAGCGCGATCCGCGCCCCGCGCAGGTCAGGACGCGACCGCGCATACCGCAGGGACCCAACGACGTCGCGCGACTCGAATCTGCCGCTGGTGGTCACGCCACCGTTGGCGGCGCCGCTGAGGCCGAAGTTGCGCAGGTCGTAGGCGAGGACGTGGTAGCCGGCGGCGTGGAGGAGCGCGATGTCCGGCACCAAGTCGACGTCGATGTCATTGCCGGTCTCGCCGTTGACCGACCGCCAGGGCTCCAGATGGGACGGTAGCCCGGACCGGCTGAAGAATCGCGGATGGTTGACGATCACGATCCGGTCGGAGCCGGGGGCCGGCACGAACCAGCCTTCGAGTGGAATCCCGTCCTGGGAGGGGAACGTGACGTCCTCGAAGTCCAGACCGTGCTCGGCGGGGGAGTGCAGCACGGGCGAGCGTGGCGAGGTGCTGAAACGGTCGGCGATGGCTTCGAGCATGTCAGGCTCCCGTTCGTGTCATGCCGCCGTCGATGTGCAGGATCTGGCCTGTGATGAAGTCGGCGTCGTCGGAGACCAGGAAGCCCAGGGCGTTACCGAGGTCCGCTGCGACCGACTGGCGCTTGATGGTCTGCAGGGCCGTCATACGGGCGAGCACCTCGTCGGTTGTCGGGCCGTTGGGTCGGGCCCGGCTCAGGAAGCCCTGGGTCGCCACCAGGCCGGGTGCTATCGCGTTGACTGTGATGCCGCTGTCGCCGAGTTCGTTGGCGAGCGCCCGGGTCAGCACGTGCACGGTGCCCTTGCTGGTCATGTACGCGAGGTCGCGGTTCTGGGTCAGGGTGATGCCCGAGCCGGTATTGACGATGCGCCCCCACCGTGCGGCCCGCATCCCCGGCGCGAACGCCCGAGCGAAGAGCAGGATCGATTCGACGTTGACCGCCTGTACCTTGCGCCACAGCTCGATCGACATGTGCTCAAGGTCGGTGAAGGGGAAGATGCCGGCATTGTTGACGAGGATGTCGCAGCGCCCGTACCGGTCGAGGACCGTGCGGGTCACGGCATCGACCTGCGACGGCTCACTGATATCGCACACCAGTCCCAGCTTGTCGCCGCCGCCCGTCAGCTCGCTCACGACGTCCGCCGGGTCGTCGATGTCAACGGCGACCACGTGCGCGCCGTCCGCGGCGAGCCGCCGGGAGTATGCGTATCCGATGCCCCGGGCCGCCCCAGTCACCACCGCCGTCTTTCCGTCAAGCGCCACGGGTGAACTCCAGTCCGATCTGGGTGGCGATCGAGAAGTAGTCCTCCAGGTGCCAGGTCCGCACAATGCGGCCGTCGATCACGTGGTGGAAGTCGGCCGCCCGGAACTCGACCTCGCGGCCGGTGCCTTCGACGCCGAGCAGCTCGCCAGTGTGCTTTCCGCGGCTGACCGTC
Source organism: Streptomyces sp. NPDC101152 (assembly GCF_044768275.1). NCBI lineage: Bacteria > Bacillati > Actinomycetota > Actinomycetes > Kitasatosporales > Streptomycetaceae > Streptomyces > Streptomyces sp. NPDC101152. The sequence goes on along the minus strand of NZ_JBIWPO010000090.1, from coordinate 2,885 downwards.
CGCACTGCGACCATGTCCCGGTTCACGACGACGTGCTCGATCTCGACGCTCAGGTCACTGAACACAGCACGAAGGTGGGCAATGCCCGCTTTCCATCCCTCTGGGCCGCCCCCGGCGCGCAGGGCCGGGACGGCCTCCCAGCCGGCGGCGAGGGTCTCATCGACCAGCGCGCTGTCACCGGTGGAGAGTGCCTCGTAGAAACGCCGGGCCGCCATTTCATTGTCGTTTGCCATGGAACCCACGGTAGGGACGCAGACTCTCGGTCATCAAAGACCTGTTCCGGAACACGTCATACCATTCAGGCATGACAGATCTCGACATTCGGCTGGTGCGCTACTTCACCACCGTCGCGTCACATCTGCACTACGGCCGAGCCGCGGCCGAGCTGCACATCGCGCAGCCGTCGCTGAGCCGGCAGATCAGCCAACTCGAGGCCCAGGTGGGTGCGCGGCTTTTCGACCGGACGCGACAAGGCACGCGGCTCACCGAAGCGGGAGAGGCCTTCCTGCCCCACGCACGCGCCTTGGTGCGCTCGGCCCAGCAGGCCACGGCCGCCGCCCGGGCCGCCGCCCGGCCCACCCGGATCACCGTCGGCTACACCGCGGGCCTGATCGTCACCCCGGTGGTGCGCAACCTGCGGCACAAATACCCCGACGCCGATGTACGCACGCTGCACCTGAAGTGGAACGAGCCGCGCCAGGCCCTGCTCGACCGGCGGGTCGACGCGGCGATCACCCGGCTGCCGCTGCAGACCGACGGCCTGGACGTGACAGTCCTGTACGACGAGCCGAAGATGCTGCTCGTACCGGTCGGGCACCGGCTGGCGGGCAAGGAGTCGGTCACGCTCGACGACATCGAGGGCGAGCCGATCCCCCGGTTCCCGGATCCGGAATGGGACGCGTACTGGCGCATCGACCCGCGGCCGGGAGGCCGCCCCGCACCCGACGGACCCTCGGTCGAGACCATCGAGGACAAGCTCGAGTACATAGCCGCCGGGCAGGCCGTGGCCATCATCCCGGCCGCCCTGCACGCCGGCGGCACCCGACCCGACCTCACCTCCATCCCGCTACACGGCGTCGAACCGAGCCACGTCGTCGTGGCAACCCGGGCCGCGGACAGCAGCCGACTGGTGGCCGCGTTCCGCACGTCGGCCGTGACTGTCTAAGAGGTCCTGACAAAGGCGTTGGGCGTGGCGGGAGGTGATGAGGCAGGTGGCGAGGCCGAGGAAGGCGTCATGGATGTCATCGCGCCGTTCCCAACGAATGCGCAGACGGTGAAAGCCGTGCAACCAGGCGATCGTCCTCTCCACGACGTACCGGAAGATGCCCAGGCCGGAGCCGTGGGGCTGGCCGCGTTCGGCGATGGCCGGGCGGATGCCGCGCTGTCGCAGCAGGCGCCGGTACTTGTCGTGGTCGTAGCCGCGGTCGGCGAACAGCATGTCCGGCCGCCTGCGTGGTCGGCCGACCACTTCGGCCACGGCGGGGACCTTGTCCAGCAGTGGCAGCAGCTGGGTGACGTCGTTGCGGTTGCCGCCGGTCAGCGACACCGCGAGCGGGATGCCCTGGCCGTCGGTGAGGACGTGGTGCTTGCTGCCCGGCCGTGCGCGGTCGACCGGGCTGGGACCGCTTTTGGGCCCCGCCGAGCGGCCCGCACGTGGGAGGAGTCGATCACCGCCCGCGACCAGTCCAGCTTCTTCGCCGCCCGCAGCTTCTTCAGCAGTACCAGGTGCAGTTGCTCCCATACGCCGGCCTCGTTCCATGCGGCCAGACGCCGCCAGCACGTCATCCCCGAGCCGAAGCCCAGCTCCTGGGGCATGCTCGGCACGGCGTTCCCGAAGATGTGCGGGACGCTGTTCTGGACGTCGTTGAGCCCCTGATTGGTCAGGCTTTCCAGCAGCTTGATCGCCTGCTCACAAGTGGTGCCGGGCTTCAGCAACATGCACGTGCTCCTCACGGTACGGACCGTCCGCGACATCCGAACGGAGCTGAGCTTAGGCTCCTTGCGGTGGAGACGTTCTGGATCACCGCCATGGCTGTCCTGTGGGGTGCAGGCACGGGCCTGTTCATACCGCGCCCCGCGTACCGGCTCTCCGTACTGCCGGAGGAGCCGTGGCGAACGGCCTGCCCGGAAGGGCACCCTCTCGACGGGATCGGGATCGGGATCGGGATCGGGATCGGGAACGGGTGGCTGGGGCGAGCCCGCTGCGCCGACGTGGATACGTTCGGCCCGAGCACGTCCGCCGTTGCCCTGGTGATGGCCGTGGTCTGCGCCGTACTGGCGGCCGCCACCGGGGCCCGTCCGGGAGTTGCTGGTGTGGCTGCTGCTCGCTCCGACGGCCGTGCTGCTCGCTGTGGTCGACTTCGCGGTGCACCGGCTTCCCGACGTGGTGGTCCTGCCGCTCACGGCGGCCGCGCTCGCCGGGCTCGGAGGGGCCGCGCTGCTGCCCGGTGCCGACGGCAGTTGGCGCACCGCGCTGCTCGGCTCTCTCCCGCTCGGCGCCTGCTATCTCGTGGTGTTCCTGATCAACCCCAGGGGCTTCGGCTTCGGTGATGTGAAACTCGCCCCTGTGCTCGGGGCCGTCCTGGGCTGGTACGGCTGGGGGATCCTGCTGATCGGCACCTTCGCCGGGTACCTGTTCGGCGCGTTGTTCGGCGTAAGCCTCATCCTCGCGCGGCGGGGTGGACGGAAGACGGCGATCCCGTTTGGCCCGTTCCTCCTGGCCGGCGCGTTCGTAGGGATCCTCTTGGGCTCCCGCGCCCTGTGACCGTACGAGCCCACGGGGATCTCCGGCTAGTGCTCTGACCGGGAAGGTTGGCCGGGTTGGTGATTCCGGCGGTTGGATGTCCCGAGACGTCCGTCCGACTGCTGGGGGTGTGGGGTGGCTG
>NZ_JBIWPO010000089.1:0-16719 GCF_044768275.1 Streptomyces sp. NPDC101152 | reverse complement strand
TGCGTCTGGACGCGACCTTCGCCGCGAACCACCCGAGTCCCGGCACGGCGGGGGTGGCCGTGCAGTCGGGCGGGGTCGGCATCGCGCTGCTGGACGGGCTGTCCCGGCTGGGCATCGGCGTGTCGTCGTTCGCCTCGCTCGGGGACAAGTACGACGTCAGCGGCAACGACATGCTGCAGTGGTGGGAGAGCGACGGCCGCACCGACCTGGCCCTGCTGCACCTGGAGTCCTTCGGCAACCCGCGCGCCTTCTCCCGCACCGCCCGCCGCGTCAGCCGCCGCATGCCGATCCTCACCGTCGACGCCGGCCGCACGGACGCAGGCCGCCGCGCGGCCGTCTCCGCCATGACCCGGCAGGCCCTGTTCACCCAGGCGGGTATCACCGCTACCCGCTCTCTGGGCGAACTCCTCGACACGGCGGCTCTGTTGCACTCCCAGCCGCTGCCCGCCGGAACGAAGGTCGCCGTCGTCTCCAACGCCGCCGGAGCGGGCGTCCTGGCCGCCGACGCCTGTGTGGACGCGGGCCTCGTCGTGCCCCCGCTGGGCAGGGACCTCATCGATGAACTTCTCGCCCTGCTGCCCGCGGGTGCCACCGCCACGAACCCCGTGGACACCACGGAGGCGGTGGACGAGAAGCAGTTGCAGGCGTGCGTTGAACGCCTCGCGGCGCACGGGGCCGTGGACACCGTCCTGGTGACGCTGGTGCCCACCGCCGTCGCCGCCGCGACCGGCGACGACCTGGTCCGCTCCCTGACGTCCGCCCCAGGTCCGCTCCCCCGTCCTGTCGTCGCGGTACTGCCCGCCCGGGCCGCCCGGGTGGAACTGCTCGGCACCCGCGACGAGGGCGGGGTTCCCGCCTACTGCGACGCCCAGGACGCCGCCCGCGCCCTGGCCCATGCCGCGTCACGGTCCCGCTGGCTCGCCCAAGCACCCGCGGCCGTCGCGGAGTTGGCGGACGTGGAGACCCAGCGAGCTCACGACCTGGTGGACGCGTTCCTGGACGACAATCCCGAGGGCGGCTGGCTGGATCCGCAGACCACCGCCGCACTCCTCGGCTGCTACGGCATCCCGCAGCTCCCCTGGGCCTGGGCCCGGGGCGAGGACGAGGCGGTCGCCGCCGCCCAACGCCTGGCGGGAAGCGACGGACGGGTCGTCATGAAGGCCCACTGGCCTGGGCTGCTGCACAAGAGCGAGCAGCACGCCGTCCACCTCGATCTGCACAACGCGGCCCAGGTGAGGGCCGCCCACCGCGACCTGGTCGTCCGGTTCGGCGACCGGCTCACCGGCGTGGTGATCCAGCCCCAGGCGGAGCGCGGCACCGAGTGGTTCGCGGGCGTCGCGCAGGACGAGGTCTTCGGACCACTCGTGGCCTTCGGGCTCGGCGGTACGGCCAGGGAACTGCTGGCCGACCGGGCGGCACGCCTGGCCCCGCTCTCCGAGCATGACGTGCGCGAACTCATCACGTCCCCGCGCTCCACCCCGCTGCTCTTCGGCTACGCCGGCGGTCCGACCGCCGACGTGGAGGCTCTGGAGCAGCTGCTGCACCGGCTGTCCCGGATGGCCTGCGACCTGCCGCAGCTGGCGGAGGCCGACCTCAATCCGGTCCTGTCCGGGCCGCGGGGCGTGACCGTCCTCGACGTCCGGGTGCGGCTCGAACCGCGGCACGCCCAGGACCCGTTTCTGCGCCGACTGCACTGAACCAGTGAGGAGGACGACCATGCGCACGATCCCGACCCCACTACTGCTGGTGGGGCTGCTGGTAGGAGGCTCGTTCGCTCGTTCCTTGTCTTCCACACCACGGTCGTGGTGGGCTTCGTCCTGATGGCCACCGGCATTCTGGGCCTGTTGCGGCCACCAGCGGCCTGGGGACAACGAGACCGTCATCGAGGAACGGCACTACATAGGTCCCGGTGACGACCACCGGCACTACCGGTACTGAGCGCCCGCGGAAGACCTCCGGGAGAAGCGGCCCCTGTCCCGACCGTGGGACAGGGGCCACTCGGCACCGGCACGGTCCCGGTGGGCCCACGCGGTGGCGGGCAGGACACGGCACCGTGGGAGAGAGGGCCCGTCGAGGGAGGCGACCGTGAGCGAGCGAGTGAGTGACAAGAGCATCGTGGTGGGCGTCGACGGTTCCGAGGCGTCACAGGCCGCACTGCGCTGGGCGCTGGAGGAGGCGCGTGCTCTGGGCACACGGCTGGTGGTCGTGCACGCCTGGGAGCAGGCCGCGGCCCGCTTCGCGCCCTACGCTCCCGTCGCCGCGCGCCCGACGGCCGCGGAGCAGCAGGAGCGAGCGGCTGAACTCCTCGCGACCGCCGTGCACCAGACCCTCGGGCCGCGCGTCGACCCGGCCGTGCACGCCGTGGTGGTGGAGGGGCCGCCGGTTCGCGTCCTGCTCCAGCAGGCGCGCGGCGCCCTGCTCCTCGCGCTGGGCCGTAGCTCCCACCCGCAGCGACAGCTGCCCGGGGTGGGTGCGGTGGGCCGTGAGTGTCTGCGCCACGCCACGGTCCCCGTGGTCACGGTGCCCTCCCCCGAACGGCCCGAGGCATCGGTCAGGGATCTCGGGGACACCGCACGCGTCCGCAGCGGTGCCGCATAGATCGCCCGCCGAGGTGACGCCATGGACGTTCTGGTCGGATACGCGACCGCCCACGGATCGACCCGCGAGATCGCCGACCGCGTGGCGGCAGGCCTGACCGAAGCCGGGCTGGAAGTCGAGGCGAGGGACATGCGGACGGTGGACGACGCCGACGCGTACGCCGCGTTCGTCCTGGGCAGCGCCGTGCACGGGCAGACCTGGCTCGAGCCGGCCAAGGCCTTCGTCAGCGACAACCTCGACCTGCTGGGCTCACGGCCGCTGTGGATCTTCAGCGTCGGGATGCCGGCTGCTCTGCGCGGACCCTGGAAGCGTCTGGCACCCAGGGAGGTGCCCGTGATCGCAAAGAGTCTCCCGGGCGATCTGCCCTTCCGGGAACACCGCCTGTTCTCCGGCGTCATCGCACCGGCCCACCTGCCGCCGACCGGACGGATCATGTTCCGTCTGGTGGGCGGCAGGTTCGGCGACTACCGCGACTGGGACGCCGTCGACGGCTGGACGGCCCGGATCGCCGAGGTCCTGGCGCGCTGAGCGCGCCGAAGACCTCAGCAGCCGACGGGCGTACGGTGGTCCGTGCCCGCGGGCGGATGGGGCACCCGCGTCGGCCGAACCGACGGGGGCGGCGCCGGCGGGGTCTGGCCGCGCCGCCGCGCCAGCCTCAGCGCGAGCGCGTCGAACAGCGTCGTGAGGACGAAGGTCATACTCATTGCGACGACCAGCAGCAAGGCGAACCGTTCGTAGAACTCCGGTGTGAGAGTCGTACCCATTGTCCTCTCCCCTCTCGGACGGGCGTCGTTCCTGTCATCTCCAGCCAACTCCGTTGCGGTGCACGGCACATGAGCCGACCGGCCCGAACAGAGGTCTCGAGCGGCCCTTGTCCCGGCTCCTGACCGCCCTGCCCGGCTACCGAGGACGGCCCGGCCCATGATCCGGGGGTAACTGGCGGTGATCAGCGTGCCGAGTCGTCCATGCCTCTCTGATCCGGACGATGCCCTCGCCCTTCCAGCAGGCACAGGGCGGGTCCGCCCCGTGACGGGGACCGGATGGCCCATGGCGGCTCCGGCTCCCGGAGCGAAACCTGGAGCGCAGAGTCGTCCATCTTCTGGGGGTCCGGTGCCGAGTCATCTCGCCGCGAGTGCTCCTGCCGACCGCGCCGCGGGGCCGGCGGCCACGCCGCCCGCCGAGGCGGCGCCACCCGTGCAGCGGCTGCGCGCCGACCAGGTGTTCACCGTGTTCGCCACCTCACCGCGCGGGCTGTCCGCGGATGCGGCGGCCGCGCTGCGGGAGCGGTACGGACCCAACGAGCTGCCCCGTCCGCGCCGCAAGGGCGTGTGGCGGCGCTTCCTTGCCCAGTTCACCGACCTGTTCGCGCTGGTCCTGATCGCGGCGTCGGCGCTGACGTTCCTCGCCTACGCCCTGCAGGACCCGCGCGACGTCGGGAACCTGCAACTGGCCTTCGCGATCCTGGGCGTCGTCGTGCTCAACGCGGTGATCGGGTTCGTGCAGGAGTACTCGGCCGAGCGCACTGCGGAGACCTTGCAGGCCATGGTGCCGCACACCTGCCGGGTGCTGCGGGACGGCGAACGTCTGGAGCTGCCGTCCGGTGCGCTGGTGCCCGGCGACCTGGTCGTCCTGGAGGCGGGGGACGCGGTGTCGGCGGACTGCCGGGTGGTCGAGGCCCACGGCCTGTCCGTCAACAACGCACCGCTGACCGGGGAGAGCGCGGCCGTCACCCGGGTCGGCGAACCGACTGCCTCGGACACCACGCTGGACTCCCGCAACTGTGTCTTCATGGGCACCACGGTGGTCTCCGGCTCGGGCAAGGCCGTCGTGTACGCCACCGGCGCGGCGACCGAGTTCGGCAGGATCTTCCGCCTCACCGACCAGGCGCCGCGCCAGAAGACGCCCCTGCAGCGTGAGGTGGCCGTCATGGCGCGGCGGGTGGCGGCCCTGGCGGTGGCGATCGGCGCCGGCATGTTCGCGCTGCGCCTGCAGACGGGCCAGCCCCTGGTGTCGGCGTTCGTGTTCGCGCTCGGGGTGATGGTCGCGATGGTGCCCGAGGGGCTGCCCGCGACCCTGTCGGTGTCGTTGGCCATCGGCGTCAGGCGGATGGCTCGCCGCCAGGCGTTGGTCAAGCGGCTGCTGGCGGTGGAGGCGCTGGGCTCGACCACCGTTGTCTGCACCGACAAGACGGGCACCCTCACCCAGGCCGAGATGACGGTGACCCGTGTCTGGAGCGGTGGGGGGTGGCACGAGGTGTCCGGGGTGGGGTACGCCCCGGTGGGCGAGGTGTCCGGCGCGGACGGGCTGGGCGAGTTGCTGCGCGACGCGGCGCTGTGCACGGACGCCCGGCTCGTCCCGCCGTCGGGCTCGGAGGGCTGGCGGGTGCTCGGTGACACCACCGAGGGCGCGATCCTCGTCGCCGCGGCCAAAGCGGGCCTGCACCCGGTCGCGGAGAAGGAGGCGGCACCGCGGATCGGCGAGTTCCCCTTCGATCCCGTGCGCAAGCTGATGAGCACCGTCCATCGGACACCCGCGGGCGACATCCTGTGCGCCAAGGGCGCACCGCAGGAACTGCTCGCCCGGTGCACCAAGATGCGGGTGGACGGCGCGGAACGCGACCTCACCGCGGAGCTGCGGGACGGCGTCGGCGGCGCCAACGACGCCATGGCCGGCAAGGGACTGCGGGTTCTGGGCGTGGCCGTCCGCCGGGTGGACGAGGCGCCGCGTACGACGGAGGAGGCCGAGGCCGGTCTGACGTTCCTGGGTCTGATCGGCATGCTCGACCCGCCCAGGCCCGAGGTCGCCGAGGCGGTGCGGGCCTGCCGGCGGGCCGGCATCCGGATCGTGATGGTGACCGGGGACCACCCGCTGACCGCGGAGGCGATCGCCCGCCGCGTCGGCATCGTCACCGACCCGCGTCCCACCGTGGTGACCGGCTCCGGACTGGACGGGATGGACGCCCCGGCGCTGGACGCGCTGCTCGCGGAGCAGGGCCAGTTGCTGCTGTGCCGGGTCAGCCCGGAGCACAAGATGCGCGTGGTGGCGGCGTTGCAGGCGCGGGGTGAGGTGGTGGCGGTCACCGGGGACGGTGCCAACGACGCGCCCGCGCTCAAGCACGCCGACATCGGCGTGTCCATGGGTGCCACCGGGACCGACGTCGCCCGCGAGGCCTCCGAGATGGTGCTGCTCGACGACTCCTTCGCCTCCATCACCGCGGCGGTGGAGCTGGGCCGGTCGGTCTACCGCAACATCCGCAAGTTCCTCGCCTATCTTTTCAGCCACAACATCGCCGAGCTGACCCCCATCCTCGCGGCGGCGTTCGCGGGCTTCCCGCTGGTGCCGCTGACGGCCGTACAGATCCTCGCCATCGACCTGGGCTCGGACGTGCTGCCCGCGCTGGCCCTGGGTGCGGAACCGCCCGAGCCGGACACCATGGACCGTCCGCCCCGCTCCCGGCGTGAGCGGCTGTTCTCCGCCGAGCTGGTCCGCCGGTTCCTGTTCCTGGGCGCCGTGCAGTCCGTCGGCGTGTGCACGGTGTTCTTCTGGCAGATCCACGCCTCGGGCATCCCCTACGCGGACTTCACCAGCTCCGACCCCGCCTACCGCAAGGCCATCACGCTCACCCAGGCCGCGATCGTGGTGAGCCAGTTCTTCAACGCCCTGGCGGTGCGGACGGACCGGCAGAGCGTGTTCGGCGTCGGGCTGTTCTCCAACCCGCGGCTGATCGCGGCCGGCTGCTTCGGCATCGGTCTGATGGCCGCGATCAGCTATGTGCCCCTGTTGCAGGACGTGTTCCACACTGCCCCCCTGGCCGCCGCCGACTGGGCCGTCCTCGTCGCCTTCGGTGTGCTGCTGCTGGGCGCGGAGGAGGCTCGGAAACGGTGGGTGCGCCACAGGGCCGTCCCCGCCTCGACAGGAGCTCCGACAGGAAAGGAGGCCGCGCGATGAGGGTCATCGTGGTGGGCTGCGGCCGGGTCGGTTCCGCGCTCGCCGTCCAACTGGCCAACGAGGGCCACGACGTGCGCATCATCGACCACGACCCGAGGACCCGACGGCTGCTGCCGGCGGGCTTCACCGGTCAGGTCCTGCACGGCAACGGTTTCAACCGCGCGCTGCTGGAGTCCGCCGGCATCGAACTCGCCGACGCCTTCGTCGCCGTCACCTCCGGCGACAACACCAACATCGTCAGCGCCCGTACGGCGAAGGAGACGTACCAGGTGCCGATCGTGCTGGCCCGCATCTACGATCCACGGCGCGCCGACATCTACCGCGACCTGGGCATCCCGACGATCGCCAGCGTGCGCTGGACCGTGCACCAGCTCCATCAGATGCTGCTGCACCGCCATCTCAGCCCGGAGCTGGACTTCGGCAACGGGGAGACCATGCTGCTGCGTTCCCTGCTGCCCGCCCATCTCACCGGCCGCCGCATGGGCGACCTGGAGGTCGACGGCGAGATCAGGGTCGTCGAGGTGACCCGCGGCGGACGGTCGTTCCTGCCCACTCCACACACTCCGGCGGAAGCGGACGACCTGGTCACGTTCGCCGTCGCGGCCGATGCCCTGGGCCGGCTGCGCGGCTTCCTGGACAAGGAGCTCGGCACATGAGGATCATCATCGCCGGGGCCGGGCGTCTCGGCACCCAGATCGCCCAGGTGCTGGGCGGGACCGGCAACCAGGTCACGCTGGTCGACCAGGACGACGACCGTGTCGCCGCGCTCCGGGACCAGCTGCCCGCCCAGGTGCGCGCCGGTGACGCGTGCGAACCGGGCGTGCTGGAGGACGCGGGCGCGCACGCCGCCGACCTGGTCGTCGCCACCACCGGTGAGGACGAGGACAACCTGGTCGTCAGCCTGCTCGCCAAGCGCCAGTTCAAGGTCCCCCGGGTCATCGCACGCGTCAACGACGACGACAACGCCTGGCTCTTCACCCAGCACTGGGGCGTCGACACCGCCGTACCGGCCGCCGCCCCCCTCGTCTCCCTCGTGGAGGAGGCGACCAGCGCCAGCGACACGGTGGCGCTGCTGCGGCTGAGCAAGGCGGGGGTGAACGTGATCGAGACGACCATCGGTCCGCGGTCCCGCGCCGCCGGGCGCACTCTAGGGGAGCTGGCCGTCCCGCAGGGCATCGTCGTCGCCGCCGTCGTCCGAGGCGGGGACCCGCTGGCTCCCGTGCCGGGCCTTGGGCTGCGGGAGGGCGACGAGGTCCTCGTGGTCTCGCACACCGCCACCGAGGGCGAGGTCCATGCGGTCTTCCAGTGAGGACCCTCCACCGCGAGGTGCCCCGGCCGGCGGTGTCAGCCGTTCATCTTCTTGCGCCACTGGGGGTCGACCTGTGCCCACTCGGTCTCCCAGTCGCGCAGCCGCCGCCGGTCGAGCCGGAGCCTCACCGCCCAGCTGCAGCCGACGACCGCGCCACCGGTGCCGAACGCGACGAGCGCACCGGCCAGTTCGGACTGTAGACGCGCCTCCGTGGCGCTGGGCGGGCTGGAGACCAGCTCCCCCCGGTGGTCGGTCCACACGGTGACCGTGGAGCCCGCCTTGCTTGCCGGTTCGACCCGGGTCAGGCCCGTGTGGGTGGACCCGTCGACGGCCGTCCAGCGCACTTTCGCCCAGACCGCCCCGTCACCGGTCGTCACGGGCGTCCTGTCCGCGTCCGCGGTGAGCACCGCCGACACGGCGGACAGGGTCGCTCGTCGTGCCACGAGGCTGTCCTGCATGGCCGTGTCCGCGGCCTGGCCGGCGAGCACGCCACCGGCCAGGGCGATGATCCAGGTAACCAGGACGATCCACGCTTCGGCGGTGTCGCTGGGGCGGCGCAGCGGATTGTGCCGCCAGCGCCAGAACATCTTCTTCCGGCTAGTGGGCCGCATGTGCGCCATAGGTCGACACCCCCTTGCCACTCAACTCGAACGTCTCACGCCCGGGGCGCGGTCAGCAGGGGCCGACCAGGCAGCATCGCGGTCCGAGTGGGGCAGGCCCCGGGACTCGACGGCCTCGCCGGCCAAAGGGCGATCCGGGAGCCGAACCGTCCAGTGTTCGGCCGGCGCAGCCACGAGCAGCCGAGGAGTTCGCCGGCGCACGGCACCGCCACGGCCCCACCCACGGCCGACTGCGGCCGCGGCCCGTGGCACCCGGCCGGGCCGTTCGGCCCGGGGGCAGGGGCCGCGCAGCCCCTGCCCCCGGTGGGTGTGCCGCGTGGACGCTGGAAGCACGGAGCCCGCCGCCCGTTGCGCGGGCAGTACGTGGGAGGTGTTCCTCGTGCGGCGACCCGTTGTCGCGGGACTGGACGGTTCACCCGAAAGTCTCGCCGCCGCCGACTGGGCGGCCCGCGAGGCCTTGCGGCGCGGTCTGCCGCTGCGCCTCCTGTACGCGTTCGAGGGACTGTCCTCGGAGGCTGCGGGCCTTCCGGAGCTCGCCGCACCCCGTTACTGGGCGGGTCGGATCCTGCGCGGCGCCATGGACCGGCTCGCGGAAGCGTACCCGCAGGTGCCCCTCGGCGCGGAGCAGATCGCGCGGCCGGCACCGGAGGCCCTTCTCGACGCCGAGGCGGAGGTGCTGGTTCTGGGCAACCGCGCCGCCGGCGGCCTCGCCGGTCTTCTGGCCGACTCCGTGGGCCTGGCGACGGTGGCCCGGGCGCCGGGGCCAGTCGTGCTCGTGCCGGCCTGGTACAAGAGCCCGCCGGAGGCCGGAAGCCCGTACCACCCGATCGTGGCGGGCGTGGACACCGCGCGTCCCTGCGACGAGCTCCTGCACTTCGCCTTCGACGCCGCCACCCTGCGTCGAGCCCCCCTGCACGCGGTTCACACCTGGCACCTGCGCCATCTGCCCGAGCCGTCCGAGCACACCTCGCGGGAGGACGCCGAGCAGGCCCTGGACGCGACGCTCGCACCGTGGCGGGAGAAGTACCCGACCGTGGACGTCCACGCGGTCGTGGCCAACGGCCGCGCGGCACAGCACCTGCTGCACGCCTCGCGCGAGGCCTGTCTGCTCGTCGTGGGCCGCCGGATCCGCCCGGCCAGGCTCGGCCCGCACATCGGCCCGGTGACCCACGCGGTGCTGCACCACGCTCGCTGCCCGGTCGCGATCGTTCCGCACGAGTGAGGAGATCGCCATGTTCCAGGTGCGCATCCACGGCCGCGGCGGCCAGGGGGCCGTCACGGCGGCGGAGCTGCTGTCGGTGGCGGCGTTCGTCGAGGGCCGCCACGCCCAGGCGTTCCCGAGCTTCGGCTCGGAGCGGACCGGGGCACCGGTCGTCGCGTTCTGCCGGATCGACGACCGGCCGATCCGCGTGCGCGAGCCGGTCACGCGGCCGGACGCCCTGGTGGTGCAGGACGCCACGCTGCTGCACCAGATCAACGTCTTCGGCGGTCTGCCACCCGACGGGTACGTTCTCATCAACTCCCCGCGTTCCATCGATGAGTTGGGCCTCCTCGCAGTTGCTTCGACAGGCCGTGCCCTGACCGTGCCGGCCACCGCGATCGCGCTGCGCCGCTTCGGCCGCCCGGTCCCCAACGCGGTCCTGCTGGGCGGTCTCGCCGCCCTCACCGGCTGCGTCCTGATCGGCTCTCTGACGGCGGCCATCGAGGAACGCTTCCCGGGCGACCTCGGCACGGCCAACGCCGCCGCCGCCCGGGACGCCTACGACCACGTGAGCGCCCACCTCGGGGAGGCGCTCCGAGAGGAACACGCTCATGCTCAAGCAGACTGAGGGCTCACGCGCCGTCGCCGAGACCGTCGGATACTGCCGACCCGAGGTGATCGCCGCCTACCCGATCTCCCCCCAGACCCACATCGTCGAGGAACTCAGCAGGCTGGTGAAGTCCGGCGCGCTGAAACCGTGCGAGTACGTCAACGTCGAGTCCGAGTTCGCCGCCATGTCGATGTGCATCGGAGCCTCCGCGGCCGGCGCCCGCACCTACACGGCGACCGCCAGCCAGGGCCTGCTCTACATGGTGGAGGCCCTCTACAACGCCTCCGGCCTCGGTCTGCCGATCGTGATGACGGTCGCCAACCGGGCGATCGGAGCGCCCATCAACATCTGGAACGACCACAGCGACACCATGTCGCAGCGCGACTCGGGCTGGATCCAGCTCTACGCGCGCGACAACCAGGAGGCCGCCGACCTGCATCCACAGGCCTTCAAGCTGGCCGAGGAGCTCTCGCTGCCGGTGATGGTCTGCATGGACGGTTTCGTCCTCACGCACGCCTGGGAGCGGATCGACGTGCCCGAGCAGGCGCAGGTCGACGCCTTCCTGCCGCCGTACGAACCCCGTCAGGTGCTGGATCCCGAGGCGCCGGTGTCGATCGGGGCGATGGTCGGTCCGGACGCCTTCACCGAGGTGCGCTATCTGGCACACGCCAAGCAGATGCAGGCACTCGACGCGATCCCCCGGGTGGCCGACGAGTTCCGGCAGGTCTTCGGACGGGCCAGCGGCGGTCTGGTGCAGCCGTACGCCTGCGGGGACGCCGACATCGTCGTCGTGGCCCTGGGATCGGTGTTCGGCACGGTGTGCGACGTCGTCGACGAGATGCGCGGGCAGGGGGTGCGGATCGGGGCGCTGGCGATCACTTCGTTCCGGCCCTTCCCACTGAACGAGGTCCGGACCGTGCTCGGCCGGGCACGCCAAGTCCTTGTGCTGGAACGGGCGTTGGCGGTCGGCATCGGCGGGATCGTGTCGGCCAACGTGCGTACCGCGCTGTCCGGGATCCAGCTCGACGGGCACACCGTGATCGCCGGGCTCGGCGGACGGCCGATCACCAAGGAGTCGCTGCACCGGCTGTTCGACGATGCCATCGCCGGGCGGCTCGGGGAGCTGACCTTCCTGGACCTCGACCACGAACTGGTGGAGCGGGAGTTGGCACGGATGGAGGAGACCAGGCGGTCCGGTCCGTCCGCGGAGAACATCCTGCGCGATGTGGGGAGCAACCGATGAGTGGCGCACCGCAGGTCAAGTTCTACCAGGTGGGCAGCTTCGCCGCCGGGAACCGGCTGCTGGGGCCGGAGTTGCAGTCCGACCAGGCCGACCCGGGCCGTTCGAACGCGCTCACGTGCGGTCACCGCGCCTGCCAGGGCTGCGGCGAGGCACTGGGCGCCCGCTACGTGCTGGACGCGGCCCAGCGGGCGGCCGACGGAAAGGTCATCGCCGTCAACGCGACCGGCTGCCTGGAGGTGTTCTCGACGCCGTACCCGGAGACCTCCTGGCAGCTGCCGTGGCTGCACTCCCTGTTCGGCAACGCCCCGGCCGTCGCCGCGGGCGTGGCCGCCGCGCTGCGCGCGAAGGGCCGCACGGACATCCGTGTGGTCGGGCAGGGCGGCGACGGCGGCACCGTCGACATCGGGCTGGGCTGCCTGTCCGGCATGTTCGAACGCGGCGACGACGTCCTGTACATCTGCTACGACAACGAGGCGTACATGAACACCGGCGTGCAGCGCTCCGGGGCCACTCCCCCGGCCGCGCGCACGGCGACGACCCAGGCGGTCGGCGAGGACCCGGGCGCGCTGTTCGGCCAGGGCAAGAACCTGCCGCTGATCGCGATGGCGCACGAGATCCCGTACGTGGCCACGGCCACCGTCGCCGGACTGCGCGACCTGGAGGCGAAGGTGCACCGCGCGATGGGGATGCGCGGTGCCCGCTACCTCCACGTCCTGGTGCCCTGTCCGCTGGGCTGGGGCACCGCGTCCCACGACACCGTGCGCATCGCCCGGCTGGCCGAGCAGACGGGGCTGTTCCCGGTGTTCGAGGCCAGGGACGGCGAGGTCACCGACGTCACGCCCATCCGGCGGCGGGTCCCCGTCGAGGAGTACCTGCGCCCGCAGAAGCGGTACGCGCACCTCTTCGCACCCGAGCCGCGTACCGATGTCATCGCCCGCCTGCAGCGGGCGGCGGACCGCAACATCGCCCGCTTCGGACTGCTGGCACACGAGGAGGTGCCGTCGTGAAGGAGAAGCCGTTCGCGATCACCCTGGACGTCGGCTCCAGCCTCGCCAACCGCACCGGCGCGTGGCGGACCGAGCGCCCCGTCTACGTCGACCGGATGCCGCCGTGCAACCAGGCGTGCCCGGCCGGCGAGAACATCCAGCAGTGGCTGTTCCACGCGGAGAGCGGTGACTACGAGTCCGCGTGGCGGCAGCTGATGCGGGACAACCCACTGCCCGCCGTCATGGGCCGGGTCTGCTACCACCCCTGCGAGACGGCCTGCAACCGAGTCCAGGTCGACAACGCGGTCGGGATCAACTCCGTCGAGCGTTTCCTGGGCGACCAGGCGATCCGGCACGGCTGGACCGTGGCACCCCCGGAGACCTCGTCCGGCAAACACGTCCTCGTGGTCGGTTCCGGACCCGCCGGGCTGTCGGCCGCGTACCACCTGCGGCTGCTCGGCCACGAGGTGACGATCCGCGAGGCACAGGAGAAACCCGGCGGGATGATGCGTTACGGCATCCCGCACTACCGGCTGCCGCGCCAGGTGCTGGACGCCGAGATCGACCGCGTCCTCGCTCTCGGGGTGAGGCTGGAGACGGACACCCGCGTGGACGACGTGCTCGCCGCGCAGCGGGACGGCGGCTTCGACGCCGTGTTCCTGGCCGTGGGCGCCGGCATCGGCAAGCGCGCGTACATCCCGGCCGGTGACACCGCTCACATCCTCGACGCGGTGTCCCTGCTGGGCAGCATGGAGAACGAAGGGCCACCCATGCTCGGGCGGCGGGTCGCGGTCTACGGCGGCGGCAACACCGCCATGGACGCCGCGCGCACCGCCCGCAGGCTCGGCGCGACCGAGGCCGTCGTCGTGTACCGGCGCACCCGGGACCGGATGCCCGCGCACGACGAGGAGGTCCAGGAGGCGCTGGAGGAGGGCGTGCGGGTCAAGTGGCTGTCGACCATCAAGCACGCCGACGGCGGCCGGATCACCATCGAGCGGATGGAGCTCGACGAGAGCGGATTCCCCCAGCCCACCGGAGAGTTCGAGGACCTCGAGGCCGACTCCGTCGTCCTCGCCCTGGGCCAGGAGTCCGATCTGTCCCTGTTGCGGGGCGTACCGGACCTGGCCGTGGACCACGGCACGGTCCAGGTCGCCGACGGACTGATGACGGGCCATGAGGGCGTCTTCGCCGGCGGCGACATGGTGCCCGCCGAACGCACGGTCACCGTGGCCGTGGGCCACGGCAAGAAGGCGGCCCGGCACATCGACGCGTACCTGCGCGGCGAACCCTACGAACCCGGCCCCAAACACGGCCCGGCCGACTTCGACCGCCTCAACACCTGGTACTACTCGGACGCGCCCGCATCGGTCAGGCCACAGCTGGCACTGGCCCGCCGCGTGTCGACGTTCGACGAGGTGAAACAGGGACTCGACGAGTCCACCGCGCTGTTCGAGGCCCGGCGCTGCATGTCCTGCGGCAACTGCTTCGAGTGCGACAACTGCTACGGCGTCTGCCCCGACAACGCGATCACCAAGCTGGGTTCCGGCAAGGGCTTCACGATCGACCTCGACTACTGCAAGGGCTGCGGCCTGTGCGCGGCCGAGTGCCCGAGCGGGGCGATCGACATGGTGCCCGAGGAGTGAAGACTGCTGGTCACGGGGTCGGACAGGCGCCTCGCTCACGCCGCGGAACCCGTGGATCCGCGATCACCGAATCGGGCAGAGCGAAGATCACTCCTGCCGGTTCCCTTCCACAGCTTGTTCGCGGTAGTACGTGCGCCAGATCAACCGGTACACCCGCGTCCAGCGCGGTACGGATCGCACTCCGGGAATGAAGGGCACGAGCATCAGGCCCAGGCTGAGCAGGGCCATCAGGCCCCAGATCAGGGCGTCGGCGTTGCCGGAGGACTTGAAGGGGTCGATCTGATACCAGAAAGTGTAGAGCCACAGCCACGCCTGGCCCGGGTAGTTCCCGGTCTCGTTCATCATCCCCCACTGGTCGCCGCCGAGGTGCTCGGCACGGGCAAGGGACTCCAGGTAGGAACCATCGGAAAGGAAGAGCAGCGGACGGGTGTAGTCGGTCTGGTAGAACTTGCCCTCCGCCTGGAGTTCGCCATCCAGTGCGCCGCTGCGGGCCAGACCGAGAAGGCGTGCGATGAGGACAGGGACCGGGCCGTAATTTCCCTTCGCGGGGGCGCCGCCACCGGCCTTGTTCAGGGCGTCGGAGTAGGCCGAGGTCCATGCCTGGCGCTGGGCCGCCGAAGCGGCGGCCCAGGCGGCGAGGCCCGCGCTGACGGCGGGTGGTTCCGGGGCATCGCGCAGTGGACGCAGCACGAAGTCGTTTGCCGTGTCCACCGGAATGCGGACCCCCGCGGCGCTCTGCAGCCCGACCGGCCCGAGCTTCTGCCCCGCGCCCGGCGTGTGGTTGTACGGCGGCCCGTACTCGGCCGTGCCGCTGGTGCCGCCGAGCTCGGTCACGGCGGTCGCCGTGAAGTCGGCGCCGTCGGCCCTCGACCAGGAGGCCAGCGTCACCGGCTTGGCGTCGGGCGAGGAGAAGACGGCGGCCAGGGCCGCGGTGAGCAGCGCGACCACCACCAGTGCGATCGTGAACTCCTTGACCAGGTCGTAGTGCCTGGTGGGGAAAGCGGCCGGGTCCGGCACGGCGCGCTTGCGGGCGCGCTGGGTCATGGCGCCTCCTCCTGAATGGGCCCGTCCGCGGGATCGGGCGAGGCGTCGATCGGCGGCACGATCCCGCGCAGCCGGACCAGCAGGATGTGCCAGACGGCCAGCAGGCCGAGGACGAAGGGCAGCAGGACGATGTGCCACATCAGCATCTGGCCGAAGTCCAGCACGTTGAAGTACGCGCCGATGCCGACCGAGTTGAGCCCGTCCTTGGCCTGCCCGGCGATCCACTGGGAGTCGAAGTTCTGCTGAACCAGGTAGCCGGTGAAGGCCGTGCCGATCGAGGCGAAGAAACACACCACACCGGTGACCCAGGTCAGCGCCCGCCGACCACGCCAGGCGGCCATGAAGAACTTGCCCCACAGATGGATGACCATGAAGAACATGAAGAGCTCGACGCTCCACAGGTGCAGGCCGTTCACGTACTTGCCGGTCCCCGAGACATGCCACCATGCGGGCCCCTTCAGGGCAAGCACCCCGCCGGTGACCAGGACGACGATCAGCGCGGCCACGGTGAGCACACCGAAGACGTAGATCCATGAGGCCATGTACGCGGGCTGGGTGTCCGGCAGCAGCTTGTCCGGGGGAAGCACCCGCACCGCCCGCCGCCGGACCGCTCCGGTCCAGCCGCCTCCTACCTCGCTCATCCTCGGCCTCGCCCTCGGGGGAAGGGCAGGAGCAGGGCTGCCACGAAGACGACCAGCATCACCCCGATGACCACGAGGTTGGCGACAGACAGCTGCACCACTCCCCAGTGCACGTAGTGCCCAGTCCCGTTGAGATCAATGGGCGCGGAAAGCACAGGCTCGACGGAATGCGGATGTCCTGTCATGGGCCGGCTCCCTTCCAAGTCCGAGAGCAAGTAGACCGCCTGGTATGACCCTCGGCCTGCTGACCCGGCCGGGCCATAGGCCGAACGGCTCAATCGCGCAAGAGCTGCCCTCTCCTGCCTGTCCCTTCCTTGATCATCCCGGCGGGATCTCGCCAACAGCTCATCTCAAGGGCGAGTCGTCGGTAGCAGATGGGACACTGCATGGACTTCGCCGAGTCCCGGCGCCCGATGTCGAGGTGACCGGAATGCTCACGGCGCCTTGTCCGGTGGTCGTCGTGCCCGAGCCGGAGCACATCAGCCGGCAGCCGGCGTACTTCGTCGTCGGCGTCGACGGCAGCGCGAGCTCCGCGGCGGCCGTCGACCACGCCTTCGAGGAGACGGCCCTGCACGGTGCGCAACTGCGCGCGCTGTACGTGTGGCGGCCCGGCGTCCTCGGCGTGCTCGACGAACACGCGGCGCGTCAGACCCAGGGTTTACTGCGGCACGCCCACTGCCCCGTCATCGCGGTACCGCATCCGGGGGCCTCCCACTGAACCGGGACGCACAGGACCCCGGCCGTCCGTCCGGAACGGCCGGGGTCGTCTCGTGGGTCAGGCGACGAACTCGCCGACGGCCGCCTTGAGTTCGGCCAGTCCCTGCTTCGCGTCGGTGAAGAACATCCCGGTCTTCGGGTCGGTGTAGAGCTCGTTGT
>NZ_JBIWPO010000088.1:0-17070 GCF_044768275.1 Streptomyces sp. NPDC101152 | reverse complement strand
AGCAGCAGAGTGCCCACCGCTGACCCTCAGCGCGTCAGAAACTGGCCTCGTTCATCCGTACGTGGCTGAGGACGTTCACCTGTACGCCGACACCGTGGTGATGGAGGCATACGTGCATGGTGTCTCGACCCGCTCGGTCGACGACCTGGTCAAAGCACTCGGTGCGGACAGCGGGATCTCCAAGTCCGAGGTCTCCCGCATCTGCGGTGAGCTGGACGCGGAACTGACCGCGTTCAAGGAGCGGCCGCTGGACCACACCGTCTTCCCCTACGTCTACTGCAAGGCGAGGGTGAACCACCGGATCGTCTCCCAGGCCGTGGTCATCGCGACCGGCATCTCCGCCACCGGGCACCGCGAGATCCTCGGGCTGATGGTCGGCGACAGTGAGTCGAAGCCGTTCTGGACGAAGTTCCTGCGCTCGCTGCGAGCCCGCGGCCTGGAGAACGTCCAGCTGGTCATCTCCGACAGCCACAGCGGTCTGGTGGCCGCGATCCGCACCGTCTTCCTCGGCGCGGCCTGGCAAAGGTGCCGGGTTCACTGGACCCGTTAAGAATCAACTCAGCGCATTTGTCGTCGAGATGGAGGTGAGCAGGGATTCGGCTGTGCGGTGTTGGAACGGGGCCGGTGGCAGGTGGAACCTCTCCGCCTCGAGGAGGGGACGGACGTCGCGGAAGGCGTTGCCGATGGTGCTCCGGTTCACTTGGAACAACTCGGCCAGTACTTCGCCGGTGCAGACGCGACGGTGGAACAGGACGGTTGCCAGGACACGTTCCGGATCGGTGATCTTCTGGGCGAACACGCCGCCGCGGGTGCCCGGTTGACGCGGTCTGCCGCGCTGGGTGTGACGGCGTCCCTCGACGAGGGCGGCTTGACGGGGTGCGAGGCGTTCGATGAGTTCCTGCAGGTCCGTGCGGCTCATCCCGGTCAAGGCCGGATCGCAGAGCTCTTCGGGCAGAGACGCACGGCTTCGGGCGGGAAGGGCCCCGGTGTTGAGGAACCCGATCAGTTGGTCCGGCTCGGTGAACAGCAGTGTTGTCGGTTCCACCTTGACCTTGTGGCCGTCCAGGAGGCGACGCGTCTCGGTGATCACCGGGCTGATGACCCGGTCGGTGACCTCCAGCATCTCTGCCAGGACGCGTTGGGGACAGACCTGACGGAGGTAGAGGAGGGTCAGCAGGATGCGGTCGCGGCCGGTGAAGAGGGGCTTGCCGTGGTCGGCGGCCGCCTTGCGACGCGGTCCGCCCCGCTGCTGGAAGCAACGCCGCTCGCGCTGCGCCTCCTGGGCGGAGGCGAGCCGAGCCGTCACATCGTCGAGTTCGGTTGCGCTCATCCCGGTCAGGCGGGGGTCGTCCAGTAGGTCCAGGACTGCTCTGCGTCCCGGCACCGTTGCAGTCGGTCCGCTTCCCGGCGGTGGCGGCTCCGCGGTGGTCAGGGGCGCGGGGTGGAGCGTGTAGTTCCAGCTGCCGCGAGCCTTGTGGGGTTCCAGGGGCAGGGCTTTCATACGGGCCTTGCTGATGGCGACGCCGAGCGGGTAGGAGCGGGTGTCGAGCTCGGCCTGGACGCGCAGCCCGCTGCGGGTGGTGGTGGAGGCGATCGCGTTCACGATGACTTCGTGGCTGGTCAGCGGCCTTCCGCGCCAGTTCATGGTGATGTGGGAGAAGAGTCGGTGCTCGATCTTGTTCCAGTGTGTCCTGAATGCAGAGGGGAATTCGATGTAGGACGAGTTTCTTCAAGCAGTGCTGCGTGACCGATGAAGGATTGGCCCTTCGAAGTCGCCCTGCGGGGGGAGGCTTCAAACCGCCTCATGCTGCGTTAGCCGAAGACTGTCGTGGTGAGCGATGAGGAAAAGGCGCCGTGCAGGCGTCAGGTGGGGATCAGGGAGACGAACGCAAGTGAATCGTTGCTGACGTGTCGAAAAGATTCCGACGACATCAAAACCGGGAAGCTTGGAACCGTCCCGGGATCAGCCTGGCGGGAGCCCGCCGACTGGCCAGGTGGTGTCCGGCATGGAGACGACGTGAACCTGATCTGCCGCGGTCATGTGGAACAGGAGAAGGCGCGTGCCGATACAGCCCGTCCTGGTAGGGGCGGGCGAGAGGGAGCACCCCGAGCGGTTGTGCCGTGAAGGGGCCGAGTACCGATGCGGGACGCGTCGGCGGACCGGCTCGTAGTAGTGGAGAAGCCCCTGTAATGGGGGTGGAGCGAAGGGGCCGGGTCGTTCGTGACTGAGTTGATCGCATCAACCGGACGGTGTCCGGGAGGAGTTCGGTGGACCAGTTGAAGTCGCAGGCCAAGCCGTTTGAGATTTCTAAGTGGGAAGTCAAGGAAGCATGGGAGGAAGTCAGGGCTAACAGGGGAGCACCGGGAGTGGACGGGCAGAGTATCGCCGACTTCGAGAAGGACCTGAAGAACAACCTTTACAAGGTCTGGAATCGGATGTCGTCGGGCTCCTACTTTCCTCCGCCGGTGCGTGCGGTGGCCATTCCTAAGCCGCACGGCGGTGGCGAGAGAATTCTTGGGATTCCCGCTGTCGCTGATCGTGTGGCTCAGACCGTCGTGGCCCGGCATTTGGTGCGGCGGGTGGATCCCATTTTCCATCCGGACAGCTTCGGATACCGGCCCGGACGGTCCGCTTTGGATGCCGTGGAGAAGTGCCGGGAGCGCAGCTGGAAACGGGACTGGGTAGTCGAGTTCGACATCTCCCAGTTCTTCGACAGCGTGCCCTGGGACCTCCTGGTCAAGGCGGTGGAAGCGCATATCGACGCCGTTTGGGTGAAGTTGTATGTGCGGCGGTGGCTTGCTGCCCCGCTCAAGATGCCCGACGGCACCCTGCTGGAACGGGAGTGCGGGACGCCGCAAGGTGCTCCGGTTTCTCCCGTTTTGGCGAACCTGTTCCTGCACTACGCGTTCGACGTCTGGATGGCGCGGGAGTTCCCTGCTGTCTCGTTCGAACGCTATGCGGACGATGCGGTCGTGCACTGCGTCACCGAGCGTCAGGCCCGTCAGGTGCTGGCCGCGCTTTCGGACAGGATGGCCGAGGTCGGGCTGCGTCTGCACCCGGCCAAGACCCGGATCGTGTACTGCCAGGACGGGTTGCGGCGTGGCTCGTACGAGCACACATCGTTCACGTTCCTGGGGTTCACGTTCCAGCAGCGCCAAATGCGGGACAAGAACGGCCGCATCAGGTGGTCGTTCCGCCCCGCGGTCGGCAGGGATGCCCTCAAGCGACTCGGCGAGGAGGTCCGCTCCTGGCGGCTCCACCGGCGGGTCAACCTCACCGTGGAAGAACTCGCGCAGCGGATCAATCCGATCGTCGCGGGCTGGATGCAGTACTACGGCCGGTTCTACCGATCGGCCCTGTATCCACTCCTGATGCGCATCAACGCCTACCTGGTGCGCTGGCTCCGCAACAAGTACAGACGGTTTCGCGCGATGAGGAAGGCCATCGCGGCCTTCCAGAGGGCAGCCAGGCGCCGCCCGGGGATGTTCGCGCAATGGAGGTGGGTCAGTTCCCCCTCCCTGGCCTGGTGATCAGGACGACAAGAGCCGTATGACGAGAGATCGTCACGTACGGATCTGTGGGAGCCGGAGGGTGCGAATCCCTCCGGCTACCCGACCTTCGAGGTGCCGGGCGGAAAGTGGCAGACCGTGATCGCCAGCCCCGTTTCGGCGGCGAGCGCGGCCAGTTCCGCTTTCCAGGCGCGGTAGCGGTAGCTGTTGGAGCCGCCCGCATCTGCGGTGATCAGCAGTCGGGTGGCGGCCGGGTAGTCGAGCTGACCGCGGGCTTGCCACCAGCGGCGGATCGTGGCCACGGCGAAGGCAGAGGTGTTGTGATCGACTCCGACGCTGACCCATCCGGTGTCAGCGGCCAGGTCGTAGACGCCGTAGGGGATTGCGGTCTCGCCCTTGGGCCCGGTGAAGAAGCTGTGATCCTCGACCTGGACCGGCTCGCCCTTGGGCCGCCACTCGCGTCCAGTGTTCGGCAACTGTCCGAGCAATGAGGTAGGCCGTTGGGCGAGGCGTGAGCCCGACCCAGCGGCCCCCTCCCGAACCGGACGTGCTCGCTTTCCGAGCATCACGGCTCTCCAGTGACTACTGCGTGGGTGTCGCGGTTGGTTGTCCACTGTGGATCGCTGCGTGGCATCCGGCGCAGACCACGAGGGTCTTTCTGCGTCGTTTGGCCATGAGCTGGTCCCATGCCGGCTGCGGCTGGCCCGGTCGTTGGAGGTCGGCAAGCTTGGCGACGTGGTGGACGTCCACCGTGCCGTGTTCTCGGCACAATTCGCATCGCGCTGCTTGCAACCGAGTGATCAGTTCCTTTCTTCTGACGTTGACCGGGGGCGGAACGAGGTCCTTGATGACCGCGTTCTTCTTGCGCCGTAGAGGGATACCACCGAACCGTGCAACCAGAGGTGGGCGGCCCTCCCGCTCCACGCTGATCTCGAAGCATCTGCGGGGACCGTGCGGTGTTTCGATGGTGGTCTTGTAGTGGTTCGCCATCTTCGTCACGGTTGAATTGTGCTTGCAGGCCAGCGTTTTGAGCATGGAAGTCTTCATCACCCATTCCAACCGGTTCAGTCGGTAGACATCACCGGCCAGCAGGTAGTACTCCACCAGGCCCCGGAATTCTGCTCCATAGGTCCGGACGATGGTGTGGTCGTCGTCGTTGACCATCTGGGTTCTTCGCTCGGGTTTGCCGCGCTTGAGGTACGGGGCGCACTTGGTCTTGATCACGTCGAGGGGCACACGCAGGCCGATGACTCCGTTGGCGGAGCGCCCCTTGCTGCCGATCTTGTGATCGGCGTGCTGGACAGTGATCTCGTAGCCGAGGAAACGTGCTGCGCCTGTGCGGGCGTGAGTGATGAGCGTCTTCTCTTGCGACAGTTCAAGCTTGAGTTCGTCACGCAGGAACTTTGCAAGTCGCTCTTTGATCTCTTCGGCTTCTGATTTTGGTCCGGTGAAACCGAGGAGGTGGTCATCGCAGTACCGTACATAGCGGAGCCGTCGGAATCCCGGATCTGCGGGGTCCCTGCTCGGCAGGCTGCGTAGTTGTTTGCGCAGGGCGCGTACGGTGACGCGGTCACCCCGTCTGTGGGCGCGTCGGATTGCGAGATCCACCTTGCGGTATTCGGGGTTGAGAACCCTACCTTTCCCTCGGGTGTATTCCGGGCTGAGAACGTCTTCGATGAAACTATCCAGCCGGTGCAGATAGATATTGGAAAGGACAGGAGAAGCAACCCCGCCTTGCGGCGCACCGCTCAGCGTGGCATGCCAAACCCAATCTTCCAGGTATCCGGCTCGGAGCATGTTCTGCAACAACCGCAGGAAACGGTGGTCGTGAATCTTCTCCTCCAGGATGGACAGCAAGATCCCGTGATCGATCGACCCAAAGCAGTCGGCAATGTCGCTCTCGATGAACCAAGTGGTGCCGGTCCATTGATTCGCTACCTCCGACAGGGCGGTATGGCATCCACGGTTAGGTCGGAAGCCATGCGAACGATCCGAGAACTGCGGCTCATAATATGCCTCAAGCAAGAGGCGTATCACCTCGCCGACTAATTTGTCCGACCAGGATGGAAGACCTAACGGCCTTTTCTTCCCATTCTTTTTGGGAATGTAAGTGCGCCGCACGGGCCTGAACCGATAGCGCTCGTAGCGCAGCGCGTCGATGATGCGCCCGATCTTACCCACGGACATGCCGTCGACAGTCTCCCCATCGACTCCGGGAGTTGTTGCCCCCTTATTGGAGTACAAGCGGCCGTAAGCGAGTAAATACAGCTCTGGGTTGAACAGTTGTCGATAAAGACGTTCCAGCGGCAGGCCACGCCTTCCGCGTTCACGCAGGACACCCAGTACCTTTTCGGCTTCTCGCATCACGCGTACCTCATGGCTGTTAAGTGTCCGATCACCTGGCCCCCTTCGACCTGTAGACGGCTCTCCCGTCCTCCCTGGTGGGGCGTTACTCCCACGTCTAATACGGGGCCTCTGTCACCATAGGACACACAGAATGTGCCCCTTAGGCGATCCCACGTTCATCCTTGCCATACGTCATAGAGCGACTTAGGTGCCCCACTCATCTCCTTGAATCCCCTCACTGGGGATCGCTCCGCATCACGGAGGGTGCATCGCATAGGAACCGACTACGATGCATGACGCGGCGCCGGTTTCAGATACCTTTCCGGCGGACGAAAAGTTGCGTCTTCTGGAGATTGGGTTTCAGGCAGTTTAGCTTTCCACCGTATCGCTCGGGCCCCGCGGCACCCCGTTCCTTGTATCTGGACACGACCGCCGCTTCTCTGGCATGCTACTGTCCCCTTTTCCTTTCGGATCCAGGTAAGCCATCAGGCCCAGGAATGTTCCTCCGAATTCCTCCCGGCTTCACCGGGGATATGACAAAGTGCCTCGTGGCGCACTCTCCTTCTTCTTGGCGTCGACACTGATCACCGGCTCGCCCGCGGCCTGGAACTGCTTGACCTGATCGTTGATGTAGTGGAACTGCGAGTCCCGATCCGGATGCTGGTCTCCTTCCAGCGTTTTAGCGTTCGCCTGCAGGCTGAAGCCGTTCTCCCGCAGAAGCCGGCCGACGGTCACCGGCGAGACACGGTGCCCTCGCCTCGTGAGCTCCGCCGTGAGACGCCGCAGTGACTTCGTCGTCCAGCGCAGCGGCGATATCGGATCGCCGCGCTCGTCCGGCTCGACCAGACTCAACAGGGCGGGCAGCAGCCCCGGATCCAGCTCGGTCGCGGTCTTGCGTCCGCCGCCCGGCCTGCGGATCCGACCTTCCGCCAGGCCCTCGCCGCCCGCCTCCAACTCGAAGACACCCTTGCGTACGGTGCTCTCGCTCGCGCCGGCGATCCTGGCCACGGCCCGCACCCCGTCGTGGCCCAGCAATCTCGCCTCGGTCGCGAGCGCGAGTCGACGCTGCCGCTCGTTCAGGTGGGGCAGCAACACCTCAAATCGAACGGCGAGTTGAGCCAGCACCGCGTCCTTGATCGCCATACCAGGTCAACGAGGCGGGACTCAGGAAGCAACACCTTGTTCGCGTACGGGTCCGCTCGTACCGGAGGCCCTCGCAGCCGCCGACCGCCTGGACCAGAGCGGCATCCGGGCTGACCTCATCTGCATCACCAGCCCCGACCTCCTCTACCGCGCCGTGCGTGCCCGCCAGGGCCAGGACCCGGCCGACCACTGGATCCTTGACGAGGTGTTTCCCGCCGACAGGGCGACACCCCTGGTCACGATCCTGGACGGTCACCCGCACTCGCTGGCCTTCCTCGCCACGATCAACCAGGTCCCGACCACAGCACTTGGCGTCACCCGCTTCGGGCAGTCCGGCTCCTTGGACGAGGTCTACCGGTACCACCACCTTGACACCGAAAGCATGGTCGGGGCCGCACTGGACCTGGTCGATTAGCCCCGCCCCGTTCAACTCAAGCCCGATCGTCGGGGGTGTGGGCGCGGAGCCGGCCGCCGGTGAGGTCGAACTGGCGGGTAGTCCTGCTCCAGGTCTGCCTCTCGCGGCTCGGTCGTGTTGTCTCGCCGAGTCGACGACGTCGCGAGCGATTGGGTCGGCACCGGCAGCTTCCACCTGACCGGCCTCTCCGACCGCGACCCGCAGCACAAACTGCCGGTCGTCGAGCAGCTGGAGGCCGCGCTCTACACCGACGCCCTGGTCACCCTCGCCGCCACGCGCACCTTGCCGGTGAAGCAGCCGCCCTGGGGGACGCTGATGAGCGCCATGCATCACGGCGTCCCCAACCGGCATTGGACCGCCCCGGAGCCGGTCGCCAATAGTGCTGGGCATGGGCGCAGACGCCGTGACGGAGGTTCGCCGATGACCAGCTCCCCACCACCCGGAACCGCCGAGCCGGCCCGTGCCGCCTCGTCGTTGACGATCAGCGAGCAAGGCGCGTTCTGGGTCGGTGTCGGGCGCAAGCCGACCGAGGCCGGGACGGCCGCCGAGGCCGCAATGTACGTCCAGTACCAGATCCCGGCCGATCTCCGGTATCCGCTGCCTGTGGTGATGGTCCACGGGGGCGGCGGCCAGGGCACGGACTACCTGTCGACGCCGGACGGGCGCCCCGGTTGGGCCACCCGGTTCCTCCAGGCCGGTTACGCCGTGTACGTGGTCGACCGTCCGGGGCACGGGCGCTCCCCGTACCACCCTGATGTCCTCGGGCCCGTCGAGGGCGCGGCGCCGACGTACGAGTTCATCCGCTGGTTGTTCTGCGACGGGGCAGGACGACCTGGCAGCCAGTGGCCCGGCAGCGGCGAGGTCGGCGACGACTCCGCGCTGGACCAGTTGATGGCGAGCCAGGGCCCGCCGCTGCCCACCTTCGCCGAGAACGAGGAGCAGATGCGGCGCTGCGGGGCCGAGTTGCTGGACCGTATCGGACCGGCCGTGCTGATCACCCACTCCATGGGGGCGCCGTTCGGCTGGCTGGTCGCCGATGCCCGGCCCGGGCTGGTGAAGGCCGTTGTCTCCGTCGAGCCGATCGGGCCGCCGTTCGTCGAACTGCCCGGCCTCGGAAGGCTGGAGTGGGGGCTCACGGCGGCCCCGATCACTTACGAGCCGCCGGCGCGGACCCCGGAGGAACTGCGCCTTGGGCTGCGCGAGGCGGGGGGCGACGGGCTGCAGGACTGTCTCGTCCAGGACGAACAGGCCGGTCCCGTGCGGTCCCTGCCGGGGCTCCAGGGCTTCCCGATCGCCGTGGTCGCGGCCGACACCTCGCCGTTCGCGGCGTTCCAGCACGGTGTCGCCGACTACCTCGTCCAGGCCGGTGCGGACGCTGAGTTGCTGCGCCTGGCGGACCTGGGGCTCACGGGCAACGGGCACCTGCCCATGGGCGAGAAGAACTCCGACGACGTGGCCGAGGCACTGATGGCCTGGCTGAACAAGCGACTGGCGGATGGGGAGGAAACGTACCGATGACAACCGTGCCGACCGTGCCGAGCGTCGAGACCGAGGTGCTCATCGTGGGCAGCGGGCCCGCGGGAGCGAGCGCGGCACTGGCGCTGAGCACCTATGGCGTGCCGAACGTCATGGTCACCCGCTACTCCCGCCTCGCGGACACGCCCCGGGCGCACATCACCAACCAGCGCACCATGGAAGTGCTGCGTGACCTGGGTGTCGAAGAGGATGTGATCGCCCAGGCCACCCCGCAGTATCTGATGGGCAACACCGTCTTCTGCACCGCCATCGCGGGCGAGGAGCTCGGCCGGCTGAGGTCCTGGGGCAACGAACCGCTCGTGCAGGCCGCGCACGAGCTGGCGAGCCCCACCCGGATGTGCGACATGCCGCAGCACCTCATGGAGCCGGTGCTCGTGAACGGGGCCATAGCGCGCGGAAGCCAATTGCGGTTCGGCACCGAGTATGTGTCGCACGAGCAGGACGCCGACGGCGTGACCGCCCTGGTCCGCGACCGGCTGCGCGGCGACAGGTACACCATCCGTGCCAAGTACCTGATCGGCGCGGACGGCGGCCGCAGCAAGGTGGCCGAGGACGCCGGACTGCCGATGGGCGGCCAGATGGGCGTGGCCGGCAGCATCAACATCGTCTTCGACGCGGACCTCAGCAAGTACGTGGCGCACCGACCCGCCACCCTCTACTGGGTGCTGGCGCCCGGCGCGACCGTGGGCGGCATCGGCGCCGGCCTGGTGCGCTGCGTACGGACGTGGAACGAGTGGCTGATCGTGTGGGGCTACGACGTCGACGCCGGGCCGCCGGACCTCACCGAGGAGTACGCCCTGTCCGTCGTCCGCAAGCTGATCGGCGACGACGAGATCCCGGTGACCATCAAGTCGTCCTCCGCGTGGACGGTCAACGAGATGTACGCCGAGACGTACTCCAGCGGCCGGGTGTTCTGCGCGGGCGACGCCTGCCACCGGCACCCACCGTCCAACGGGCTGGGCTCCAACACCTCCATCCAGGACTCCTACAACCTGGCATGGAAGCTGAAGCTCGTCCTGGACGGCACCGCGTCCCCGTCCCTGCTGGACACCTACAGTGACGAGCGGGCACCGGTCGGCAAGCAGGTCGTCACCCGGGCCAACCAGTCCATCGGTGAGACGGCACCCGTCTTCGAGGCGCTCGGCGGCCTGGCGCCGCAGACCCCCGAGCAGCTGTGGCGGAACATCGCCGCCCGCAAGGACGCCACTACGGAGGCCGAGGAGCAGCGGGCGCGGCTGCGGGAGGCGATCGCCTTCAAGGCGTACGAGTTCAACGCCCACGGCGTGGACCTCAACCAGCGCTACACCTCCGCCGCGATCGTCCCGGACGGCACCGAGGACCCCGGCTTCGCACGCGACCCCGAGCTGCACTTCCAGCCGAGCACCCGCCCCGGCGCCAAGCTCCCGCACGCCTGGCTCGACGCGGGCACCCGCAATCTGTCCACCCTGGACCTGGGCGGGAACGGCCGGTTCACCCTGATCACCGGCATCGGTGGCGAGCCCTGGACGGAGGCCGCCCGCATCCTCGGCAAGGAGTTCGGCCTGGAGATCGCCACGGCGGTCATCGGCCCCGGCCAGGAGCACGAGGACCCGTACGGGGACTGGGCCCGGCTGCGGGAGATCGGCGACTCGGGCGCGCTGCTGGTGCGGCCGGACAACCACGTGGCCTTCCGCCGCCAGGACGCCACCGGTGACGTCACGGCGGCACTGCGGGACGCGCTGCGGCAGATCCTCGGGCGGGGCTGAGCGGCCATGGACCTCACGGCGAAGACCGCGAAGCCCGCGGAGACCGAGACGACGACGGCGGTGCTGGAAAGCTTCGCCCACACCTCCGATCCCCGACTGCGCGAGGTGCTGGCCTCCCTGACGCGTCACCTGCACGATTTCGTACGGGACATCGAGCCGACCCAGGCCGAGTGGGAGCGGGCGATCGACTTCCTCACCGCAACCGGGCACATGTGCGACGACACCCGGCAGGAGTTCATCCTGCTGTCGGACGTCCTGGGTGTGTCGATGCTCGTCGAGACGATCAACGACCACAAGGCGGCCGCCGCGACCGACTCGACGGTGCTCGGCCCCTTCCACATGACCGTGTCCCCGGTCCGTGAACTCGGGGCGAACATCGATCTGGTCGGCGGCGGCGAGCCGTGTGTGATCAGCGGACGGGTCGTCTCCGTCGACGGCACCCCGCTGCCCGGTGCGACGCTGGACGTGTGGCAGGCCGACGACCAGGGCTTCTACGACGTCCAGCAGCCGGAGAAGCAGCCGCCGGGCAATGGGCGCGGGCTGTTCACGGCGGACGCGGAGGGGCGGTTCTGGTTCCGCTCGTGCGTTCCGAGCCCGTATCCGATTCCGACGGACGGGCCGGTCGGCTCGCTGCTGGAGGCGACCGGCCGTCACCCCTACCGTCCGGCCCATGTCCACTTCATCGTGGGCGCCGAGGGGTACAGCCCGGTGACGACGCACATCTTCGTGGCGGGCAGCGACTATCTGGAGTCGGACGCGGTCTTCGCCGTGAAGGAGAGCCTGGTCGAGGAGTTCGTCGAGGTGGACTCCCCCGCGGAGGCCGCGGAGTTGGGCCTGGCCAACCCCTTCCGCCGAGCACGCTTCGACATCGTGCTGCAACCGGTGATCGCGTGAGGGAACGCGCCCTGGACTTCACCCATCAGGCACAGCCGATGCGCGTCCTCTTCCGGTCGGGTGCCGTCCCGGACGCGGTGCCCGACGAGGTCGCGCTTCTCGCCCTGCACCGCGTCCTCGTGCTGTGCGACGACCATGGCCTGTGACGCACGTCCCGGTGGAGGTCGCCGACCTGGCCGTCGAAGCGGCTCGCGAAACCCGGCCGACGGCTGCGTGGCGGTCGGCGGCGGTTCCGTGACCGGCCTGGCCAAGGCCGTCGCGCTCAGGACCGTCCCGACGACGTACGCCGGATCGGAGAGGACACCCGTCTGGGGCCCGACCGAGGGCGCGGTCAAACGCACCGGGCGCGACCCGAGACCCGAAGGCGTTGCCGCGCAGCGTCGTGCACGACCCGCTGCCCACGCTCACCATGCCGCCCTTTGGGTCCATGCCGCCCGTGGGGTGCGCGACGAGCGGCATGGACGCGATCGCGCACGCCGTCGAGGCGCTGTACGCCCCGGACTCCACTCCGATCGTCTCCCTCATGGCGGAGGAGGGTGTGCGGGCGCTGGCCGCGGCCCTTCCCGAGATCGTCGCCGACCCCTCGGGGCATGACGCCCGCAGCCGCGCGCTGTACGGGGCGTGGCTGTGCGGTGCCTGTCTCGGCGCTACCACCATGGGGCTGCACCACAAGCGCTGCCATGTGCTCGGCGGCACCTTCGACCTGCCGCACGCCGAGACACACGCCGTCGTCCTGCCCCATGTGCTGGCCTTCAACGCGCCGGCGGTTCCCGACGCACTGGCGGCGCTGCGCCGGGCGCTCGATGTCCCGGATCCGGTACGGGAGTTGCACCAGCTGGGCGAGCGGCTGGGCATCCCTCGATCGCTCGCCGACCTGGGCCTGACCGCCGCCGACGTGGACCGTGCGGTCGACGTCGCTCTCGGGGCGCCGTACGCGAATCCCCGCCCGGCCTCCGCCGACGAGCTGCGCGCCGTCCTGCACGCGGCCTGGGCGGGCGAGCCGCCGTACGGCGGCTGCCCCCTCCTACCGGGAGATCTCGGCGTACGGAACGCCGGGCGCACGTCGGGCCACCCGGCGTGCGACCTCGGCGAACGCCGGGGCGGCGGGCGAGTGGCCCGTCCTCGGATAGGCGACCGCGGCCACAGCGTGGAGGGGCTCTTTCGGAGCGACGGTCTCCACTCCCGGGTGGTGCGGGAACATCCGGGCGCCCGACAGCGGCATCAGTCCCACCATGTGCTGGTAGGCGATCTTCGAGGTCATGTCCAGGACCGAACGAGCGTGGGAGCCGACCGTCGGGGCGTCGTGGTCCCCGTGACGTCCCCCCACCCACCAGCCGTCGCCCGGGTGGGGGGTGACCCAGGGCTGGTCGTAGACCTCGGTCATGTCCACCGCGGCGGCCGAGGCCAGCGGATGCCCCTTCCACAGCGCGAGGGAAACGGGCTCGGTGAAGATCGGCACGCGGGTCAGGCCCGGCATGTCGACGTTCAGGCACATCAGCGCCACGTCCCACTCGCCGGCCAGCAGCGGGGCCTGCCCCTGGTGGAAGTCCGCTTCGTGCACCCGGATCGTGGCTCTGGGATACCGCTCGCAGAACGCCTCGATGACCGGATGCGTCAGCTCCGCGAGAGCCACCCCGTAGAGCGCGACCCGCACCTCGTCCCGTCGCCTGGCCTTGATGGCGTCCGCGGCGGCGGCGAGCCGGTCGGCGTCGGCCAGCACTTCGCCCGCCCGTTCGAGCAGTTCCGCGCCGTCGGAGGTGAGCGCCACATGCCGCTTGTCGCGGTCGAACAGCTGGACGCCCAGCTCACGTTCGAGGGCGGCGATCGATCGCGTCAGCGCGGGCTGGGTGAGGTGCAGACGCTCGGCGGCAACCCGGTAGTTCAAGGTCTCGGCGAGCGCCGAAAAATGGCGCAGACTCCGGAGTTCCACTGAGCCCTCCAGAAAGGCGAAGTCCACCGCGTCGTGGTGCGCGCCAGGTTACAGCGCGCTTCCCCGCACGTCACCAGGCAGAAATGTGCGGCATTCCCGTCCCCTCTCCGACCTGCTGTGATGCACGGCACTCATCAAGCCCGCAGTCACCGGCATTGGACGGTCCTTCGCTGCGCTGCCAACACTCCCCTCAGGCCAACCCAGAACAGCAGCGGATGGGGTGCGAATTGTCCGAGACAACCGAGACAGCCGAGAAAATCATCGAGATTCCGCAGCCGGAGCCGGACCTGACACCGGAGGAACTGGTGCGCCGGGCCGCCGGCATGAGGGCCTGGCTCCGGGACCATCAGGACGAGACCGAACAGCGGACCGGTATCTCCGAGGACACGCACAAGGCGTTCCTGGAGGCGGGTTTCTACCGGTCCCTCCAGCCACGCCGCTTCGGCGGCTACGAGTTCGACCTGCGGACCTACTCCCGGATGGTCACCGAGGTGGCCCGCGGCTGCCCGTCCAGCGGCTGGAACCTGTGTCTGGCCGCCTCTCACAGCCTGGTGGTGGCCGGCCGCTTCCCCGCGAGCACCCAGCGCGAGGTGTTCGGGCCGGACGGTGACTTCCGGGCCCCGCTGCCGATCGCCCCGAGCGCCACCGCGACGAGGGCCCCCGACGGGTACCTGGTCAACGGCCGCTGGGACTACTCCTCCGGAGTCAACGTCTCCACGCACTTCCTGGGTGGCGTGCTCATCATCGATGAAGAGGGCGGCATGCCCACGCCGGGCCTGGTGCTCGTGCCCTCCGGCTGGCGGATGCTCGACAACTGGGGCGAGATCCTGGGCTTCCGCGGCAGCGGCTCCAACAGCGTCGTGGCCGAGGACGTCCTCGTACCGTACGAGTACGTGTCCAGGACCCACCTCCTGGCGAACGACGCCACCGACGGGCCGGGTGTGGAACTGCACGGCAACCCGATGTACGCGGGCCGGCTGATGTCGTTCTTCAACATCCAGCTGTGTTCGATCGTGGCGGGCACCGCCTGGGCCGCGGTCGACGAGTACCAGCGGATCATCACCACCAAGAACAGCCCGCTGCCGCCCTTCAAGCCGCGCAGCCACGATCCGGAACACCAGCGCAACCTCGGCCTGGCCACGGCCCTGGCCGACAGCGCGCAGCGGATCATCCTGTCGGTCACCGACGACTACACCGCCTACGCGGCCCGGGGCCTGGCAGGGGGCGAGCCCTTCTCCGAACTGGACGACCAGGCCCTCTCCCTCACGGCCCGGCAGTCCGGCCAACTCGCCTGCCAGGCCGTCGAGATGCTGGCCTCGGCCAGTGGCTCCAGCGCGCTGGCGAACGGCGAGCGCATGCAGCGGTACCTGCGCGACGTCGCCACGTACAAGACGCACATCAACGCCCAGCACAGTTGGTGGGCCACGGGATACGCCCGCTCTCTGGTCGGCGTGGAGAACCCGGCGTGAACCGGTCGACGTCCGCAGCGACGACGCCCGGCGGCGGGCCGGCGGAGGACCTGGGTCGGTTCCGGCACGTGCTCGGCCACTACCCGACGGGTGTCACGGTGGTCACCGCGAAGGAACCCGACGGCACCCCGGTCGGCATGGTCATCGGCTCGTTCACCTCGGTGTCCCTCGACCCCCCGCTCGTCGCGTTCTTCCCCGGCCGCTCCTCCACCACCTGGCCAAGGATCATGGCCGGCGGCGCCTTCTGCGTGAACGTGCTGGCCGCCGGCCAGGAGGGCCTCTGCCGGGATGTCAGCGCCAAGGCCCCCGCCGTCTTCGACCGCCACCCGTGGCGCGGCGCGCCCTCGGGCAGCCCCGTCCTGGCGGGCGTCGCCGCCTGGATCGACTGCGACATCGCCGACGTGTGGACCCTCGGCGACCACTACTTCGTCCTCGGCCGCGTCCGGGAACTCGGGGTGGAGAAGACCGGCGCCGCACCGCTGGTCTTCTCTCAGGGGCGGCTCGCCCCGCTGCCGCCCCGCCGGGACCACGACGACTCGGCCGACTACACATGGCCCGACTGGCTCTGAGAACTCTGAGAGAAGAGAGACGCACCATGCGCAATCAAGGGCTCGGCTCGTGGCCCGCGCGGCGTGCCCGCATGGCACCGGAGGCCACCGCCGTCGTGCACGACGGTGGATCCCTGTCCTACGGAGAGCTGGCCGCGCGCGTGACGCGGCTCACGCACGCCCTGCGTGCCCTGGGGGTCGGCCACGGCGACCGGGTCGCCTACCTCGGCGCGAACCATCCGGCCCTGACGGAAACCCTGTTCGCCGCGAACGCGCTGGGCGCCGTCTTCGTACCGCTCAACACCCGCCTCGCGGCACCCGAGTTGGCCTTCATCCTGGGCGACTCGGGAGCGTCGGTGCTGGTGTTCGCGGCCAAACTCACCGACATCGTCGACGCGTTCAGGGACGACGTCGAGGTGAAGCACTACGTCGAGGTGGGGCGCCCTTACGAGGAGCTGCTCGCGAGCGCACCGGACAACCCCCTGGACGAGACGGTCGGCCTCGACGAGGTGTGCATGATCCAGTACACCTCTGGCACCAGCGGCCGTCCCAAGGGGGTCATGCTCACCCACGCCAACATCGCCTGGAACTGCTTCAACATGCTGCTGGACGTGGACATCGCCTCCGACGACGTGGCTCTGGTGGTGGCACCGATGTTCCACACCGCCGCCCTCAACGCCGTCTTCCTGCCGGGCTTCCTCAAAGGAGGGACGTCGGTGCTGATGAGCGGTTTCGATCCGGACCGGGTTCTCGACGTCATCGCCGAGCATCGGGTGACGAGGATGTTCGGCGTACCCGCGATGTACCAGGCCATGGCCCGGTCGTCGCGGTGGGCGACGGCCGACCTGTCCTCGATCCGGATCCTGCAGTGCGCGGCGGCACCCGTACCCAAGGCCCTCATCCACACATACCAGGACCGTGGCCTGACCTTCCTCCAGGCATACGGCCTGACCGAAACCGCCCCCGCCGCACTGGGCCTGCGCGCACGGGACAGCATCCGCAAGGCCGGCTCGGCCGGCACGCCCTGCTTCTTCACCGACGTACGTGTGGTGCGGCCCGACCTCACCGATGTCGCATCGGGCGAGGTCGGCGAGGTGATCATCGAGGGCCTCAACGTGATGAAGGGCTACTGGCAGTGGCCCGAAGCAACCAAGGACGCCTTCGTCGAAGGAAGCTGGTTCCGCTCCGGGGATGCGGCCTCCGTCGACGAGGAGGGGTACGTGACGATCGTCGACCGGATCAAGGACATGTACATCTCCGGCGGAGAGAACGTCTACCCCGCAGAGGTCGAGCAACTCCTCCACCAGCATCCCGCGGTCGCCGAATGCGCGGTGATCGGCGTACCCGACGAACGATGGGGCGAGGTCGGCAGAGCGCTGGTCGTGCCCCGCGCGGGCGCCGAGGTGTCGCCCGACGACATCATGAACTCCCTGTCTGGCCGACTCGCCAAGTACAAGCTCCCCAAGTCGGTCGTCCTCGTCGACGCCCTTCCAATAAAATCCACCGGCATGTTCCTGAAGGCCCGACTTCGAAG
>NZ_JBIWPO010000087.1:8703-18637 GCF_044768275.1 Streptomyces sp. NPDC101152 | reverse complement strand
ATCAGCCCATGTCAGGGCAGACAGAAGCACCTCGGCTCGCACCACGGGATTTACCACGCCCCCGGCGCGCACCGAAGGTGCGCTGGATCGCTGAACTGGGCTTATGCCGGACGGGAACGATACTCGGATGTTACGCCGGTTCTGTTCGAGATGGAGTCGACCCGCATCCGGTATTCGTCAACTATCTGGGCGCGACATGCCTGGCGAGTCGGCCACAACCTGCCCGCTTCGCGTCACGCACGTCGCGCTCGGGCAGGCAGCCCGAGCGGACGCTGCTGGGGCGTAGCGCACGACCCTCGACCATCTGCATGAGGCGGTGGCGGTGGATGAGCATCTGCCCGACCGGCACGGCGGTCAGGGGGCGCCGGCCGGACTCCCAACCCGCGATCGTGTCGACAGACACCCGCAGGTGCTCGGCGACGGCTTCTTGGGTGTAGCCCATCTGCTCGCGGATGACGCGGAAGACGTAGCCGGAGATGACTCCCGCTCGGGGCCGCGGCGGCATTCCCTGACCGCCAGTCAGGGTTGACCTTGGTCCTGTTGGCATGGCACCCCCATTGCGTGCGGATGGCGGCAATCCACCTGTACCCGCAGTCACTTCAAGCGCTGCTCACGGCTTCCTACCGTCGTAGTCGTTAAGCAACCGAGCGTATACGGAGGGCGGGGGCATGCCGCACCGTACAGCCCAACTGCCCGTAGCGGCAGGGCCTGGCCAATCCCCGCCAGACGTCGAAACGATGCTCGCCACCGCAGCCCGTCTGCTCGGTCCGGACGACGGACCCTCCACTCGCCCTCGTCGAACCCGAGGTGGCCGCGCGGCTCGTCCGCCGTATCACCGCCGACCACCCGAACATCGACACGACAACCGCCCGCCGCATCGTCGGCCAGGCCGCAGCGTTCATCGCCGCCTCCGGCCAGCAGCCCGGACAGTCCCTCGTACCGAGCCGGCTGGTCGACCACGGATGGCACGCGTTCATCGTGCACACCGTCGACTACGCCGCCTTCTGCCAGCGCGTGGTGGGCCACTTCGTCCACCACGTCCCCACCGACGAGGACGAGCAGACGCCCGGCGACCCCCAGGCTGAGCGCGAGCGCACCCTGACCGCGATCCGCACTGCCGGCTACACGGCCGAGAAGGACCTGTGGGGCGACGCGGCCGACTGCAACCAGTGCCACGCCGGATGCCACGACAGCCCCAAGGGGGGCTGATGGCCACGGCCCATCTGTAGGACACTCCAGCCGTCCGGTCTCACAGCCGGGCGGCTGCCCGACGAGCGGAGCACGACGTGACAGAGACGGCGATCGCCTGGGACACCTACTCGCGGCAGCGTCCCGAACGCCGGCCGGTGAACGCACGGGGAGAGACGACCTGGTTCAACTGGACCCAGTACGAGGACCACGGCCCGGGCGCCGAGCTGCTCGCGCTGCCCCCCGGAGGCCGTGTCCTTGATCTGGGCTGCGGGAAGGGCGGCAACGCCGCGCACCTGGCCTCGCTCGGCATGCAGGCCGTCGCCGTGGACGTGTCCCCCGCGCAACTTCGTGCGGCTGGCGAACGGTGGGGCGCGATGCCGGGGCTGAAGCTGCACCAGGCGGAGGCGGTCGCCTTCCTGCAGGACTGCGGGGAGCCGTTCGACGCGGTGTACTCGGTGTACGGGGCGGTGTGGTTCACCGACCCGGCCCGGCTGCTGCCCGTGGTGCGTGAGCGGCTGTGCCCGGGCGGGACGCTGGTGTTCTCGCAGCGGCCTCCGGTAGAGGGCTGCTACGGCTGCCAGGCCTCCTACATTCCGCGCGGCGTCGACGAGGACCCCCCTCGTGCTGAAGCGGTGGGACTACGAGCCTGCGGTGTGGGAGCAGCTGCTCGGCAGGCACGGCTTCACGAGCGTGCACACGCAGGTTCTGCCCGCGCCACCCGGACCACGCAAGGTCGGCACGCTCATCGTCCGGGCGTTCCTGTAACGGCCGCCACCCAGACGCCCGCTCGTCCGGGTACCCACGCGTTGAGGGGGGGCGGGTACAGACGCCCGTCCATCCCTTGCATCCCATAGCCCTTGGGGACAGGCAGGCCCAAGGACACTCGCCCTGGTGGCCGTCGGGAGGCTCGCCGACCGGGGCGGGCCTACACTTCCGGCAACCCTCACAGCGGTCCGTGCTCCGGCCGCTCCTCGGCCCGCCGCCCTCCCCCGGTGGCGGGCCGCAGTCATGTCCGGACCACGGTCACGACGACCATGGTTGTGGGAAGGGGCGCGCCAGTCCCGACCCCGTAACTTGACGGATTACCACACGGTCAGCAGTCCGGGACGGCGAAGTCCGTGTCGTGGGTATAGGGGCCACCCCAGGAGTCGCCGTTCATGAAGGTGTTTGCGGGTGAGTAGTAGGCGCCACTCCAGGGGGAGGACGTGATGCGGTACCAGTAGCCGCCGGGGGTGACAGATGGGATTGTCGGGTCGTAGACCTTGCACGTGACGTCCACCCACTGGCCGGCTGCGATGCGCGGGCCCATGCCGGAGGCGTTGTGGTAGTTGGTGAACGTGTTCACGCCGTGGCTGCCCTCCTGCTCGCCGTGCACGGTCGACGCGGGCGGGGCGGCGACCGCGGTCCAGGAAACGTGGTTGGAGGCCACGCCGTTCGCCGTGGCCCAGTGGTCCGAACCGTCGGACGAGTAGCACTGGCTGGTGGTGGCGGCGCCGGAGGCGTCCGCGATGAGGGTGAAGCCGTAGAAGCCTGACGGGCTCGCGCTGTCGAAGCACTCCACCTGCAGCGCCGTGCCGGGCGCCCACCCGCTGAACGTCAGCGTGTACCGATACCCCGAGTCCTTCCTCGGCCCGCGCTCCAGCGCGACGGAGCCGTACTCGGGCGCGGCCCGGCCCCCGGAAGCCCCGGTTCCGTCGCCAGAACTGCCGGAATCGCCCCCGCCAGCCGTGTTGGGCGTCGCAGACGGGGTGTGCGCCTTCCAGCCCGGCGGGTCGCCCGCGCTGCACGCGCCGCCGCCCAACCACGACGACAGATCGAGCACATCACCGCAGGTGTTCGTCACGTCCAGGCCGATCTTCTTTGCCAGGGACGACGGAATCATCTTGATTCCCTGCTTCAGCAGGCACTTCGTGATGCCTTCCTCGCCGCCGAAGAGGCATTTGACCATCTTGAAGGGCGATAGCGAGTCCACCGACGCGGTCAGCCGCCCGTCGGCCACAGCGGCGTCCTCCACGTGCCAGGCACCGTCCCGGTAATGGGCCATCAGTGCGCCCTCGCCAGCGCCGGACACCGG
Organism: Streptomyces sp. NPDC101152; assembly: GCF_044768275.1. Lineage (NCBI taxonomy): Bacteria > Bacillati > Actinomycetota > Actinomycetes > Kitasatosporales > Streptomycetaceae > Streptomyces > Streptomyces sp. NPDC101152. The sequence continues at coordinate 15,372 of NZ_JBIWPO010000087.1, read as the reverse complement.
GAGCCCGACCCGCACCCGGCCCGACCACGGCGCGTCCAGGTGCACGTCCACCACGCCACCGGACAGCGGCGTAATCGTCGCGTTCGCGTTGCGGGTCAACACGTGGGCAGGGACCGTGAGTTCGATCCCGGAAGGGCTGACGACGGTGCCACCGCGCTCGGCGTCTAGCCGCGCGCTCACTGCCCCGGCCGCCGCCATCTTCGTGACCGTCACCGTCGGCACCGGCGCCGGCCCGGCGCCGCTCGAACATGCCGCCGTCAACCCGATCAGCGCCACCGCCGCGACGGTCCGTATCCGCACATTCCGCATCCGTTGCCGCATCGCCGCCCCCTGAGCCAGGTATGACGGAACACCGTAACGTCGTTAGCCACGGCTTGGGGGCAGCTTTCCTGCGACGCCAGCCGTTCCGCCGTCAACTGGAGAACACAGAAACAGGGTGGAGCCCCACGTCGGCTTACTCGCCGGTCGCGGTGTTCAGACCATCTCCCGCCGCAGGGAGCGCACCCGCTCTGCGACCGCGTCGCCCTCGAGTCCTGCGTTGGCGGTGATCTGCTCAGCAGGGCGCTGAGCGCGCGGCGCACCATCTCGCGGCCTGTCCCCTCCTCGCCCTCCGTGTCGAGCTTGTCGACAGCGCGGCTCAGTGGGTGTTTCAACTCCTATCGGTCAGAGCGGGCAGTCTGACGGAAATCGAACTGCCTGTACGGCCGTCTATGTTCAGCGCATGACACAGATAGATCTTTCTGCGTTCGAGCATGAGTGGACTCGCTTTGAGTCATGGCTCCAGGTGAACTCGCCCGCTGATCACGCCATGTTGCGAAGGCCGGCGGTCCCCGAGCGGCTCATCGAGCTGGAGTCGCGGCTCGGCTTCGAGCTGCATCCGGAGCTCAGGGCACTGCTGCAGCAGCATGATGGAGTGGTGACGTTGGGGGAGGGCGGGTGAGGGGTTGCGTCCATGGAGATGGTGTACGGGTTCGACCTGATCCGGGGGTTTGCTCCGGCGTTGGGCTGATGCCCGCATAGATGAACGGCCACCGGCTGATCTTCGAGGTGTCGAAGCCCGAAGGAGATCAGCACGATGACCCCACTCCGCTGGGGCGGGCGACCGGCGAGAGTCGCGCGACAGCCTGGAGTCTGTTCTCTACCCTCTCGCCAGGCGATCGGTCAGGTTGACCTTCGCCGCTGTCCACTCGTCTCGGAGCATGACGAAGACAAGTAGGTCACGGCGGGTTCCGTCCGGCTTGAGCAGTGCGCCTACCTGGCGCTCTTGCAGCTGAGCTCCGATCCGTTTGATGGCTTCCTGTGAGCGGATGTTGTCCACATCGACGCGCCAGACGACGCGTTCGAAACCGAGGGTCTCGAACGCGTAGGTCATCGTCAGCAGCTTGGTTTCCGAGTTCGCTGCCGTGCGCCACCACGTCCTGCCGAACCAGGTGCCTCCGATTTCTACGCGACCGTCCCACTGGTGCCAGCTGTGCAGATTCGTCGTGCCGATGGCCGTGCCCTGAATGCGGCTGACCACCGCAAACGCGACGCGTTTGCCAGCGTCGACCTCTTCGAGACGCTTGGAGACGATCCCGCGCAGTTCCTCTTCGCTGGCAGGGGTGGGCGCACTCAACCAGCGCCAGACATCCTCGTCACGGCCGCCGACCCGGAACAGGTCGGGAACGTGCCGCAGAGCCAGCGGCTCCAGCCGGACATGACAGCCTTCAAGAACGGTCGGCAGGGGCGCTGACGGCATGACCCCGAGGCTAGAGGTTGTCCCGTAAGCGATCTTGGAATTGCTGGGGGTGGGGTCGATGTCCGTCCCTTCCGCGTTCTATCCGGCGAGGGCGAGGTTGTGGAGGCGGGCGATGCCGAGCATGGCCTGGTGCACGCCGTCACCCTTGAGACGGCAGTCCCGGAGGATCTTCCAGTTCTTCATCCGGGAGAAAACGTGTTCGACGCGGGCTTGGGCCTTGCGATGGACCTTGTTGTCGGTCTCCTGCTCGTCGGTCAGTTCACCGCCTGCCGGGCGGCGGTGCGGGATCAGCAGACCGGTGCCCAGGTAGCCACCGTCGGCTATGACCGGGGCATCCCTGGCGGCCCGGTCCGCTCCGATTTCGGCGTACGCCTTCGAGTCGTGCCGGCTTCCCGCGACCGGGCGTCCGACGGCAACGACCAGGCGGGTGCTGGCATCGATGACCACCTGGTGGTTGGTGGAGTAGCGGTAGTTCTTGCTCGATGTCGCGACGGTGCGGTCGCGCGTCGGGACGAGCGTTCCGTCCACGATCAGCACGGTGCCCACCGGATGCCGGCGGCGGACCAGGAGCGAGCGCGAGGTAGGGCGCAATGTGGTCGATGACCCGGTCCGCGGCCGACTTCGAGATCCCGAACAACGGGCCGATCTGTCGCATCGTCAAGTCGGTCCGCCAGTGGGCGGCCACGAGCAGGATCCGGTCCTCGAGCGGCAGTGCCCACTTGCGCCCACCGGTCGGCGCCCCGCCACCTCGGCGCCGCGCGATACCGACCAGCTTGCGGAACTGCCGCTCGCTCAGTCCCGAGAACAGCCCGATCCAGCCAGGCTCCGACGCCGTGATCACCCCACCCACACCAAGATCATCTCACCCCTGGCCAGGGCTTACGGGACAACCTCTAGAAACGGACCAGCGGCAAGGGCCGCCCCGCACCTCGGAGCGGCCCTGCCGGAGATCCCGTCTGCTGTCAGGCGAGCGTGATGCTGTCGAGTCCCGCGTAACCGACGCCGTCGGAGAAGCCGGGTGATCCCTTCGCCAGTCGGATCATGTTGCAGCCGGCGTGAAGGTTGACGTCGACGGTCACGGTGCCGGCCGGCTTGCCCCATCCCGAGCTGGTTGGCGGGTAGGTGACGGTCGACCAGGCACCGCCGTCGTAGGCGAGGCCCTATGTGGAGTCGGCTCCCGTCGCGTTGGCGTACTTGATCGTCATCACGTACGAGCGCGCGGTCGGCAGGTTGACGAGGAAGTCCACGAAGCTGTCGTCCCGCATGTCGGTCTTGTTGTCGATCTGCCCGACGTAGCCTCCGTTCGAGGCGCTGGTGGAGCTGAGCCGGTTGGCGTTGACGACCGTCGCGTTCTCCGCCTCGTAGGCCCGCTGCCAACTGCTCCGGTCCGGCCGGTCCGCGAGAGATGTCAGTTCTTCTGACCCCTTCTGAGGTATTGACGGCTCGTTTTGCGCGGCCCTACTGTCTGCGCAGTTCGATGTTGTTGGAAAGTGTCGATTGCTGAGAATTCCCATCGCCAGGTGAAGCGGGTCCACGAGGTTCCGAAGTCCAGGGCGGGGAGGCCGGTGCAAGGCGTCGCACACTCTTTTCGCGCCGGGCTGCCACACCCCGCGGAAGACCCCACGCCCCCTCAGGGCGGCAGGCCGGCCGCCCAGTTGCCGGCGCCTGCCCTCAGTCCCCTCTTTCTGTTCGCGCCGTGCTGCCCGAGGCCACCGATTCGGGCAGCGAGTCACCCCCACAAGGAGAACACCGTGAAACGCTTGGCAAGACGCATCCTCATCCGGGCCGCAGGGCTGGCTCTCGTGCTCGGCGGCTTCGCGGCTGCGGGCGGGCAGCCACCCGTGCCGGACCTCGGCCGGACTGAACCGACAGCGGTGACCACCCGTCAAGTCCCGGTCTCACCACCGCCCATGGGGTGGGCGTCCTGGAACAGCTTCGCCAGCAGCATCGACTACGGCACCATCAAGGCGCAGGCCGACGCGCTCGTCTCGTCCGGCATGGCGAAGGCCGGCTACAAGTACGTCAACATCGACGAGGGCTGGTGGCAGGGCGCCCGCGACAGCGACGGCAACATCTCCGTCGACACCACGCAGTGGCCCGGCGGCATGAGCGCCATCGCCTCCTACATCCACAGCCTCGGCCTCAAGGCCGGCATCTACACCGACGCCGGCAAGAACGGCTGCGGCTACTACTACCCCACCACCAAGCCGGCGGCGCCCAACACCGGCAGTGAGGGCCACTACCAGCAGGACATGGAGCAGTTCCAGAAGTGGGGCTTCGACTTCGTCAAGATCGACTGGTGCGGCGGCCAGAAGGAGGGGCTGAACCAGGAGACCACCTACCGGGCGATCAGCGCCGCCAACGACGCCGCCACCGCGGTGACCGGCCGGAAGCTGGTGCTGTCGTTTTGCGAGTGGGGCACCGGGCGTCCCTGGAACTGGGCCCCCGGCTACGGCACCATGTGGCGGACCAGCACGGACATCGTCTTCTGGGGGAACACCCCGTCGATGTCCAACATGCTGAGCAACTTCGACCAGACGCTGCACCCCTCCTCCCAGCACACCGGCTACTACAACGACCCGGACATGATGATGGTCGGCATGTCCGGCCTGACGGCCGCCCAGAATCGCACCCATCTGAGCCTGTGGGCGATATCGGGCGCCCCGCTGCTGGCCGGCAACAAGATCACCACCATGGACTCCACGACGGCGGCCATCCTCACCAACCCCGAGGTCATCGCGATCGACCAGGACCCGCGCGGGCTCCAGGCCGTCAAGGTCGCCGAGGACACGAAGGGGCTGCAGGTCTACAGCAAGGTGCTGTCCGGCACCGGAAAGCGGGCCGTGGTCCTGCTCAACCGCACCTCCGCGGCGGCGCCGATCACCGCCCGCTGGGCGGACATGGGGCTGGCCGGTGACTCCGCGTCGGTGCGCGATGTCTGGGCGGCCAGTGACAAGGGCAGCTTCGCCACGGGCTACACCGCGACCGTGCCCGCCGGCGAGGCAGTGCTCCTCACCGTCTCCGGCACCGAGGCGTCCGGCAGCACCTACGAGGCGGAGTCCTCGGCCAACGCCCTCGCCGGGTCGGCTGCTACGGCCACGTGCTCCGGCTGCTCGGGAGGCACCAAGGTCGGCAACATCGGCAACGGCTCGGCCAACACCCTCACCTTCAAGGGCGTCACCACCACCGCCTCCGGCGTCAAGCTCGCCGACGTCGCGTACGTGAACGGCGACAGCACCACCCGGACGGCGACCCTGCAGGTCAACGGGCAGGACCCGACCGTCGTCTCCTTCCCGCCGACCGGCTCCTGGACCACTCCAGGCACCGTCTCAGTCCTGATCGGCCTGGCGAAGGGCTCCGCCAACACGCTGACATTCTCCAACTCCGGCAGCTGGGCGCCCGACCTGGACGCTGTGTACGTGCAGGACATCGCGGGGACCAACGGCAACGAGATCGTCGGCACAGGCTCCGGCCGCTGCGTGGACCTCGCCGACAACACCATCGTCAACGCCACTCAGGCCGAGCTCTGGGACTGTGCCGGCGGCCACAACCAGACCTTCACCCGCACCTCCCGGGGCGAGTTGGCGGTCTACGGCAACAAGTGCCTGGACGCCGACAACAACGGCACCACCAACGGGACCAAGGTCATCATTTGGGACTGCACCGGCGGCACCAACCAGAAGTGGACCGTCAACTCCGACGGGACCATCACCAACAGCCTGTCCGGTCTGTGCCTCGACGCCTACAGCGGCGGCAAGACCAACGGGACCAAGCTCGATCTGTGGGCGTGCAACGGCGGATCGAACCAGAAGTGGAGCCTGAACTGACGGGTGATCCGCCACTCACGGCGACGCCGGACTCCTCTGCCTGACGGCATGCCAGGCAGAGGGATCACTACGGGGGATCCATCCTCACGGGGGCCGGTGCGGGCCGGGACGTCCGCCTCGCAGGACAGAGGTAATCTCGTCATGCGTCGACCCGTGCACCGTCTCAGACAACGGGTCAGAACGAGGGCCACGGCACTCGTCGCCAGTGCCGCCCTGCTGACCGGCGGTCTGGTGGCCGCCACGGCGACACCCGCCTCCGCGGCCGTCAGCCTCGCCGGGCACTGGGCGCTGGACGAGGGCAGCGGCACCACCGCGGCCGACTCCTCCGGCGCCGGCCACGACGCCACCCTCGGCTCGGGCGCCGACTGGACGAGTGGCCAGGTCGGTTCGGGTGCGGTGACGGTCAACGGAACGGCGAGCGGGAGCGTGGACGTCCCCTCGCCCGTGGTCGACACCTCGGGCAGCTTCACCGTCTCCGCCTGGGTGAAACTGAACAAGGTCTCGGGCTACCAGACGGTGGTCAGTGCCGACGGCACCAACATCAGTGGCTACTACCTCCAGCTGAACGGCACCACGGGCAAGGGGACGTTCACGCGCCGCGCCTCCGACAGCACCTCGGCCGCCGAAGTGCGCACCGACAGCAAGGCCGTTCCGGCGGCGAACACCTGGTACCACCTGGTGGGTGTGGACGACGGCACGGCCGGCACCCTGACGCTCTACGTCGACGGAAGGCACAGAGCACGAGCACGTTCACCAGAGCCTGGCAGGCCACCCGTCACACGCGCGTCGGCCAGGCACTGCGGGGCGGAAAGACAACGGACTTCGTCAACGGCGCCGTGGACGACGTACGGATGTACTCCGGCGTCATGAGCGCGACGCAGGTCGCAAGATCACCCCGAGCACCGCAACCGTCACCGGCGTCGGCTCGGCCTTCTCCCACACGGTGCCCGGCTACTCCGTCACCGTCCTCACCCTCGGCTGATCCCGCACCACAACCGCGCGGCCCCCCCCCCCGTGGTGTCTCGGGGGCGGGGCGGGCGGGGGTGGGGGCCGTTACCCGGGGGGGGGGGGGGCCGCACGTGGCGGCGTGAGCGGCCATGCATA
>NZ_JBIWPO010000087.1:0-8693 GCF_044768275.1 Streptomyces sp. NPDC101152 | reverse complement strand
CTTCACCCACCGGGGGCCCGGATACCCCGACCCCGTCCACCCCCGCGGCTTACCCCGCCCCACACCCGCGCGCCCCCCCCCCGTGGGGTGACCGGGGGGGGGGCCGCGCGGTTGTGGTGCCAGTTCCCGGAGGCGTGACGCGCCGAACGGTGCCTGCTTCAGGGCCTCTGAAGAGGTTGTTCCACGAGCAGCGTTTCCGGTCGCTGGAAGAAGGGCCACCGGACGGCCTCGGCCCGGTCCTAGGTTGATCCGGACGACCGAGGTGCGGAAGTACCCACGCGGTTCGGCGCTCCTTCGCGCGATCACTTCCCGCCACGGGCCCCCGAGAGAAGGCGAGAGAATCCGTGATTCCGTCCGAGCGAGGAGCCGACCGGTGGTTGAACGTCGCGGTGGTAGGGGCGACCGGCAACGTCGGCCGTTCCCTCGTCGCCGAACTCGTCGCCCGCGGGCACCGGGTGACCGCCATGGCCATCCATCCGGAACCTCGTCGAGGTGCACCCCTCCGTACGGGCCGAGGAGGCCGATGCCAACGACCATTCTGCGGAGCTGGGAGCACGAGCCGCCGTGCCCGCTCGCGCCCCACCACTGCCGAAGTCCGCAGCCGGATCGGAGCAGCGTTGTCCCGGGCCGGCTTCGACGGCCCGGACGGTGTCAGCACGACTCAGCCGCAGGCTCGGCAGCAAACAGCACCCGTAGTTGCATCTCTTCGCCGGAGGACTGCGTGGCGGGGGGATTCGGTCACCCCCCGCGAGACAGGGCCGTTAGATTTACACTCCCCGTCACCCCGTGACACCCAAGTGAGAAGCCGCACCGGCCTGATCGGCCCGGGCGCAGCTCCTCGAACCGCTGCTCCCCGTCCAGGCGTAGTCTGAGCCGTACCGAGGGCTTTTCGCGCAACGCGACGGGCGGTGCCGTTCCCGGCGAGTGACCACGCGGGCAGCCGTCCTCGGCTCCCGGACGGGACCGCACGATGGAACCCAGTAGAACACCTGCCGAAGACCTGCCCGCGGACGGCGGGCACACCTACCGCATGCCCCTGCCCCGTCTGGCCCTCACCCCGGCAGTCAGCCACGGCCCGCTGGACGGGGCCTGGTGGCCGCGCTGCGACGCGCTCGAACTGGAACTGCCCTCGCTCGTCACCGCGTTGGAGCCGGGCCGGTACACCACGGTGGGAGTCACCGTGGACGCCGCTCAGTGGCCCGACGCACCGCACACGGTGATGGCCCCCGGCCGAGTGATCACCGTGGAACCGGCCCGGTCCGCGGGCGAGGAGCACGTCATCACCCTGGACTGCGAGACCGTGGGACGCTGGGTGCTCCTCGTCGTCCTGCCCCAGGAGCCCGCCGACGAAGCCTTCCGACTGATGAGCGCCGCGGCCGACCCCACACTCCACCTCGGCGCGAGCGCGCTCCTGGCCCGCTGATGGGGGCAAATATCTGTCGGCGCGAAGAGAGAATCAGGTACGGGAGCAGGAATATTCCCCCCTCCATCCGGCGGAGCAGAATTATTTTCGCGGTAGTGACCGTGCGCCGTGCTACTGTTGAGACAGGTTGCAGTTGTGGTTGCCAAAAGGTTCATTTTTCCGGCGGGCTGATCATCACGGCGACACGGAGGACGCACAGGGCGAACTCCGGCACCGTTTCCGAAGGGGAAATGACATGGCTACCGGCACTGTGAAGTGGTTCAACGCCGAAAAGGGCTTCGGCTTCATCGCGCAGGACGGCGGCGGCGCCGACGTCTTCGCCCACTACTCGAACATCGCCACCCAGGGCTTCCGCGAGCTGCAGGAAGGCCAGAAGGTGTCGTTCGACATCGGCCAGGGCCAGAAGGGCCCGACCGCCGAGAACATCGTTCCGGCCTGACCACGGCGCCTACGCGTACTTCGCAGCTGGGGCCCGCACCTTGGGGTGCGGGCCCCAGCTCGCTTCATTTTCAGGGGGATTCACCCCTGTCTTTTTCCGGCTCGTTCTCGCGATTCTCTGCGCTGTTCATCATGCTGCGGGAATTCCTTGATACGCGCCCGCATCGAGGAAGATTCCACATGAACAGAACACGCGTTTCCCGCGCTCAACGCACCCAGCGAACCACGCTCGCCACCCGCCCCTACGACCGATTCGAGGGCTCCACCGCGAACCGCTCCGGCGCCCGGCGCCGCCCCAAGGGCCCGGACCGCCGACAGGCCGCGCCCCGCGGCGAGTTCACGCTGCCCGAGACGATCGAGCCCGCACTGCCTGCCGTCGAGTCGTTCGCCGAACTCGCCATGCCGGCACCGCTGTTGGCCGCGCTCGGCCACGAAGGCGTGAGCGTGCCGTTCCCGATCCAGGCGGCCACCCTGCCGAACTCCCTGGCCGGCCGCGACGTTCTCGGTCGTGGCCGTACGGGTTCCGGCAAGACCCTTGCCTTCGGCCTCCCCGTGCTGGCCCGAACGGCGGGCCGCCGGGCCGAACCGCGGCAGCCGCTCGCCCTGATCCTGGTACCCACCCGCGAACTCGCCCAGCAGGTCACCGACGCGCTCACCCCGTACGCCCGCGCCGTGCGGCTGCGGCTGGCCACCGTGGTCGGCGGTATGTCGATCGGCAGGCAGGCGAACGCGCTGCGGGCCGGGGCCGAGATCGTCGTCGCGACGCCGGGTCGGCTCAAAGACCTCATCGACCGCGGCGACTGCCGACTGCGCGACGTCGCCGTCACGGTCCTGGACGAGGCGGACCAGATGGCCGACATGGGGTTCATGCCCCAGGTCACCGCCCTGCTCGACCAGGTGCGTCCCGGAGGGCAGCGGATGCTGTTCTCGGCCACCCTGGACCGCAACGTCGACCTGCTGGTCCGTCGCTACCTGACCGACCCGGTGGTCCACTCCGTCGACCCGTCGGCGGGTGCCGTCACCACGATGGAGCACCACGTCCTTCATGTGCACGAGGCGGACAAGCACCGCACGACGACCGAGATCGCGGCGCGGGACGGCCAGGTGATCATGTTCCTGGACACCAAGCACGCCGTGGACCGGCTGACCAAGCACCTCCTCGGCAGCGGTGTCCGCGCCGCCGCCCTGCACGGCGGCAGGTCCCAGCCGCAGCGCACCCGGACCCTCGCGCAGTTCAAGAGCGGGCAGGTGACGGCGCTGGTGGCGACCAATGTCGCGGCGCGCGGCATCCATATCGACGACCTCGACCTGGTCGTCAACGTGGATCCGCCCGGCGACCACAAGGACTACCTGCACCGCGGCGGCCGCACGGCCCGCGCCGGCGCGTCCGGCAGCGTCGTCACCCTGGTGACTCCCGGCCAACGCCGTGACATGGACCGGCTGATGGCCTCGGCCGGCATCAACCCGACGATCACCGCGGTGCGCTCGGGAGAGGCGGAACTGAGCCGCATCACCGGCGCCAAGGCCCCGTCCGGCGTCCCGGTCGTCGTCACCGCGCCGGCCGCGGAGCCTCCTCGCCGGGCCGCGTCCGGCGGGTCGGCCGCGGCCCGGAGCCGACGGGGGCGCACCGCCCGCGGCTGGTCCGCGGGGAAGCGCCGCGCAGTATGACAGGTCGCCGGTGGGTCGCCGGTGGCCACGGGCTGCCCGCGCAAAGCCGTCGCGCTCAGAGAATCCGCCCCTACCGGCCTGATGTCCGCGTTCGAGGCCGACGACTGGGCACGAGCCCAGGCCATGCCCGCGGAAGAGGAAATCCGACGGGTCCGGCGCCTCATCCAGCGCGTGAAGTCCGACCTCGACGACCTCACGTCCGAGGACCGCGCCCAGATCGAGCAGGCCGTCAGCCTCGTACGCCGCAGCCGTACCGTTCTGCTCGGCATGCCCCGCGTCGGCCAGCCCCTGCCCGACGTCCGACCACCGAGGACCGCCCCGTGACGACCGCAATGAACGACGGCCGATATGCCGGCACCGACCGCCGACGCCAGCGGGTGGCCAACGCTCTCACGGCGGCGGCCCGTAACGGCTCTCCCATCACCGTTTCCGGCATCGCCCGGCAGGCCGGCGTGGACCGCACCTTCCTCTACCGCCACCGCGATTTGCTCGCCTTGGTCCACACCGCCGAACGCGAGCCCGCCACGTACGCCGCCTCCGGTGCTGCTCCCGTCAGCCGCGCCTCGCTCCAGGCGGATCTCGCCAACGCGCAGGCACGCAACGCCCGGCTCGTCACCCGCGTCCAACAGCTGGAGAAGCGGCTGTCCGCCGCGATCGGGGAACAGCTCTGGCGTGAGTCGGGCCTCTGCGCTGCCAGCGATGTTGAGGAACTCCAGCGGACGATCACCCGCCTGGAACAGCAATCCGTCGATCTGCGAGCGTCGCTGGACGAAGGCCGAACTGGAGGCTGCACGGGCTGCCAACCGGCAGCTGACCCGATCGTTGAACGACCGCGAATGACCAGACCGCCCTCGACGTGCGCTACGACAGCCGCGGAGGCTCCATGGACAGGAGTGAGGCCGTAGGAGGTCGCGCAGTCGGCGGTGGCAGGGCGAGACGCCGCTGCACGCGGGCGGCCAGCTCGGTGATCGTCAGACGGCCATCGAGTCAGGCTTTCCTGGGGGCTGGCTTCGCCGTTGTGGCCGACTCATGTGGTGAGGTCTGCGTCGCGGGCCACGAGGGCGGCTTGGACGCGGTTGCTGACGTCCAGTGCGGTCAGGATGCGGCTGACGTGGGCTTTGACGGTGCTCTCGCGCATGGTGAGGCGGGCGGCGATCTCGGCATTGGTCTCGCCGTGGGCGAGGAGGGCGAGTACGTCGCGTTCGCGGGGGGTGAGCCGGTCGATACGGGCCTGGGCCTGGGCAGCCTGGGGCCGGGTGGTGGCGTGGTAGCGGTCGATGAGGCGGCGGGCCGCTGTGGGGTGGAGCATCGCAGAGCCGGCCGCGACCAGGTGGACGGCGCGCAGGATCTCGGCCGGGTCGGTGTCCTTGAGGAGGAAGCCGTCGGCTCCGGCGCCGAGGGCGTCGTAGACGTACTGGTCGAGGTCGAAGGTGGTCAGGGTGATGACCTTCGGCGGGTGAGGCAGCGCCCTCAGCCGGGCGGTGGCGGTGATGCCGTCCATGCGGGGCATGCGCACGTCGACCAGGGCGACATCGACGCGGTGGGCGCCGGCCTGCTCGATCGCCTGGAGGCCGTCGGCTGCCTGGGCGACGAGGTCGATCTCCGGGTCGCTGTCGAGGAGGTCGGCCAGGCCGAGGCGGACCAGGGCGTCGTCATCGACGATCATTGCGCGGATCATGCGGGAGTTCCGTTCTCTTCCGTGCCGGCCGGGTGGGGGATGCGGGCGGCCAGGCGCCAGGAGCCCCCGCCGGCCGGTCCCACGGTCAAATGGCCGCCGATGGCGCTGACGCGTTCGCGCAGGCCGACGAGGCCGTAGCCGGAGCTGACGGCGGCCGCCTGTCCGGGGGGACCGGCGGGGTTGGTGACCTCCACCAGGGTGGCCGGTGCCCGGTAGTCGATCGTCATGGTCACGGGGGCGCCGTCGGCGTGCTTGCGGGCGTTGGTCAGGGCTTCCTGCGCGATGCGGTACACGGCCAGGCGGTGGGTGGTGGGCGCGTCCTCCGGCCGGCCGTGGATCGTCATGGCGATGGGCTGGGAGGCGGCGCGGGCGTGGTCCACCAGCTGCCGGACGTCTTGGGGAACCGGCGCGGGCACCACGCCGGCACCGTTCGGTGCGGCGCCGGGAGCACGCAGTACACCGAGCACGTCCCGCAGGTCGGCGAGCGCTTCCGTGGAGGCGCCCCGCAGCAGGGCCAGTCGTTCGGCGACCGGTCCGGGCAGGGTGTCGCTGCGGGTGGCCAGCACGCCGGTGTGCAGGGCGATCAGGCTGAGCCGGTGGGCGAGGACGTCGTGCATCTCCGCCGCGATCCGGGACCGCTCCGTGACCCGCGCGGTCTCCTCGCGCAGTTGGGCCTCGACGCGCAGGTGCTCCACATCGGCGGCCAGCGCCCGCACCAGACGGCGGCGGCTGCCGATCCACATGCCGACGACATACGCGAAGGCCCAGAGGAACAGCGCGGTGACGTAGTCCTGCTGGTGCCACAGCCGGGTGGGCGGATAGCCGAGGAGGTTGGCGCCCAGCGCGGCGGCGACGCACAGGACCGCCGCCTTCGTCCGGCGGGCTGCGGCCAGGTCGTACAGGACGACAGCCATCAGCAGCGTGCCGATCCACCCCCACCACGCGGTGACCGCGGTGACCACGATGGGCGCGACGGGCCAGCGCAGTCGCGGCACGAGCAGCACCACCGCGCACGCCACGGCCGAGGCACCGATGGGAACCACATACCGGCCATTGCTGACCAACTGCGCGCCGTTCACTGCGGCGACGCCGGCGAAGAACGTCACGACCGCGCCGCGCCCGACGGCCACCACCTTCGCCTGGATCTTGCTGCTGTTCACCGTCAGAATCCTAGGCGGGCACCCACCGGCCGCCCCTCGACGATCGGCGACGCCCACCCCCTACTTTCGTCGGGGGACGCCGTCGAAGAACGGCGGATCCGCCGCCGGGCGGCGATTCCTAGCGTCATATGCATGGATGACTGGACCACCTCCCACCAACGCGTTCTGGCGCAGCGCGAAGCCGACGGCTGGATGTTCCTGATCGAAGCAGCCCGTGATCTGCGCACCACCGGCGCGATCACACCCAGCGGCAAAGCCCTCGCCCGCGCCCTGACCGACCCCGTGCGGGCCCAGGCGTCCCGTCCGCTGGCCGTCCTGGAAGCCGGCGCCGGCACCGGCCCCATCACCCGGGCCCTGATACCCCAACTCTCCCGGGGCAGCTGCCTGGACATCGTGGAGGCCAACCCCCGCTTCGCCGCCCAGTTGCACCGCCTCATAGCCGCGCACCCGGACCTGGTGCATGCGCCGGGACGGGTGAGCGTGCACGAGACGTTCGTCGAGGAGCTGGAGACCGATCAGCGCTACGACGTCATCGTCTCCGGCCTGCCCTTGACCAACTTCGCCCCCGCCCAGGTCGAGCGGATCATGGCCCGCTACATGGACCTGCTGCATCCTGGCGGCACACTCACCTACTTCGCCTACGTCGGCACCCGCAGGGCACGCGCCCTGACCGCCTCCCGGGCCGAAGCACGCCGTCACGCCGCGGTGGACGAGGTCATGGCCGCCTACCAGCGCGCCTACGCCACCGGCCGCTGGACGGTCTGGGCCAACCTGCCCCCCGCCCACGTCTGGCACCTGCGCCGCCCCCTCGTGTCCGCGGAACCCTCCGAGCAGCCTCTCGCCGGGGCACGGCCGTGAACGCGGTCTCCGACATCCTCAGCCACCTCCCGGCGATCGCGGTCTACGCGATCGTGGCCACCGCGGTGCTCGCCGAATCGGTCCTGCTGGTGGGCGCGTTCATCCCCACACTGACCCTGCTCCTCACCGCAGGCGCACTCGCCCGGACCGGGCACATCAGCCTGCCCCTGATCATCCCCGTGGCGGCCGGCGCCGTCGTGGCCGGAGACTTCCTCGCCCACCGCACCGGCCGCTTCCTCGCCGACCGACTGCGCACCGGCCCGGCGGGCCGCCGCATCCCGCCTGCCCTCTGGACACGGGCGGAGACGCTGATGGCCCGCCACGGCGGCCGCGCCGTCTTCCTGGCCCGATTCATCCCCGTGGTCCGCACCCTTGCCCCCCACTGCGCGGGCGCCGCCCATCTGCCCTACCACCGCATCGCGCCGTACAGCGTCACCGCGGCCTGCGTCTGGGCAACCGCAGAGGCATCCGCCGGATACGCAGCCGCCTCCTCCCTCCAGCACGTGCTCACCCTGGCGGGCCCCGCCGCGGCCGTACTCGTCCTGACCGCGACCGCAGCCGTGCTCGCAGTGCGGCGAAGCAGACCGCACCAGAAGGAAGGAGCGGCCTGACCGTCCACGCGTGCCGGTCGGCCCGCAACTGCAGAATCCGCTGATCACCAGGTGTACTGGACGCTCAGGCTGGCCCGCCGTCGTCGTCCTCGTCCAGCCCGTGCGCGTCCGGGTCGCGCAGCGGGCGCAGGGCACCGACGGCGGGCCGCCAGCTATACACGCTGGACTTGACAGAGAAAGCATCCGCGACGACGGGGCGACACGCTGCTGGAACGACTCACATCCACCAAGGTCGCCCAGCTCGACGGCGCCGCGGTCGCTCATGAATTTTGCGAAGGCGTCGGGATCGGTGTTGTTGTACGAGGCCGGAGCCTTCAGGCCCGTCGGCAGGGCGTCGTCCTTGCGGACGGACCAGGTCCAGGTGGCGATGGCGTTCTTCTGGACGGCCTGGGAGTCGAGCCAGCTCAGGAAGAGCTCGGCACCGGCCTGGTGCGGTGCGCGCTTGAAGATAGCGCCGCGCTGGGCCCAGGAGTTGAAGCGCTCGGAGTTGGAGAAGACCTGGTTGCCGTTGGGCCGGGCGTCGCCGCCGACGGCGATGGAGGCTAGCCTCAATACCGCGACGGGCACACCGAGACCTGGTGGGCCGCCGATGCCCGCCTGGGCGGCTACGGCGCCCATTCGCCCTGCCGACTGGTCGTGGCCACCACCGACCCAGCCAGCCTGCCGGAGAAGGCCACCTGGTACCTGGCCACCAACCTAATCCCCTTGTAGCAGCAGGTCCGCGAAGCTTCGGCTCCTTCGGATCTGTTCGAGTACTGGGGCCGTTGACATCTTGTTTCAGCCCGGCAGGCCATGTCTTCCTGCAGAGCGGTGCAATGTCCTGGTGCTCGTGGTGGGGGTCCCGTGGGCGCCAAGCG
>NZ_JBIWPO010000086.1:0-18643 GCF_044768275.1 Streptomyces sp. NPDC101152 | reverse complement strand
GCTTCGGGTCGGTGTTGGACAGGCCGAGGCAGTTGGGGCCGACGAGGCGCATGCCGTGGTCGCGGCAGGCCGCCTTGAGCGCCTGCGCCTGGTCGGCGTCGAGCCCGGCGGTCACCACGAGCAGAGCCCGTACGCCCGCCTTGCCGCACTCCTCCGCGGTGGCCGGCACCACGGCGGCGGGCACGGCGACGACCGCGAGGTCGCAGGTCCTGGGCAGGGCGCTGAGCGAGGGATACGAGGGCACGCCGAGAATCGAGGTCGCGGCGGGGTTCACGGCGAACAGGCGGCGGGTGAAGCCGCCGGCCTTGAGATGGTGCAGCACCGCCCGGCCGACGGAGCCCGGTTTGCGTCCGGCGCCGACGACCACGACGGCCTCGGGCCGCAGCAGCGGGTGCAGGCTGCGGACGTCGGCGGCCCGGCCGCGTTCCTCCACGGCCGTGAGGTAGGTGTCGTCCTCGTCGAGCGCGATGGTGCAGCGCACCTCCGGGCCCTCGAAGTGCCGGGCGGTGCGCAGGCCGAGGTCGGCGAAAAGACCGAGCACCTCGCGGTTCTCGCTGAGCGCGTCGGCGGTGAAGTCGGTGATGCCGGCCGCCCGGGCGGCCGAGACGAGGTGCTCGAGGAGGAGGGTGCCGACGCCGCGGTGGTGCAGGCCGTCGGCGACCGCGACGGAGATCTCCGCCTCGGTGCCGGCGCCTCCGGTGTCGTACTCGGCGAGTCCGATCACCTGGCCCGACCGCTCGGCCAGCAACGCCAGGTGTCCGGCGCGCCGTGTGCAGGCGCGCTCGGCCGCCAGCTCGGCGGAGCGGCGGCTCGCGCCGAAGAACCTCAGCCGCAGGTTCTCCGGGGACATCTCCTCGTACAGCCCCTGGAGCTGGTCGTGGTCGGCCGCCGCCACGGGCCGGATGCAGACGGTGGTGCCGTCCGCCAGCAGGGCGTGGACCCGCGGCCCACTGGTCGTGTCGTCGGTCATCGCGGTTCTCCTCCTGGCTTCCTTACACTTCGAGCGTCCATCGGATCGGGGCGAGGTCCCATGGGCTGACCGGCGGTGGCCGGAGGGCCGGACGGCCCTCGGTGGGAGATCGCGCGCTTCCGAGCGGCCGGCGTCGACGGGCTGTGTGCGCTCACGCGCCCTGAGGTACGACGGCCACCGGGCAGGCGGAGTGGTGGAGCACCGCGTGGGCGACGCGCCCGAGATGCCCGTGCGGCCGCTTCGTTCCGACGACCAGCAGATCGGCGTCGTGCGAGAGGTCGGCGAGGACCCGGCGGGCGTGCCCCTCGACGGTGCGTCGGCGCACGTCGATGCCGGCAGGGGCGTCGCGCAGCGCCGCTTCCAGTGCCTCGACCGCCTGCTCCTCGTGCAGCCGGGCGGGCTCGCCGGCCAGCAGCGGATGGTCGATGGTCTCGTGCGCGGGCCACCGCCAGGCCCGTACGGCCTCCAGGGGCACCGCGCGCAGCCGCGCCTCCTCGGAGGCGAAGCGCAGGGCCGCGGCGCTGTCGTCCCCCACGCCGAGCAGGACCCGGCCGCGGACCGGCCTGCGGGCCTGGTTGTCGTGGCTGCCGCGCACCACGATCACCGGGCTGTGCGCGTGCGCGGCGACGGCGAGGCTCACCGAGCCCAGCAGCGCCTCGGCCAGTCCGCTGCGGCCGCGGGTGCCGACCACCACGGCGGTGGCCTCGCGGCTCAGCTTCGGCAGCACGTACTCCGGTTCCTCGGGAAGCACCTCGGCGCTCGCTCTGAGGTCCGGGTGCCGGTCGCGGGCCCGTCGGGCGGCACCTTCGACGATGGCCTCGGCGAGCCCTTCGTCGCCCGCCCTGCCGAACTCGCCCACCAGGGACGCGCCCTCGTAGCGTTCCCACAACGAGGCGTACACGACCCGCAGCGGCAGATCGCGCAGGGCGGCCTCGTCGGCGGCCCAGTCGACGGCGCGCAGGCTGGGCTCGGACCCGTCCACGCCCACCACCAGGGGCAGTTCCATCGTCGTCACCGCCCCGTGTCCAGGTCGAAGACGATCCGGGCCTTGACCTGGCCTTGCAGTACGGCGTCGATGGCCTCGTTGACGGCGGCCAGCGGACGGGTCTCGTGGATGACCCTCGTGCGGCCGGCGGCGTGCAGCTGGAAGACCTCGGTGAGGTCCTGCCGGGTGCCGACGATGGAGCCGATCACGCTGGTGCCGCCCAGGACGGTGTCGAAGATGGGGACCTGGATGGTGCCGTGCGCCGGCAGGGCCACCATGACGAGCTTCCCGCCGCGCCGCAGCCCGGAGTTGACGGCCGAGAAGGCCGCCTCGTTCACGGCGAGCGCGATGGCCGCGTGGGCTCCGCCGTGTGCCTTGAGCACCTCGCCGACGTTCTCCTTGCGGGCGTCGACGACCAGGTCGGCGCCGAGCTCGGCGGCGAGGTCGAGCTTCTCGTCGGTGACGTCGATCGCGGCGACGGTGGCGCCGGCGATCTTCGCGTACTGCACGGCGAGATGGCCGAGGCCTCCCACTCCGGAGATCGCCACCAGCTGTGCCGGTTTGACGTCGGCGACCTTCAGAGCCTTGTACGTCGTGACGCCCGCGCAGGTCAGCGGAGCCGCCTCGTAGGGGGTGATGCCGTCGGGCACGGGCTGGGCGAAGTCGGCCCACGCGAGCATCTTCTCGGCGTACCCGCCGTCGCAGCCGTACCCGGTGTTGATCTGCTGCTCGCACAGCGTCTCCCAGCCGGACAGACAGTGCTCGCACCGTCCGCACGCCCTGCCGAGCCAGGGCACGGCGACGCGCTGGCCCACCGTGAGGTGGGTGACGCCGTCGCCGAGCTTCTCGACGAGACCGACACCTTCGTGGCCGGGGACGAACGGCGGGTTCGGCTTGACGGGCCAGTCGCCGTGCGCGGCGTGGATGTCGGTGTGGCACAGGCCGGAGGCCTCGACGCGGACGCGGACCTGTCCGGGTCCGGGTTCCGGGTCGGGACGCTCCTCGATCACCAAGGGCTCGCCGAAGGCTCGTACGACCGCTGCCTTCATGGGGTCAACTCCTCAAGGGGGGACAGGTCAGCCGTGCGAGACGACGGCGACGGGGGCGGTGGCGTGGTGCAGGACGGCGTGGGTGACGGGGCCGATGTGCGCGCCCACGGGGCTGCGCCGGATGCGGCGGCCGACCACGACGAGGGATGCCTCGCGGGAGGCGTCGACGAGATGATCGGCGGCGCTGCCCGGGCGGGACTCGGCGCTCACCTCGACCGCCGGGTACTTCGCCTGCCAGGGAGTCAGCACCCCCGCCAGGGCGCGGGCCTGCTGCCCCGCGATCTCCTCGTGGAAGGCCGAGTCGCCCGCCAGGCCGTAGGTGTAGTACGGCGGCAGGTTCCAGCCGTACACGGCCCGCAAAGAGGCGCCGCGCCGGACCGCCTCCTCGAAGGCGAACTCGATCACCGAGGCGTCCGGCCCGGTGACGTCGAGGCCCAGGACGACCGGTCGGTAGCGGGTGACGGCCGACGGGACACCCGCCGGGTCGGGCTCATGCTCGTCGGAGGCCTGCTCGCCGGCCCGGACCAGGACCACCGGACGTTCGGTGTGGGCGATGACGGACAGTCCGACGGAACCGATCATGAAGCCGCCGACGCCGCTGAGCCCCCGGGATCCGAGGACCAGCAGTTCCGCGTCCTTCGCCGAGTCCGTCAGGACGTCCGCGGGTCGGCCGGAGGCCTGCTCCGTCACGACCTCGAGTCCGGGATGGCTCAGTTCGACGCCCTCCCCGGTCTCGCGGGGGATCTTCTCGCTCCAGTGCTGGAGGGTCTCACCGCCGACGAGGGGGGCCTGGGCGATCGGGTCGGGAACCGGCTCCCAGGCGTGCACGATCTTGAGTGGCAGACCGTGCAGCTCCGCCTCGCGGGCCGCCCACTCGACCGCGGCGCGGCTCTCGGGTGAGCCGTCCAGACCTGCGACAACAGTGCGGACCATGGTTCTGCCTCCTCGTCGGGGGATCTGCTTCCAGCCTCGTGAACTGCGGCTCTCCACTGCAGGGGTCGCTCGTCCCCTGCCGGGACCGACCGGCCCAACCGGAAGGGCGCGGCGGACCCCCGTGCGGGCCCCGCCGCGCCGCGTCCGCTGTTACTGGAGCCAGCGGTTGCCCTCGACGAAGGGCAACCGCGCCCATGCCCGGCCCAGCCCCCAGGTCGCACCCGCGCCCAGGGCCGCCAGGGCGATCAGTACCGCCGCGTAGATGAGGTGGTAGTCGACGAACGGGTTGGTGGACATGCTCGGCGATCCGTCCGAGAGGTGCTTCGCCGGCGGCCACTCGGCGATCCACATCAGGGCCATCATCGCCGTGCCCGCGACCGCGGCCGGCCGCAGCGCGACACCGGACATGACCGCGAGGCCGATGCCGAGCAGGCCCAGCATGAACAGCCAGTCCGCCCAGGTGTCGCCGGCCCAGCTGTGGAACGTCGACTCCATGGGGCCGGCGGCCACCGAGCTCAGGAAACCCTTGGTGGGCGAGCCGCCGTCGATCCAGCCCTTGCCTGACTGGGTGGCGTAGCCGAGACCGAAGGTCTTGTCGAGGAACGCCCACAGGAAGACGAACCCCGTCAGCAGACGCAGCCCGGCGAGGACGTACGCGCTCACTGCCGTCGTCGAAGCGGCGGTGGCCTCGGCCGTCCCCGTCCGCCACCGCAACGAAAGACGCATTCCCGCATGCCGATGCGGGTGCTCGTGGACTGCCATGATCGTGGTCCCTTCAGGGAGTCGGTGTGTGCGGCTGGTTCCTTGCACCGTTCAATGTGCTCTCGGCTCACGCCCGGCACGGGATGCCGAAAGGCGGTGGCGCCTGGGCTGAAAGGCCCCTTCCGGCGGGTCTGTTCGGCCGTGACAGCGGGTCGGTTCGCCACGGCGGCGGGCGGGAGATCCTGTACGCACCTTGCGGAAGGAGTGCCGTGTCACCCGGCACACGCCGGGCCTGTCCAGGGCGAGCACCCCGGCGAGTCAGCCCGGTACCTGCTGGGCGACCTGGTGGCGTACGGCCTGGCCGACTCGGTCGGCCGATCACCGGCCGGACGGCCCCTTCCTGGGGCCGGGTGGCCCATGGCCCCCGACATTCCGGGCGCACACGCTGGAACTGGCAGTTCCGCACGCGCCTTCCGGGAGGCCAGCCATGAACGGTCCCGTCACGACCAGCCTGCCGCGGGCGCTGCCCGCCGAGCACCGGGAGAGGCTGCTGAAGGTGGCCCGGGAGGTGTCGATCCCCGAAGGCACCCGTCTCTTCCATGAGGGCGGCCATGCCGACCGCTTCTGGATCATCCGTACCGGCACGGTCGAGCTGGATATGCGGGTGCCCGGCCGCCGGGCCGCCGTCATCGAGTCCCTCGGGCACAACGACCTCGTCGGCTGGTCCTGGCTGTTCGCCCCGCACACCTGGCACCTGGGCGCCGAGGCGGCGACGCCCGTGCGGGCGTTCGAGTTCGACGCCGTGGCCGTGCGCGAGATGTGCCAGCAGGACCCTGCGTTCGGCGAGAGCGTCGCCCGCTGGGTGGGCGAGGTCGTGGCCGCCCGGCTGCGAGCGGCCCGTACCCGCCTGCTGGACCTGTACGCCCCCTATGGCAGCGGGAGCATGCGATGACGACCACTTCGCACGCGACGCCGCACATCGTCGGCGACGTGATGACCCGCTCCGTGGTCACCGCCCGTCCCCAGGACGCGTTCAAGGTCATCGTGCGGGCCATGCAGGACCACGGGGTCAGCGCGCTGCCCGTGGTGGACGGCGACGGCCACGTCATCGGGATCGTCTCCGAGGCGGACCTGCTGCCCAAGGAGGAGTTCCGCGACTGCGACCCCGACCGCTACACACAACTGCGCCGGCTGTCCGACCTCGCCAAGGCGGGCTCGATCACGGCGGAGGAGCTGATGACCGCCCCCGCCCTCACGGTGCAGGTCGACGCGACCCTCGCGCAGGCCGCCCGGACGATGGCCCGGGCCAGGGTCAAGCGGCTGCCGGTGGTGGACGCCACGGGCCGACTGGAGGGTGTCGTCAGCCGGGCCGACCTGCTGAAGGTGTTCCTGCGTGACGACGAGTCCATCGCCGAGGAGGTACGGCGCGAGGTCGTGGCCTATCTCTTCCCGCTCCCGGCGTCCGCGGTGCGGGTCGAGGTCCGCGAGGGCGTCGTCCTGCTCACCGGGCGGGTCAGGGACCGGTCCCTGGTCCCCGTCGCGGCACGGCTGGCCCGGGCCGTGGAGGGCGTCGTGGACGTGCGGTTCGACCTGGGCGAGGACACCCCGGCCGCAGAGCTGTCCAGAAAGCGTCCGGCCCCGCACTGACATCCCGGTGGGGCAGCTCGTTCCCCTTGCGGTTCTGAGCGACATAGGTTCGGCAGTAGGGCCGGTCGGCCCTAGTGCGACCGCCTCGGGCGCGTCATGATCGCGTGAGGGCGGCCCGTAGTCCGCCACACCGGGGAACGGGAGGCCCAGATGACCGAGGCACGCACCTTCACGGCGCAGAACCCCATCCGCGTCTTCCTGCTCGACGACCACGAGGTCGTCCGGCGCGGTCTGGCGGACCTGCTGGACGCCGAGGCGGACATCTCCGTGGTCGGCGACGCCGAGAACGTCGAGCACGCCCTGGTCCGCGCTCCCGCAGTACGCCCCCACGTGGCAGTCCTGGACGTGCGCCTGCCGGACGGCGACGGCATCTCCGTCTGCCGTGAGCTGCGCAGCCGGATGCCGGAGCTGGCGGTGCTGATGCTGACGTCCTTCGATGACGAGGACGCGCTGCTGGACGCGATCATGGCCGGGGCGTCGGGGTACGTGCTCAAGCAGATCAGGGGCTCCGACCTCGTCTCCGCGGTCCGCACGGTCGCCTCGGGCCAGTCGATGCTCGACCCGGCGACCACGGCCCGGCTGATGCGCACCCTGCGCACCGAACCCGCCGGGCCCCCGGAGCTCTCCCCCGAGCTCGCGAGCCTGTCGCCGCGCGAGCGGGAGATCCTGGGCCTGATCGGGGACGGACTGACCAACCGCGAGATCGGCAAGCAGCTGTACCTCTCGGAGAAGACCGTCAAGAACCACATCTCCCGGCTGCTGGCCAAGCTCGGCGTGCAGCGGCGGGTGCAGGCCGCCGTGCTCGCCTCGCATTTGGAGCAGCCCGAGGCCGGGGCACACCCCGTGCGCCGCTGACGCACAGAGGGGCCGTACGGCGGATCCGGAGGCCGTACGGCCCCTCCCCCGTCGGCCCGCTCGGGACCACCGTGGGTGGGGTCACCATCGGCCCGACTGCCGCAGGGCGGGGAGGAGGCCCCCATGACCACGGTTCTGGACGTCGCGACCCTGGAGAAGCTCGTCTCTGCGGCCGTGGCGGCGCCCTCCGTGCACAACACCCAGCCCTGGCGGTTCCGCCTCGATCCGGACACGGTCACGCTGGAGGTCCGCGCGACGCCCGGCCGTACCTTGCGCCACGCCGACCCGGCGGGGCGCGCACTGCACGTCTCGGTGGGCTGCGCGGTGTTCAACCTCCGGCTCGCGGTCGCGCACTTCGGCTGGGAACCCATCACCCGGCTGCTGCCCCGCCCCGGCGAACCGGACCTGCTGGCCACCGTACGGCTGGCCGGGGCCTTGCGCTCCACGGCTCCGCCGCAGCTGTACGAGGCTCTGTGGCGCCGGCACAGCAGCCGCTTCCCGTTCTCGGACCGGCCGCTGCCCACCACCCTGCTCACCGAGCTGACCGAGGCCGCTCACGCGGAAGGCGCGCTCCTGAGCCTTCCCGGACCTGCCGGCGTCGACCGCGTACTGCGGCTGACCCGCGAGGGCGAACTGCGCAACACCGCGGACGCGGACCGTTCCGCCGAGAGCCGGCACTGGGTGCGGGAACCGGACCACACCGCGCTCGGGATTCCTCCGGCGGCCGTCGGACCGCAGGACTACCGCGAGCGCGTTCCCCTGCGGGACTTCGGCGCCCACCGCCACCCCTCCGTACTGCCCGCCCGTCCTTTCGAGAAGCGGCCCTCCATCGCCGTGCTGTCCACCGCGCACGACCGCCGGGCGGACTGGCTGCGCGCCGGACAGGCGCTGGAACGGGTCCTGCTGGTCGCCACCGCCCACGGCGTGCGCGCCTCCCTCCTGCACCAGGCGGTGGAGTGGCCCGACCTGCGCGATCAGCTGACGTCCTCGCCGGACGAGCGGCGCGCCCATGCCCAGATGGTCCTGCGTCTGGGTTACGGCCCCGAGGGACCGCCCTCGCCGCGCCGTCCGGCGTGGAGGGCATGGGACGGCGCTCCCGTCTCAGCGACCGTCTGAGGGCAGGCGCAGTGGGCCGCACGGGCCCGGACACGTACCGTCCGGCCCTCGTACGGCACTTCGTCGACGGCCAGCCTGGAGATGGGCGGGCATCCGCGCGGCCCTGCGCCACGTCGCGTGCCCCGTCGTCGTCCCGCACGACTGAGCCGCACCGAACTTTCCTGTGAGGCCGTCATGGACCGAGTCACCGCACGGAAACAGTTGCGTCGCCTGCGCACGGCGCTGTTCGTGCCGCCGAGGATCGAACCGCTGCTGCTGGCCGTGACGGCCGTCGCGCTGGTCGTCGGCGGCGTCTTCCGGCTCGCGGGCTCTCCGGGACTCGCCGACCTGTGCTGGGGTACGGGCACGGTCGCCGCCGTGCTCCCGGCGGTCGGCTGGGTCCTCGCCGACCTGCGACGCGGTCACGGCGGCGTCGACGCGATCGCGGTCCTGGCCCTCGGCGGCACTTTGGCCGTGGGCGAGTATCTGGCGGGCGCGCTGATCGCGCTGATGCTCGCGACCGGCCGCACCCTCGAGGCGACGGCGCAGCGCCGTGCCTCACGCGATCTGCGCGCCCTGCTGGAGCGGGCGCCCCGCACGGCACGGCTGCTGACCCCGGCCGGCGTGCGCACGGTGCCCTCGGCCGAGGTCGCCGTCGGTGACCTGCTCGTCGTGGGATCCGGCGAGGTCGTGCCCGTGGACGGCCGGGTGGCCGGGGCGGAGGCCGTGCTGGACGAGTCCGCGCTCACCGGCGAGCCGCTGACCGTGCGGCGCGCCCAGGGCGAGACGGTACGCAGCGGCGTGGTCAACGGGGGCGGCGCCTTCGAAGTGCGGGCCACCGCGACCGAGCGGGACAGCACCTACGCCGGGATCGTGCGCCTTGCCCGACAGGCCGGGGCGGAGTCGGCGCCCGTGGTGCGGCTGGCCGACCGGTACGCGGCCTGGTTCCTGCCACTGTCCCTGGTGGTCGCCGGGGCGGCCTGGCTGCTGAGCGGCTCTGCCGTGCGCGCGGTGGCGGTCCTGGTGGTGGCGACGCCCTGTCCGCTGCTGCTGGCGGCGCCCGTGGCCGTGGTCTCCGGTCTGTCCCGGGCCTCCCGGCTCGGCGCGGTGATCCGGGACGGCGGAGCGCTGGAGAACCTGGGCCGGGCCCGGACGCTGCTGCTCGACAAGACGGGCACGCTCACGGCCGGCCGGCCCCGCGTCCTCGACGTGGTCGCCGCACCCGGCTGGCAGCAGGCCGAGGTACTGCGGCTGGCCGCCTCGCTCGACCAGTACTCGCCGCACGTCCTGGCGCAGTCCGTGGTGGACGCGGCCCACGAGCGGGGCCTGCACCTGTCCGTGCCGACGGACGTGTCGGAGGAGCCCGGCCGCGGTGCGGCCGGCACGGTGGCCGGGCGCCGCATGACGATCGGCAGGCGGGACGACGACGCTCGACCGCCCCGGTGGGCGCGGTCGGTGGACAACCGGGCGCTTCTCGACGGCGCGGCCGTCGCCTGGCTCTGCGTGGACGGCGACCCGGTCGGTGCCGTGCTCCTGCGCGACCCGCTGCGCCCCGACGCCCCGCGCACCCTGCGGCGGCTGCGCGCGGCCGGCATCAGGCGGCTGGTGATGCTCACCGGCGACCGTGCCGAGCCCGCGCGCGAGGTGGGCGCCGTGCTGGGCCTGGACGACGTGCGCGCCGGTCTCGCCCCGGCCGACAAGGTCGCGGCGGTGCGCGCCGAACGCGAACGCGCCGTCACGGTGATGGTGGGCGACGGGGTCAACGACGCCCCCGCCCTCGCCGCCGCCGACGTCGGCGTGGCCATGGGGGCCCGCGGCTCGACCGCGTCATCGGAAGCCGCCGACATCGTCCTGACCACCGACCGGGTGGACCGCCTGGCCGACGCGGTGGCCATCGCCGTACGGGCCCGGCACATCGCCGTGCAGAGCGCGCTGGGTGGCATGGTGCTGTCGCTGGTCGCGATGGTCGCGGCCGCCTTCGGGCTGCTCGCACCGGCAGTCGGCGCGTTGCTGCAGGAGGCCATCGACGTCGCGGTCATCCTCAACGCGCTGCGCGTGCTGCGCGACGACGGGCACGGGCGGCCCGCGCTGCCACCGTCGACGGAGGCCCTCATCCACCGCTTCGCGGCGGAACACGACGACCTGCGGGACGTCCTGGACGCTGTGCGTGACGCCGCCGACCACCTGACGGACGGTCCGGGACCCGGCTCCCTGGCCCCGGTGGCCGAGGTGCACCGGCTGCTCACGGAGCGGCTGCTGCCGCACGAGTACGCCGAGGAGCACCAGCTGTATCCCGCGCTCGCCCCGACGCTCGGCGGCCCGGAGGCCACGGCCACCATGAGCCGCGCGCACGCCGAGATCGAGCGGCTGGCCCGACGTGTGGCCACCCATCTCGCGCTGGCCGGCCCGGACGGCACGCTGTCCCCCGAGCAGCTCGACGACCTCCGGGCCTGCCTCTACGGTCTGAACACCGTGTTGCGCCTGCATTTCACGCAGGAGGAGGAGAGCTACTTCTCCCTCGCTCCGTGAGGCTCGCTCGGGTCACCGGGGCGTCAACCGTCGATGTCGGTGCCGGCGTCTTGATCGACGTCGGCACCGGGTACCGCACGGCGCAGCGGACCCAGATCCCCGTGCAGGGCGGCATGGAAGGCGGCGGCGAGCTCGCGGGCCCGCGTCTCCCTCGGCACTCCGTGCAGCATGAAGTACACCGGGCCCGCAAAGGCGTCCGGGCCCGCCTCCCGCTCGTGGACCAGGCGGACGATGGCGGCCCGCAGAGCGACGTTCACGGCCTCCGCAACGACGTGGGCCGGACCGGCGGTCAGTGCATCCGCCTTCACCGTCCACCGCTCACCCTCGCGTTCGATGCCCACGAACACGGCACCCCGCGTCTTGGCCGCCCGATACGCAGCATCGAACCGGTGGGTGACGTCGGGGATCAGATGGGCAGGGCACGGGCCAGGCAACTGCTGCATAACGGGAAATGGTGCCAGGAATCCTCACGATTCATGGCAAGCATCTCGGAGGGCGGACGACGCGGCCATCGCTCAAGCCTGGATCGAGAGTGCCGTGTAAGGTGTCCTTTCCATGAAGTCAAGGGAACTTGACTTCATGGAAAGGACACCTTACATTCATCGCATGACAGACCAGGTGCAGCAGGACCAGATGACCCGTGCAGCCCGCCGTGCTGTGCTCATCGACGGCATACCCGTGTCCACGCTGGGCGTGATAGCCCTCGCACTGGGAAGCAACCCCGACCCGAGCACCGGCCAGAAGGCCTGGTGGATCGCGACCACCGCCGTCTTCACCCTCGCCATCGTCTGGGTGCTGTGGCGGGCGTTCCGGCGCGCGGACGAATACCTGCGCAGGATTCAGCTGGAGAGCATGGCCATCGCGTTCGCCGCGGTCCTCGTAGGACTGCAAGCGGCTACCCTGCTCGACGCCGCTGGCATCATCCAGCTTCATCAGCTCGCGGAGGCGATCCTCCTCGGCGGCGTGGGTCTCTGGTTGACGATCGCGGACCTGCGCACCCGCCTGCACCGGTGACGGCGCATCGTGAAGAACCGACTACGCGAACTGCGGGCAGCCCGCCGGTGGAGCCAGGCCGACCTGGCCGACCGGTGCCACGTCTCCCGGCAGGCCATCAACGCCATCGAAACCGAGCGATACGACCCCAGCCTGCCCCTGGCGTTCACCATCGCCGACGTCTTCGGCCTGGCCATCGAGGAAATCTTCCATCCTGACCGGACGGAAACGACCTGACATCGAGCCCCGCGGGCCTGGCCTCGAAGAGCGCGAAGCGCCCGGTGTCGCCGTGTCAGGAACAGTCAGACCGTCTCCAGCACGTCGGAGACCGGGCGGCGCGGCGTCGCGCTGCCCGCCGGCCCGTACCCCAGACGCAGCACCATGTGCACGAATCCCATGGCCGACCTGGGGTCGCGGGCCAGCGCGCGCAGGTCGGCGTGTTCCAGGGCGTGGGAGGTGAGTGCCGTGGCCAGCCCGTGGAGCGTGGCCAGCAGCAGCACCCGTTCGAGCGCCTGTCCCGCGCGCAGCCAGTCGGCGGGGCGGTCCCCGGCGGTGCCCAGCAGGGCCAGGTTGGGGGTGGTCTCGAAGGCGACGGCCGGGCGGTCGGGGAGATGTGCGCGTCCGGCGAAGTCCCGTACCGGTGCACGGCCCGACCTGCTGCGCGGGCCGAAGGCGTATGCGGGAATGCCGTCGGCGCTCCCCTCACCGGCTCGGATCCAGCGCCGTAGCTCCTCCAGACGTTCGGGTTCCAGAGTGTCGCGTCCTTCGGCGTCGTGGACCTGGTCGAGCAGCGCCTCGACGTGCCATTGGTCGGGGAAGAGCAGCTGTACGTCCTCCTGGGCGGCGGCCTCCCGCAGTGCGTCCTGGACGTCGGCTGGGAGTGCCTTCTCCTCGAAGGGGTGGCGGCTGGTGTGACGGCGGGTGATCGCCGGGAACAGCAGGGCCAGTTCACGGTCGGGAGGATCGGTCCCGGTCAGGTGGACGGTGGCGAGCAGCCGCGGGTCGGACGGATCGGGCAGGATCACGGTCCGCGCGGGCAAACCGTGGTGCGCCGCCGCGGCCCGCAGGTTGAGCAGGGCCGCGCCGCAGCCGAGGTGGAGGGCGCGGTGGTCGGGGTCGCTCCGGGGCATGGCCCGGCTGAGGTCCGGCCGCAGTTCGACGGTGCGCACGGCCGAGTGGTGACGGAAGCGCCAGGGCTGCGCGTTGTGCAGGGAGGGCGCGGCCGTCGCGGCGGACACCAGTGCCACGACGGTCGTCTCGTCGAGTGGTGGCGTCGGCATGGGCGCACCTCCTCGGTGTTCAGTGCTTCGTGAGGCTCGGACCGTCCGTGCGCAGCACGGCGAGACGGCGCCGGTACTCCTCCTCGTCGATCTCGCCGCGGGCGAACCGCTCGGCGAGCAGTTGCTCGGGCGAGGTTCCGGCAGGGGGCTGCGGGCGGTCCGAGCCGCGGCCCAGGGTGCGGTACAGGAGCACGCCGACGGTGATGAGCAAGGCCCAGAACAGGAGCATGCCGATCGACATCGTGAACCAACCCCAGCCGTTCATTCCGTGGTGGTACCAGTACACAGCGGGTCACCTCTCTCAGGAGTGCGGGACCACGCCGACCGGGCGGCCGACGCGGTGGATGACGGCGTGCGTGACGGGTGCGGTGTGGTCGACCGCCGCACGCATCGGACGGGTGTGGACCACCCGCAGCCGCGCGTGGCGCAGCCGGGCCTCCTCGAAGGCGAAGTCGATGGCCGCCTCCGCCGGGTCGTCCACGTCGACGCCCAGCACCACGTCCCGGAAGCGGGTCCGGGTGGAGATGCCGGCCTCCGAGGCCGGCATGTGCTCGTCCTCGGGCCGCTCCCCGGCCCTGACCAGAACCACGGGCCGTGTGCTCCTCGCGACCACGCCGAGCGACACCGACCCCGCCAGGAAGCCGGTGAACCCGCTGAGTCCACGGGAGCCGAGCGCCAGCAGGTCCGCCTGTACGGCCGCCCGCAGCAGCGCGGCGACCGCCGGTCCCTCCGCCGGCTCGTCCTGAAGGCGCGTGCCCGGGCCGGTCTCGCGGAGGTGCTCCTCCGCCTGCCGCAACGCCATCCGCGCCAGGCGGCGCTGCACGGCGCTCGCCGAGCCCTCGTCTCCTGCGGGCGGGCTCCCTTCCCGGGCATGCACCAGCCGCAGCCCCCGGCCACGGCGTTCCGCCTCCCGGGCGGCCCAGGCCGCGGCGGCCAGGCTCTCGGCCGATCCGTCCACCCCGACGATCACCGGCGCCGACATGACCCGCATCTCCCTCGCTCGGACTGCTCCTACGACCAGCCTCGGGGTCGCGCCGGCGCGCGGACAGGGGCCGTCAGGTCTGTCCCGAGGGGCCGTTGGGCCCAAGCCGCCGACTCAGGCCCGCCCGGCGAGCAGCAGGTCTCCGGTCTCCCCCGGCCGCAGACACACCACGCGATCGGGCAGCCGCACGTCGATGGGGGACTGGTCCGACGCCGGTACGGCGATCTCCAGCCGCCCGTGCGCGAGCCGCAGCCGCACGCCCCAGTGGCCCCGGTAGCGCAGGGCGAACCCGTACGACGACAGCTCCGGCAGCGGCACCGGGTCCACCCAGAGCGCGCCGTCGCGGGTCTCCAGACCGGTCAGCCCGCGCTGGACGAGGTCGAGGGTGCCGGCCATGGCGCCGAGATGGATGCCCTCCCCGGTGGTGCCGCCCTGCAGGTCGGCGATGTCGCTCCGCAGCGCCTCCTGACAGTACTTCCAGGCCTCGGCGCGCCGGGCGCGGGCCAGTACCCAGCCGTGGACCACACCGCTGAGGGTGGAGCCGTGGCTGGTGCGGTGGAGGTAGTAGTCGACGGTGCGCTGCCAGGTGTCCGCGTCCAGCCGCAGCCCCAACCGCTTGAACATCGAATGGAGTTCGTCCGGTGAGAAGAGGTAGCCGAGCATCAGAACGTCGGCCTGTTTGGAGGCCTGGTAGCAGTTGACGCTGTCGCCCTCCGCCTCCAGGATCCGGTCCAGTCGGCGGATGTCCCCGTAGCGCCGGCGGTAGCCTGCCCAGTCGAGTTCGGCAAGGTCTCCGTAGCCCTCGAACTGGCTCACGACGCCTTGGTGGAAGGGCACGTGAAGGGTCCGGGAGACGTCCTCCCACAGTTCCAGTTCGCCCCCGTCCAGGCCCGTACGCGCGACGAGTTCGCGGCGGCGGGGCTCGGGCAGGGAGTCGAGCAGTTCCAGGGTCCGGGTGAGCACCCAGGCGGCGGTGACGTTGGTGTACGCGTTGTCGTCGAGGCCGGGGGCAGCGGCGCCGGGGTACGCGTCGTGGTACTCGTCGGGACCCATCACGCCCTTGATCCGGTGCCGTTCGAGGCGGTCGTCGTAGACGGCCGCGTCGGCCCAGAACCGCGCGATCTGCAGCAGCATCTCGGCGGCCTTGGTGTGCAGGAACTCGGTGTCCCCGCTGGCCTGGCAGTACTGCCACGCGTTGTACGCGATCGCCGAACCGACGTGGTGCTGCAGCCGGGAGTGGTCGGGCAGCCAGCACCCGGAGCGCGGGTTGAGATGCAGCACCTGACTCTCCTCGCGGCCGTCGCTGCCGCTCTGCCAGGGATACATCGCGCCCCTGCGGCCGGCCTCGCGCGCGGCGGTGCACGCCTGCTCCAGGCGACGGTGGCGGTAGCGCAGCAGCGCGCGGGAGACCTCGGGGAAGTGCAGATCGAGGTAGGGCAGCACGAACAGCTCGTCCCAGAAGACATGCCCCCGGTAGGCCTCACCGTGCAGGCCGCGGGCCGGCACTCCGACGTCCAGGTCGGCGGTGTGCGGAGACAGGGTCTGCAGGACGTGGAAGAGGTGCAGGCGCAGGATGCGACCCGACTCCCCGGGGACGTCCAGTTCGGCCCGGCACCAGAGCTGGTCCCAGGCCGTGAGGTGCGACTCCAGCAGGTCGTCGTAGCCGGGTGCCCGGCCCACCCGCTCGATCGCGGCGCACAGCGGGTCGCTGATGGCGGGGTCCCGTGAGGTGTGCAGAGCGACGGTCTTGTCCACCGTGGTCGTGCGGCCGGCCCTCAGTCGCAGTCGCAGCTGCTGGACGGCGCGGGATTCCTCGTGCCGGGTGGTGACGGGCGCGTCGGCGGTGAGCCGGGCCGCCATGCCGATCCGGATGTCCGAGGTCCGGGTGCGGCAGCGCAGCCAGGCCGTGTCCGGGACGGCGTTACCGGTGTGCACATGGGTGAGATGGCGGCCGTCCAGGTCGCGATAGCGCGCCACACCCGCGTTGGTGACTCCGCCGTCGAGGGCTGCCTCGACGTCGAGGTCACCGGAGAAACCCTCGGCGGTGAACTCGGTGCGCAGGCACGCCAGATGGGCATCGGCCATGTGCACCAGGCGCTGCTGACGCACCGTCAACGACTCACGTCGACCGAGATCGTACCGGGTCGAGCGCTCCAACAGCCCCGAGTCCAGGTGCAGACGCATCCGGTGTTCGAGCACGGGCGTGGTGTCGGGCGTCTGCCACCGTCCGCCGGGCAGCCGGAACCGCAACGGCAGCCAGTTCGGCAGGTTGACCATGTCCTCGTTCTCCACCCGCCGTCCGGCCACCTCGGAGGTGAGCCGGTTGTAGCAGCCCGCGACATAGGTACCCGGGTAGTGCACCCCGTCCGCGGCGCACTCCGGCAGTGCACCCCTGGTGGCGAAGCAGCCGTTGCCCAGAGTGCACAGTGACTCCCGTAGCCTCTCGTCCACGGGGTCGTAGCCGTCGTACTCCCAGATCCAGTCCGACACCGCCGGCCTCCCCGCACCCTCACGCTCACACCCGTTGCGGCACGATGGCCACGGGGCAGTCGGCGTGGTGCAGCAGGGTGTGGCCGACCCGGCCGAGCTGGAGACCGAAGTGGCCCGCCCTGCGGCGCGCTCCGATGATCATCAGGTCGGCTGCAGCGGAACGGTTCAGCAGCACCGCGCGGGCCGGGCCTTCGACCGTGTTGCGGCGCACCCGGACCGCCGGGTGGTCGGCCGTCGTGTCCTGCAGCAGCGCGTCGATCAGCGCGGACGCCTCCTGCTCGTGCTGATGCGCCGCGTCCCCGGCCATCCGGGGATGGTCGGCGCCCTCGCGCGCGGGGCAGCGCCAGGCACGCACCACGTCGAGTACGCCGCCGCGCGCCTCGGCCTCCCGGAGGGCGAACCGCACGGCCTCGGCGCCGGTCGCGGGGTCCCCCGCCCCGAGCACGATCCGCTCGTGCGTGCCCGCGAGCCCGGCCTTGTCGCCGCGGACCACGATCACGGGGCAGTACGCCCGGGACGCCACCGCCAGGCCGACGGAGCCGAGGAGCAGTCCCTGGATCTCACCGCGCCCGCGCGATCCGGTCACCAGCGCGAAGGCGTTGTTGCCCTCGCGCAGCAGCGCGTCCACCGCCTCTTCGGGGACGACCTCGGCCGAGACCTTCACCTCGGGGTTGCGGCGCTGGGCACGCTCCGTCGCCACTCCCACCGTGTTCTCCGCCATCACCTGCTCCGAGGGGCGCTCAAGACCGGTGGACGGCACCGCGCCCTCGTAACGCTCCCACAGGGAGGCGTACACCAGCCGCAGCGGCAGTCCGTGCCGGGCGGCCTCGTCCACCGCCCAGTCGACCGCCGTCAGGCTCGCAGCAGATCCGTCGACGCCTACGACAAGAGGCAGCTCCATCATTGTCCTCACCGTCTTCCTGGCCGCACCGATGTGCGGCACGGGGCTCCACGTCCACGGTCGCACCGCCGGCCGGGATGCACGAGGGGAGCACCGGCCCCGGCCGGGGCCGTTCGGCCCATGCGCAGGGACGTCGGAGGGCGCGCTCGCCACACGCGCCCGCGAGGGCCACTCGGCCCGGCGTCCGGCCCGGTCAGCCCCTGGAACGGCGCTGGCCCCGACCGGACGCTGAGGGCGATACCTGGAGGGAAGGTGTGCCATGACCGACGTCCGGCAAACACCCGTGCACGCGCTGCTCACCGACGGCACGACCGTCCGGATCAGGCGGGCCGACTACCGTGACCGTGACGCGGTGCGGCGGCTGTACGAGGAGATGTCGCCGGAGAACCTGCGGCTGAGGTTCTTCACCGTGGGCCGGGCCTCCGCCGCCCAGGCCGCCGAGCGGGTGGCCGGTGCGGGACCCGCCAGGCCGGGCTACTGCGCCCTGGTCGCCGAGCGGGCCGACAGGATCGTGGGCCTGGCCGAGTACGAGACCGTACCGCCGGGCACCACGGCCGAGATCTCCCTGGCCGTCGCCGAGGGCTGGCACGACCGCGGTGTGGCCACTCTGCTGGTGGAACACCTCGCCGACGCGGCCCGCACGGCGGGCGTCACCGCCTTCACGGCGGACGTCCTCGCCGACAACCATGAGCTGAGGGCGGTCTTCCGCGACCTCGGGCTGCGCGCTCTGCCTCGCTGCGACGGTCCCGAGGTGTCCTGGACCGTGCACCTCACCGAGGACGAGGGCTATTTGAGCGCCGTCGACACCCGGGCCCGGACCGCCGGCGTCGTCAGCCTGCGCCCGCTGCTGCGGCCCCACTCCGTCGCGGTGATCGGCGCCGGGCGCGAGCCCGGGTCCCTGGGCCGTGCGATCCTGCGCAACATCTGCCGAGGGTCGTTCCGGGGCCGGGTCTTCGCCGTACATCCGGAGGTCTCCTCGATCTCCGGAGTGCACGCGTATCCCTCCGTGACGGCGCTGCCCGAGGCCCCCGACCTGGCCGTCGTCGCCGTTCCCGGGCCGGCCGTCCCCCAGGTGGCCGAGGAGTGCGGGAAGGCGGGTGTACGCGCCCTGCTCGTCGTCTCCGGCGGACTCGACGCCCACCAGGCGGGCGCGCTGATGGGCGCCTGCCGCCGCTACGACATGCGGCTGGCCGGCCCTGAATGCCTCGGCGTGGCCAACACCGAGGAGTCCG
>NZ_JBIWPO010000085.1:0-18826 GCF_044768275.1 Streptomyces sp. NPDC101152 | reverse complement strand
CCTTCGGTCTTGCGTTTCCGACTCTATCAGATCCTTTCGGCGTCTGATTCCCAGTCAGCGGGAGTTGTCTTCCCGGCCGTTGGGCCGTTCCGACGAGTGAGACTTTAGCGGATTCCCGGCCTCCGCGCTAATCGGGGCCTGCGTCCTTTCGAACGCGGATTCCTCATTTCGCAAATACGCATGCCAATAAAGCGACGGCGGCGTTCGACAGCAGTCGAGTAGTGGTTGGTACCTACGGAATGGCTGTCCGGGGACCGACCGGAGTCGGCTCTCACGTCGGACAACTCGAAGAACCCTACGGATCAGTCCGGGGCGTGTCAACTCGCTGCCAGAGGGGCCCCCAGGGGCGTACTCTGGCTGCCATGACAACGCGTACGTGCAGCCAACTGTGGCGGGCCGCCTGACGGCGGCCGTACTCACGTATGTACCCAACGGCCGCCGCTTCGGCGGCCGTTCTCGTTTCTCCCTCCAGAGCTCCTGAGGACCGGCCGCACGGACGGCGGCCTCGACCAGGAGGCGAGTGGCGATGACGCGGGTTTTCAGCGGGGTTCAGCCGACCGGACATCTGACGCTGGGGAACTACCTGGGAGCGATGCGGCGGTGGGCGGCGGTGGACCAGCATCGCGCGGACTCGCTGTTCTGCGTGGTGGACCTGCACGCCCTGACCGTGGAACACGATCCCGCACGGGTGCGCAGGCTCAGTCTGCAGGCCACGAGCCTGCTGCTGGCGTCCGGGCTCGATCCCGAGGTGTGCACCGTGTACCTGCAGAGCCATGTCGACGAGCACACGCGGCTGTCGTATCTGCTGGAGTGCGTGGCGACCGACGGCGAGATGCGGCGGATGATCCAGTACAAGGAGAAGACCGCGAAGGTGCGGGAGCGCGGCGGGAGCGTACGGCTGTCGCTGCTGACGTATCCGGTGCTGATGGCGGCGGACATCCTGGCGTACGGGACGGACGAGGTGCCGGTCGGTGAGGACCAGGTGCAGCACGTCGAGCTGACGCGGGACCTGGCGGTGCGGTTCAACCAGCGGTACGGACACACGTTCGTGGTGCCGAAGGCGACGGTTCCGGAGGTCGCGGCGCGGGTGATGAACCTGCAGGACCCGACGACGAAGATGGGGAAGTCGGACGAGTCGGGTTCGGGGGTCGTCTATCTGCTCGACGAGCCGGAGGTGGTCCGCAAGAAGGTGATGCGGGCCGTGACCGACAGTGGGCGGGAGGTCGTCTACGACAGGGACGAGCGGCCAGGGCTGGCGAATCTGCTGGAGATCCTGGCCGCCTGCACGGGTGGGGACCCGGAGGCCTTGAGCGGTGTATATGAGACGTACGGGTCCTTGAAGAAGGACACCGCGGACGCCGTGGTCGAGCTCCTCAGGCCCCTACAGGAAAGGCACAGGGCTCTGTGCGCCGATCCTGGCTATGTGGAGGGGGTGCTGCGGGATGGTGCGGAGAGGGCTCGGGCCATGGCCCGGCCGACCGTGGATGCCGCTTATCGCGCGATCGGCCTGCTGCCGGCGGTTGCCGATACGGGTGCCGGCGTGGCTCTGAACACCGCTCGGTAGGCGCGCGGGTCAGTCCTTCTTGCCGGAGGCCAGCTCGCGGCTGCGGTCGCGGGCGGCCTCCAGGGCGGCGATGAGGGCGGCCCGTACGCCGTGGTTCTCGAGTTCGCGGATGGCGCTGATGGTGGTGCCCGCGGGGGAGGTGACGTTCTCGCGGAGCTTGACCGGGTGCTCGCCGCTGTCGCGGAGCATGGTGGCGGCGCCGATCGCGGACTGGACGATCAGGTCGTGGGCCTTGTCGCGGGGCAGGCCGAGCAGGATGCCGGCGTCGGTCATGGCCTCGACCAGGTAGAAGAAGTAGGCCGGGCCTGAGCCGGAGAGGGCGGTGCAGGCGTCCTGCTGGGACTCGGGGACGCGGAGCGTCTTGCCGACGGCGCCGAAGATCTCCTCGGTGTGGGCGAGGTGGTCGGCGGTGGCGTGGGTGCCGGCGGAGATGACGGACATGGCCTCGTCGACGAGGGCCGGGGTGTTCGTCATGACGCGGACGACGGGGGTGCCGGCGGCCAGCCGGTCCTCGAAGAAGGAGGTGGGGACGCCCGCGGCGCCGCTGATGACCAGGCGGTCGGCGGGGAGGTGCGGGGCGAGTTCGTCGAGGAGGGTGCCCATGTCCTGCGGTTTGACCGTGAGGATCAGGGTGTCGGCGGTCTTGGCGGCTTCCGGGTTGGTGACCGGGGTGACTCCGTAGCGGGTGCGGAGTTCCTCTGCCCGTTCCTGGCGGCGGGCGGTGACCAGGAGGTCGGCGGGCGCCCAGCCGCCGCGGATCATTCCGCTCAGCAGGGCTTCGCCGATCTTGCCGGTGCCGAGGACTGCGACTTTCTGGGTCATGGCGCGGGTGCCTCCGGGGGTTGCGTCGTCCGGGTTCATCCTCGCACCGGTGGTGGGTGGGCGGTGCGGTTGTCCGGTGGGTGGTCACGCGGTGCGGCGGCGCAGGGTCGCCGCCCCGAGGCCCAGGACGAGCAGCGCGCTGCCCGCCACGACGAGAACGTCGCGGACGAAGGTGGCCGTCACGTCGGTGTGTTTGAGGACCTCGTTCATGCCGTCGACGGCGTAGGACATGGGCAGGGCGTCGGAGATGGCCGTCAGGACGGGGTGCATCTCGGAGCGGGGGGTGAACAGGCCGCAGAGGAGGAGCTGGGGGAAGATCACGGCCGGCATGAACTGGACGGCCTGGAACTCGGAGGCCGCGAAGGCGGAGACGAACAGGCCGAGGGCGGTGCCGAGCAGGGCGTCCAGGAGGGCGACCAGGAGCAGGAGCCAGGGGCTGCCGGTGACGTCGAGGCCGAGCATCCAGAGGGCGAGGCCCGTGGCCAGGGCGGACTGGATGATCGCGAGGGTGCCGAAGGCGAGGGCGTAGCCGGCGATGAGGTCTCCCTTGCCGAGGGGCATGGCGAGGAGGCGTTCGAGGGTGCCGGAGGTGCGTTCGCGGAGGGTGGCGATGGAGGTGACCAGGAACATCGTGATCAGCGGGAAGATACCGAGCAGCGAGGCTCCGATGTTGTCGAAGGTGTGCGGGCTGCCGTCGAAGACGTAGCGCAGCAGGACCAGCAGCACGCAGGGGACCAGGATCAGCAGGGCGATGGTGCGCGGGTCGTGGCGCAGTTGCCGCAGCACGCGGGCGGCGGTGGCTGTGGTGCGGGACACGTTGAGGGCGCGGGGCGGGGACGGGACGGGCGCCGTGCTCGCAACGGTTGCGGTGCTCATCGGGTGGTCTCCTTCTCGCGGGCGGCCGCTGTGGCCTCGTCGACCAGGTGGAGGAAGGCGGCCTCGACGGTGGCGGAGCCGGTACGGGTGCGCAGGGCGTCCGGGGTGTCGTCGGCGAGGATCTCGCCCTCGCGCAGCAGCAGGAGGCGGTGGCAGCGCTCGGCCTCGTCCATGACGTGGGAGGAGACGAGGAGGGTGGTGCCGCGCGTGGCGGCGATGTCGTGGAAGAGGTTCCACAGGTCGCGGCGCAGGACGGGGTCGAGGCCGACGGTCGGCTCGTCCAGGACCAGGAGTTCGGGGCTGCCGAGCAGGGCCACTGCCAGGGAGACGCGGTTGCGCTGGCCGCCGGAGAGGTTGCCGGCGAGTGCGTCGGCGTGGCTGGTGAGATCCACGTCGGCGAGGACGCGGTCGACGTCCTGGCGCCGGTCGGCCGAGGTGCGGCCCGGCGCGAGGATCGCGGTGAAGTAGTCGAGGTTCTGCCGGACCGTCAGGTCGTCGTAGACGGAGGGGGCTTGGGTGACGTAGCCGATGCGGGTGCGCAGGGTGGGGTGGCCGGCGGGGCGGCCGAGGACCTCGAGGGTGCCGGTGACCTTGGCCTGGGTGCCGACGATCGAGCGCATCAGGGTCGACTTGCCGCAGCCGGAGGGGCCGAGCAGGCCGGTGATCTGGCCGCGCGGGACGGCGAAGTCGAGTCCGCGCAGGACGGTGCGGGGGCCTCGGACGACGGTGAGGCCCCCGGCGCGGACGGCTGGGGTGTCGGCGTCCGGCACTCCCGGGCGGGGTGGATCGGCGATGTTATTCATCATGTGATGAATAATCCTCGCGCCGGAGAACGCCGTCAAGTGGGCAGGTCATGTCGTCCTGCCCACGGGGGCCATCAGCAGGTGGCGACGATCAGCAGGACGTCGTACACCTCCTCGACCGTGCCGTCGGGGAAGATCCGCAGCAGGTGTTCGCGCTCCTCGGCGAGGAAGGCGCTGGTCGTCTCCTGGTCCTGGACGAGGAAGACCGAGTGGCTGCCGATGTTGGCGAGGTGGACGTCGACGGGAATCCTGCGGCTCCAGCGCACGACCCGGTGGGCGTGCGGCGGGATGTCCTCGACGCCCGGGAAGGCGTCCTCCGTGCGGATGGCGGCGACCCCCTGCTTGTTGCCGTGCCGGCCGCCGAAGTGGTGCCGGACGCGCTCGGACTGCTCGGTGATCCAGGGGACGTCGGCGGGGTCCCGGTTCCACCAGAGGGCGAGCGCCCCGCCGGGCCGTAGTACCCGTCGCGCCTCGGACACCGAACGGGTCGGGTCGGTCCAGTGCCAGGCCTGGGCGTAGGTGAGGAGGTCGACGGAGTCGTCGGCGAGCGGGAGGGCGTTGCCGTCGCCCCGGACGAGGGGAATGTCGGGCAGGGTGTGGCGGAACTGGGTCGCCATGCCGTCGCCGGGTTCCACGGCGATCACCTCGGCGCCGCGCGCGTGCAGCAGAGCGGTGGCGATGCCCGTACCGGCCCCGATGTCCGCGACCCGGGCCCCGGCGAGCGGGCGCCCGGCCAGCTCCTCGATCGCGTCGAGGAGGGCGGGTGGGTACGAGGGGCGGTTGGCGGCGTACTGGGCCGCGGCGGCGTTGAAGGAATGGGCACGGGTCGCGTGCGAGGAGGCGGTCATACGGCCATGGTGGCCCGGGGTGGGTGCACGGGACAGGGAGTTTTCGGGGGCGCACGGCTCCGTCGATCCTCGGTGCCGGCCGGTGTGAGCGGGGTCGGTCCCAGGGCCCTTCTCACGGATCTCCGCGGAGGAAGGAGCGGCGTCGTGGGGGCCCCTCCCAATCGAGCGCAGCCGAGAGTGGGGGAGCGTGCGATCGGCGTGCGGTGTGAAGGGTCATGTGGCGGAGCCACCTGGCCCTTCACACCGTGCGGCATGGGGGTCCCGCAGCCGAGAGTGGGGGAGTGCGTGCCGGGCGTCGCGACGTCGCGGAGATCCGTCAGAAGGGCCCTAGGAGCGGCGGCGCTTCTTCTTGGTGGGGTTGCCTGTGCGGCGGGTCGTGCGCTGTTGGTGGCGTTGGAGGGCTGCCTCGTACTCCTCGCGGTGCAGTTTCTCGCCGGGGGCCTCGGTGAGGGAGCGGATGAAGTAGGCGAGGAGGGAGCCGACGAAGCCGATGGCGAGCAGGCCGCGGAGGGCGGCCTGGCGGTCGGGGTCGGGCCGGCGGGTGAAGGAGTCCCAGGTGTGGCGGAAGGCCAGCGCGCTGCAGACGGCGAACATGACGACGACCAGGACGGTGACGAAGGCGCCGATGGCGGCGATCTGGAGGCCCTGGTAGGCGAAGCGGAGGACGAGGCAGGAGACGGCGGCGGCCGCGAGGGAGCCAACGGCTGCGCCGGCTCGGCGCAGGGGGTAGCCGTTGTCGTGGTTCACCCAGGTGGTGCCGAAGAACCGGATCGGTTCGGGGTGGGGGCCGGTGGAGCCCGCCGGGGCCGACGGGGTGCCGTTGTCGTCGCTCACGGGACGATTATGGCTCCGGGGCCGGGGCGGGCTCCGTCCGGGACGGACGGGTCAGCCGCAGCGGGAGGCCACGTAGCCGTCGCTGCCGGTGAGCACGTAGGCGTCCGAGACGAACTCGCCGTCGTCGATGTTGTCCCAGATGTCCGACGTGCCGTACGGACCGGTCACCGTGGTGCCCGGCGTCTGGCAGAAGATCGGCACCTGGGCGCCTTCGGGCAGGACACGGACGATGCCGTACTGGGTCCCCGGGCCGCGACGGACGTTGAGGCGGACGCCGGGTGCGACCGGGTAGTAGCGCAGGGCCGCGGTCGCGGCGGCCGTGGTCGCGAGGGCCTCGCCCTTGTTGCTCTCGGCCTCGCCGACCTGGTCGACAGACATGAAAAACCTCCCCCGTTGAGCCCCATGACTGCCATGGGGTCCCGTTGATTCCCCGAAAATCCGCCACGAAACACCTGTGCGCAACTCGCACGCGGAAGCTAGCACGCCGCCTCTGTCCCGTACGAGTCATCGACTAGGCTCCGTGCGTCGCGCGCGCGGACGAGAGAGCACGGGGGTGGTCCCATGGCGCCTGGGCGCAACACCGGAGCGGGCGCGGAAGCGGAACTTCCCGAGTACGCCGGTCACTACCGTCTGGAGTCCTGCCTGGGCTCCGGCGGCATGGGCGTCGTGCATCTGGCCCGCAGCACGTCCGGGATGAAGCTCGCGGTGAAGGTCGTACACGCCGAGTACGCCAAGGACCCCGAGTTCAGAGGGCGTTTCCGGCAGGAGGTCGCTGCGGCGCGGCGGGTGAGCGGTGCGTTCACCGCGTCCGTGGTCGACGCCGATCCGGAGGCCGAACGGCCCTGGATGGCGACGCTGTTCATCCCGGGACCGACCCTTTCCGATCATGTGAAGCGGAACGGGCCGATGGCTCCGGCCCAGTTGCGCCGGCTGATGGCCGGGCTCGCGGAGGCACTGCGCGACATCCACCGGGTGGGGGTCGTGCACCGGGACCTCAAACCGAGCAACGTCCTGCTCGCCGAGGACGGACCGAAGGTCATCGACTTCGGTATCTCCCGGCCGAAGGACAGCGAACTGCGCACCGAGACCGGGAAGTTGATCGGTACCCCGCCCTTCATGGCGCCCGAGCAGTTCCGGCGGCCGCGGGAGGTCGGGCCCGCGGCCGACGTCTTCGCACTCGGCTCCGTGCTGGTGCACGCGGCGACGGGGCGCGGCCCGTTCGACTCCGACAGCCCCTATGTGGTCGCCTATCAGGTCGTGCACGACGAACCGGACCTGACGGGCGTACCGGAGGAGCTCGCTCAGCTGGTGTCGCGCTGCCTCGCCAAGGAGCCGGAAAGCCGGCCCACTCCGGACGAGTTGATGCGGGAACTACGGTCGGTCGCGGCCTCGTACGACACACAGGCGTTCATACCGGCCCAGCGGGTGGGCGACGACCCGCCACCGCCGGCCGAAGCTCGCGCCGAGGGGTCCGGGCGACCGCCCGCACGGCGTGGTCGGCGCCGGAAGGCGCTGCTCGCCGCCGGGGCTGTCGTCCTCGTGGCGTCCGGTGCGCTCGCCTCGGTCCAACTGCTCGGGGACGAGGTGCCCACCTCCAGCGGCGCCGCGCCCCCGGCCTCCCCCGCGAAGTTCCGGGCGTGGGCCACGAAGCCCGTTTCGGGAAGCGGTGCGGTGCGGTGCTCGTACGGAGCGGGGAAGCTGCTCTGCGCCCGGCCCGGCGTCGTGTTCGCCGAAGACCCGTCCGACGGCGGTCTGCTGTGGCGCCATTCCGCGGACACGACGCGCTGGAGCACTCCGCCGGTGCTGTCGGGCGGCCTCGTGCAGCCCCTTCCCGACCACGGCCGGCACCTGGAGGCCCTGGATCCGGCCTCGGGCAAGGTCCGCTGGGAGCGGAACGTCCCCGAGTACACCCTGGCCCAACCGGTCGGCCGCATGATCCTTCTGACCCACGCGGACGGCACGGTCAGCGGCCTGGACAGCGCGTCCGGCGAGACGAAGTGGTCCCGCGCCATCCCGGACGGCGCCGCGTCGGCCTTCACCTCTTTCCCCGGTGACCCGCTGGCGTACGTGTCCAGCGTCTCCGCCACGGGGACGAGCACGCACGTCACCGCCGTGGATCCCGCCACCGGTGAGGTGCGGTGGGACGCTCACCTCACCGGTTCCCTGGAACCGGTCGGCGCCTCCGGCGGTTCGGTCTTCTTCCTCGCGGCGGACCCCGTCTACGGCGACACTCAGGCGGTCGTCCGCTACGAGCCCGGATCCAGGTCGACACGCAGGGTGGCCATGTCCGTCCGCCGCCAGAGTGCCCACGCCGTCGTGCGCGGCAAGGTCGTGTACCTGCTGGCCGCCGGCGGTTCACTGGCAGCCGTCGACATGCGCTCCGGCGGACAACTGTGGACCATCGAAACCTCGGTGAGCCGAGGCTCCGTACCCGTCGCCGACAGCCGTTACGTGTACGTGAGCGCCGCCGACGGACGCCTGCTCGCGGTCGACGCCCGCAAGGGGACGCTCACTGGGCAGACCCGGGCGCGGCTCGGCACGAGCACGGGGCAGGTGGTGAGCGCCGCCCTCCCCGCCCCCGTCCTCGCTCACGACCACGTCTACGCCGCCGCCCCGGACGGCACCGTCTTCGCCGTGGACGCCCGGGATCCGTCGGCCTGGTAGTGACTGGGCCTGGGCGGGTCAGCCCAGCTTCGTCACGTCCCGCACCGCGCCCCGGTCCGCGCTGGTCGCCATCGCGGCGTAGGCGCGCAGGGCCGCGGAGACCTTGCGTTCGCGGGACCTGGGGGCGTACACGCCGCCCAGGGCCTGCTCGCGGCGGGTGAGTTCCTCGGCGTCGACGAGGAGCTCGATCGTGCGGTTCGGGATGTCGATGCGGATGCGGTCGCCGTCCTCGACGAGGGCGATCGTGCCGCCGGACGCGGCCTCCGGGGAGGCGTGGCCGATCGACAGACCGGACGTGCCGCCGGAGAAGCGGCCGTCGGTGATCAGCGCGCAGGTCTTGCCGAGGCCGCGGCCCTTGAGGAAGGACGTCGGGTAGAGCATCTCCTGCATGCCGGGACCGCCCTTGGGGCCCTCGTAGCGGATGACGACCACGTCGCCGTGGGTGATCTGCTTGTTGAGGATCTTCTCGACGGCCTCTTCCTGCGACTCGCAGACGACCGCCGGGCCCTCGAAGGTCCAGATCGACTCGTCGACGCCGGCCGTCTTCACCACGCAGCCGTCGACGGCGAGGTTGCCCTTGAGGACCGCGAGGCCGCCGTCCTTGGAGTAGGCGTGCTCGACGGAGCGGATGCAGCCTTCCGC
The DNA here is from genome assembly GCF_044768275.1 of Streptomyces sp. NPDC101152. Taxonomy (NCBI): domain Bacteria; kingdom Bacillati; phylum Actinomycetota; class Actinomycetes; order Kitasatosporales; family Streptomycetaceae; genus Streptomyces; species Streptomyces sp. NPDC101152. The sequence continues at coordinate 9,773 of NZ_JBIWPO010000085.1, read as the reverse complement.
CGCGTCCTCGTCCAGGGCCTCCCAGCGCTCGGACTGGGAGAAGGCCTCGGCGGAGCGGACGCAGCCCGGGGCCGCGTGCCACAGTTCCACCGCCTCGGGGGACGGGGAGCCGCCGCGCACGTCCCAGGTCTTCAGCCAGTCCGCGAGGGACGGGCTGTGGACGGAGTGGACGTCCTCGTTGAGCAGGCCGGCGCGGTGCAGTTCGCCGAGCAGGGCCGGGATGCCGCCGGCGCGGTGCACGTCCTCCATGTAGTACGTGCGGGTCTTCGCGACGTTCGGGGCGACCTTGGCGAGGCAGGGCACGCGGCGCGAGACCGCGTCGATCTCGTTCAGGCCGAAGGGGACGCCCGCCTCCTCGGCCGCGGCCAGCAGGTGCAGGATCGTGTTGGTCGAGCCGCCCATCGCGATGTCCAGCGCCATGGCGTTCTCGAAGGCGGAGAAGGTGGCGATGGAGCGGGGCAGGACCGTGTCGTCGTCCTGCTCGTAGTAGCGACGGGTGATGTCCATGACCGTCCGCGCGGCGGTGACGTAGAGCTGCTTGCGCGCGGTGTGGGTGGCCAGGACCGAGCCGTTGCCGGGCAGGGAGAGGCCGATGGCCTCGGTCAGGCAGTTCATCGAGTTGGCGGTGAACATGCCGGAACAGCTGCCGCAGGTCGGACAGGCGTTCTCCTCGATACGGAGGATGTCCTCGTCCGAGATCGTGTCGTTCACGGCGTCGGAGATCGCGTCGACCAGGTCGAGGGTGCGCACCGTGCCGTCGACGAGGGTCGCGCGACCGGCCTCCATGGGGCCGCCGGAGACGAAGACCGTCGGGATGTTCAGGCGCAGGGCCGCCATCAGCATGCCCGGCGTGATCTTGTCGCAGTTGGAGATGCAGACCAGGGCGTCGGCGCAGTGCGCCTCGACCATGTACTCGACCGAGTCCGCGATGAGGTCGCGGGAGGGCAGGGAGTACAGCATGCCGCCGTGGCCCATGGCGATGCCGTCGTCCACGGCGATGGTGTTGAACTCGCGCGGGATGCCGCCCGCCTCGGTGATCGCCTCGCTGACGATGCGGCCGACGGGCTGCAGGTGGGTGTGGCCCGGCACGAACTCGGTGAAGGAGTTGGCGACGGCGATGATCGGCTTCCGTCCGATGTCCGCACCGGGTACACCGGAGGCGCGCATAAGGGCGCGGGCGCCCGCCATGTTGCGGCCGTGGGTGACTGTGCGGGACCTCAGCTCGGGCATCGTCGCTCGCTCCTTCAGACAGGTAGGGCTGCTACCGAGCCTACGCCGGTCATCCAGGGGTCGGGACGCCCTGTCCGGAATGCGGGACGTACATCTCGCCGACCGACTGCTTCACGGTCCGGTCAAATGCCCCTGTACCACCGGCGACACCCGCGCGATCAGTTGCTCCATGTCCGCCGAGGCCAGCGGCTCCAGCTTGATCACGTAGCGCATCATCGCGCACCCCACCAGCTGCGCGGCCGCCAGTTCGACGCGCAGCTCGCCGTCCGGCGCGTCCAGCTGGGCGGCGACGCGGCGCATGAGCTGGGAGGCGATCAGGCCGCGGAACACGGTGGCCGCGGTCTCGTTGGTGACGGCGGAGCGCAGGATCGCCAGCAGGGGCGTACGCGTCGTCGGGTTCTCCCAGACACCGAAGACGAACCGCGTCATGCGCTCGCCGACGCCGTCCAGGGGGCCGTCGGCCACCGCCTCGGGCGCGTTCAGCGCGGGCGCGAAGGCGACCTCGATGGCGGCGGCGAAGATCTGTTCCTTGGTCCCGAAGTAGTGGTGCACCAGCGCCGAGTCCACGCCGGCCGCCTTCGCGATCCCCCGCACGGATGTCTTCTCGTACCCGCGTTCGGAGAACTCCTCGCGGGCCACGGTCAGGATCCGGTCCCGGGTGTCCGCGGACTCGGTACGGGTACGACGGCCCCGGCGCCGGGAGGCGGTGTCGGTCACGACCGGGGCACCTTCACCGGCGACGCGAGGTGCAGCCGTGTGAAGGCCAGCGCCTCCGCGAGATCGGCCTCGCGTTCGGCGCCTGACATCGCGCGCCGCGTGTTGACCTCGATGACGACATGGCCGTCGAAGCCGGTCAGGGCGAGCCGCTCCAGCAGCTCGGCGCAGGGCTGGGAGCCGCGGCCGGGGACCAGGTGCTCGTCCTTGGCCGATCCCTTGCCGTCGGCCAGGTGGACGTGGCCGAGGCGGTCGCCCATGCGGTCGACCATCTGCAGCGTGTCGGAGCGGGCCGTCGCGCTGTGACTGAGGTCGATCGTGAAGTGGCGGTAGTCCTCCTTCGTCACGTCCCAGTCGGGGGCGTACGCGAGCATCTCGCGGTCGCGGTAGCGCCAGGGGTACATGTTCTCGACGGCGAACCGCACGTCCGTCTCGTTCGCCATGCGCCAGATCCCGGTCACGAAGTCACGCGCGTATTGGCGCTGCCAGCGGAAGGGCGGGTGGACGACGACGGTGCTCGCCCCGAGCTTCTCGGCGGCGGCGCGGGCCCGCTGGAGCTTGACCCAGGGGTCGGTCGACCAGACCCGTTGCGTGATGAGCAGGCAGGGGGCGTGCACGGCCAGGATCGGGATGCGGTGGTAGTCGCTGAGTCTGCGCAGCGCCTCGATGTCCTGACTGACCGGGTCGGTCCACACCATGACCTCGACCCCGTCGTATCCGAGGCGCGCGGCGACCTCGAAGGCCGTCGCCGTGGACTCCGGGTACACGGAGGCCGTGGACAGCGCGACCTTCGCATCCGGGATGCACACGACTGGCTCCGCCATGCCGACAGGGTACGGGGTGCGGTGGGTTGGGGGTGGGGCGCCTCTTCGCCGTTGTGGTGTTCGCCACGAGCGGGTGCGGGTGGTTTGTGGTTGCTCGCGCCCCGCGACGGAGTCGCTCATGTCACAGCCCCGCGCCCCCAAGAGGGGGCGCTACACCGACCCCATGTGATCGAGGCGACGCAGGATGACGCCCTCGCGCAGGGCCCATGGGCAGATTTCAAGGCTCTCCACGCCGAAGAGGTCCATGGCACCCTCTGCCACCAAGGCGCCGGCCAGGAGCTGGCTCGAGCGGCCCTCGCTCACGCCGGGGAGTTCGGCTCGTTGGGCTGCCGACATTCCGGCCAGCCTCGGGACCCAGGCCTCCAGGGATTCGCGTTTCAGTTCGCGCTGGACGTAGAGGCCCTCCGTCGAGCGGGCGGCGCCGGCGATGCGGGCCAGTTGCTTGAAGGTCTTGGACGTGGCGACCACGTGATCGGGCGGCCCGAAGCGGGTGAACTCGCCCACCGTGCGGGCGATCTGGGCGCGGACGTGGCGGCGCAGGTTCCGTATGGACTCGGCGTCCGGTGGGTCGCCGGGGAGCCAGCCGGCGGTGAGGCGGCCGGCACCGAGCGGGAGGGAGACGGCGGCGTCGGGTTCCTCGTCGATGCCGTACGCGATCTCCAGGGAGCCGCCGCCGATGTCCAGGACCAGGAGCTTGCCCGCGGACCAGCCGAACCAGCGGCGGGCCGCGAGGAAGGTCAGCCGGGCCTCCTCCTCGCCGTCCAGGACCTGCAGCTCGACGCCGGTCTCCGCCTGCACGCGCGCGAGGACGTCGTCGGCGTTGCTGGCCTCGCGCACGGCGGAGGTCGCGAAGGGGAGGAAGTTCTCGACGCCCTTGTCCTCGGCGGCCTGCAGACACTCGTGGACGACGTCGATCAGTTTGCGGACGCCTTCGAGGCCGACCGCTCCGTCGCCGTCGAGGAGTTGGGCGAGGCGCAGTTCCGCCTTGTGTGAGTGCGCGGGCAGCGGGCGCGCGCCCGGGTGCGCGTCCACCACCAGCAGATGCACCGTGTTCGATCCCACGTCGAGGACACCGAGTCTCATGTACGGAACGCTACTGCCACCTGGGCGGTCCTCCGTATTCCCCGGGGCTGCGGTGGCCGTACGCTGGTCCTGTGCCAAAGACGAAAAGGGCGAAGAACGACAAGTCCGCCGCGGCCGCTGCGCAGGAAGATCCGCAGGTGAGGGCGCCGAAGTCGGCGAAGCTGTCGAAGAAGGCCCGGGCAGCCGACGAGAAGGGCCTCGACTTCGCGCGCGCGTGGGTGGAGTTCCCGGATCCGGCGGACGACGAGCAGGTCTTCCGCTGCGATCTGACATGGCTGACCTCTCGCTGGAACTGCGTCTTCGGCAGTGGCTGCCAGGGCATCCAGGCGGGCCGCGCGGACGACGGGTGCTGCACGCTGGGGGCCCACTTCTCGGACGAGGACGACGAGAAGCGCGTCGCCGAGCACGTGGCCCGGCTCACCCCGGACATCTGGCAGCACCACGACGAGGGGCTGCGCGGCGGCTGGGTGTCCGAGGACGAGGACGGCGACCGGCAGACCCGGCCCTTCCAGGGCTCCTGCATCTTCCAGAACCGGCCCGGGTTCGCGGGCGGCGCGGGCTGCTCGCTGCACATCCTGGCCCTGCGGGAGGGCCGCGAGCCGCTGGAGACCAAGCCGGACGTGTGCTGGCAGCTGCCGGTCCGGCGGACCTACGACTGGATCGACCGGCCCGACGACACCCGGGTGCTGCAGGTGTCGATCGGTGAGTACGACCGCCGGGGCTGGGGTCCGGGCGGCCACGACCTGCACTGGTGGTGCACGTCGGCGACCTCGGCGCACGGCGCGGGCGAGCCGGTGTACGTGTCCTACCGGGCGGAGCTGACCGAGCTGATGGGCAAGGCGGGCTACGACCGGCTCGTGGAGCTGTGCGAGCAGCGGCTGGCCTCGCAGCTGCCCCTGCTGGCGCCGCATCCGGCGGACCCCGTCCACTGACCCCGTCCCCCGGGGTCTACGGCGCGGTCGGGATCGGCGTGGCGCCGCCGCCGGGCGGCGTCGGGCCCCCCGGGTCGGACGAGGGGGAGCCGGTGGGCGTCGGGGTCGGGTCGGAGGACGCGGGTGGGCCGCTCGGGGTGGGTGACGAGGGGGCCGTGGGCGCCGGGGTCGGGTCGGGGGCGGACGAGGGCGCGTCGCTGGGAGTGCCGGGGCCCGCGGGCGCGGGGCCGTAGCCGCCGATGGTGACGACGGCGCCGGCCGGTGCGAACGCCACCCGCGCGATCCAGTGGCCGGACGGCTCGCGCAACTGGTCGACGTACACCTTGATGGTCAGCGTCTCGCCGGGCGCGAGGGTTCCTGTGGAACGGCTCAGATAGAGCCAGGAGGCGCCGGTGGTCGCGGACCAGCGCACCGGTGCGGATCCGGTCGCCCGCAGGGTGACGGTCGTGGTGTCGCCGTTGATGGCCGCCGAAACCGCGAGGTGGCCCGCGCTCTTGCCGCCGGCGCCGGCGACGCTGACGACCTCCACGGAGACGTCGGTCCTGGCGCCCCTGCGGAAGCCGTTGTCGGGCCGGGTGCTGGCATTGCCGGCGTTCTCGTAGCCGCCGGCCGTGTCGCCGTTCAGGCTGTCGGCGCCGTGCGCCTCGCTCGCGGTGGCGGAGTGGCCGTCGCCGCCCTCGTCCGGTGCGCCCCGGTAGGCGGCCCACAGGGCGAGCACGGGGGCGGCGACCACGGTGGCGACGACGGTCGTGGTGACGGCACGCGCGCGCAGGCGGTCGCGGCGGGCGGCGCGGTCCTTGGGGTCCATGGGGAAGCCGCGCCGGTCGAAGCGGGGCACGGCGGCGCCACGCGCGCGTGGGTGATGCGCCAGCGCCACGTGCACGGCCGCGCGGGGCGCCTCCAGGACGGGCAGCTCGGCCGGGGTGACCGTCGCGCCGGGCCAGCGGCCGGGGATCGCGCGCTCGGCGCTGCGCCGGCAGTGCGGGCAGTCGTCCACGTGCCGGACGAGTTCCTTGCGCAGGGCGGAGCTGAGCACCAGTTGCTGGTCGCCGGTGAGCCGGGCCACGCCGGGACAGCCGCCGGTCTCGACGACGGCGAGGGCCGCGCGCGTGCGCTCGACCTCGCAGGCGGCGGAGGCCAGCAGTTCCCGCGCGTTCGCGAGGTCCATGCCGAGGACGGCGGCGACCTCGTGGGCGGCGAGGTGGTGGCGCACCGCGAGCTCCAGCGCCTCGCGCTGCTCCGGGGTGGTGCCGGCCGCCTCCGGCCAGGCGAGCTGGGAGAGTTCGCGCCGGCGTTCCTCCTGCACCTCGTCGGCGACGGGCGGTTCCGTGTCGCCGGTGTGCCGGCCCGCCGCGTGGGTGCCCTGACGTTTCTGCTTGGCCGCGGCGAGCTTGCGCAGGCACGCCCAGCGGGCCAGCGCGTACAGCCACGCGCGGCGGTCGCCTGCCGTCTGGGGCCCGCCGCGCTTCTCGGCGAGCGCGAGGACGTCGCCGAGGGCCTCGGTGGCCGTGACGTGGTCGCACAGCACGGACAGGCAGTAGGTGAACAGCCCGTCCAGATACGGCTCGTAGCGCGCGGGCGGCCGCTGCGCCAGCGTGTGCGCCGCGGCACGGTCACGCGCCTCCCGGTGCGCTCGGTGTGCGCCGGTGGTGCGGGTCGAGGTCTCCGGAATGCTGCTCATCACCCGTGGACGGTAGGGCGCGAAGACCAGGCCCTTCTGCCGCCTTCAGCACATTTACTCCGTACGGGTGAAACGATCCCTCAATAGGGGACAGGAACGTTCGTTCCCTGGCCGGCCGGGCGCGAGGGTGGCCGGTTCGTGTCGGGACGAGGGGTTTTGTTCCGGAGTCGGCCCGTCCGCCTCCGACCGTGGTTGTCAGTGGCGCCGGTTACGGTTCTCGACATGGCTGCCCGTACCAGGACCACCAAGGACCGCCCGTCCTACCGCTGCACCGAGTGCGGCTGGCAGACGGCCAAGTGGCTCGGTCGCTGCCCCGAGTGTCAGGCCTGGGGGACGATCGAGGAGTACGGCGCGCCCGCGGTCCGTACGACGACGCCGGGGCGCGTCACGACCTCAGCGCTGCCCATCGGCCAGGTCGACGGCCGCCAGGCCACCGCCCGCTCCACCGGCGTGCCCGAGCTGGACCGGGTGCTCGGCGGCGGCCTCGTGCCCGGCGCGGTCGTGCTGTTGGCGGGCGAGCCCGGCGTCGGCAAGTCGACGCTCCTGCTGGACGTGGCGGCCAAGTCGGCGAGCGAGGAGCACCGCACCCTCTATGTCACCGGCGAGGAGTCGGCGAGCCAGGTCCGGCTGCGCGCCGACCGCATCAAGGCCATCCACGACGACCTGTATCTCGCCGCTGAGACCGATCTGGCCGCCGTGCTCGGCCACTTGGACGCCGTGAAGCCGTCGCTGCTGATCCTCGACTCGGTGCAGACCGTCGCCTCCCCGGAGATCGACGGCGCCCCGGGCGGCATGGCGCAGGTGCGCGAGGTCGCCGGCGCGCTCATCCGCGCCTCCAAGGAGCGCGGCATGTCCACCCTCCTCGTGGGCCATGTCACCAAGGACGGCGCGATCGCCGGCCCCCGCCTCCTGGAACACCTCGTGGACGTCGTCCTGAACTTCGAGGGCGACCGGCACGCCCGGCTGCGCCTGGTGCGGGGCGTCAAGAACCGGTACGGCACCACGGACGAGGTCGGCTGCTTCGAACTGCACGACGAAGGCATCACGGGCCTCGCCGACCCGAGCGGACTTTTCCTGACACGACGTGACGAACCGGTCCCGGGTACCTGTCTGACGGTCACCCTGGAGGGCCGCCGCCCGCTGGTCGCCGAGGTCCAGGCGCTCACCGTGGACTCGCAGATCCCCTCCCCGCGCCGTACCACCTCCGGTCTGGAGACCTCCCGCGTCTCGATGATGCTGGCCGTCCTCGAGCAGCGGGGGCGGATCAGCGCGCTCGGCAAGCGGGACATCTACTCCGCGACGGTCGGCGGTGTGAAGCTGTCCGAGCCCGCCGCCGACCTCGCCATCGCCCTCGCGCTGGCCTCCGCCGCCAGTGACACCCCGCTGCCGAAGAACCTCGTCGCGATCGGCGAGGTGGGCCTCGCGGGCGAGGTCAGACGGGTCACGGGCGTCCAGCGCAGGCTCGCCGAGGCGCACCGTCTGGGCTTCACGCACGCGCTCGTGCCGGGCGATCCGGGCAAGATCCCCACCGGCATGAAGGTCCTGGAAGTCGCGGACATAGGGGACGCCCTGAGGGTCCTCCCGCGCTCGCGTCGCCGAGACGCCCCACGGGACGAGGAGGAGCGCCGGTAGACTTTGCCCTGGTCTCGCCCGTCCGTACGAACAGAATGTGCGGCACGGGGGCGCCCCAGAACCTGCGACCGGAGGAGTGCAGTGGCAGCCAACGACCGGGCGGCAGCTCCCGGAAAGTCCGGCGGGAGCTCCGGTGCCGATGGCCTGATGCGCGCCTCACTGAGCGCGGTGGCTCCCGGCACCGCGATGCGCGACGGCCTCGAGCGCGTGCTCCGCGGCAACACCGGCGGACTCATCGTGCTGGGCTTCGACAAGACCGTCGAGGCCATGTCCACGGGCGGTTTCGTGCTGGACGTGGAGTTCACGGCCACGCGCCTGCGGGAGCTGTGCAAGCTCGACGGCGGCATCGTGATCTCCTCGGACCTGTCGAAGATCCTGCGGGCGGGCGTGCAGTTCGTTCCGGACGCGACGATCCCGACGGAGGAGACCGGTACCCGGCACCGCACGGCGGACCGGGTCTCCAAGCAGGTCGGCTTCCCGGTGGTCTCCGTCTCCCAGTCGATGCGGCTGATCGCGCTGTACGTCGACGGTCAGCGCCGCGTCCTGGAGGACTCGGCGGCGATCCTCTCCCGCGCCAACCAGGCCCTGGCGACGCTGGAGCGCTACAAGCTGCGCCTGGACGAGGTGGCCGGCACGCTGTCCGCGCTGGAGATCGAGGACCTGGTGACGGTCCGCGACGTCTCCGCCGTCGCCCAGCGCCTGGAGATGGTCCGCCGTATCGCCACCGAGATCGCCGAGTACGTGGTCGAACTGGGTACCGACGGACGTCTCCTCGCGCTCCAGCTGGACGAGTTGATCGCTGGCGTGGAACCGGAACGCGAACTCGTGGTCCGCGACTACGTCCCCGAGCCCACCGCGAAGCGCTCCCGCACGGTCGACGAGGCCCTGTCCGAACTCGACGCCCTCACCCACGCCGAGCTCCTCGAACTCGCCACGGTGGCCCGCGCCTTGGGCTACACCGGCTCCCCGGAGGCCCTGGACTCGGCGGTCTCCCCCCGCGGCTTCCGCCTCCTGGCGAAGGTCCCGCGGCTCCCCGGGGCGATCATCGACCGCCTGGTGGAACACTTCGGCGGCCTCCAGAAGCTGCTCGCCGCGAGCGTGGACGACCTCCAGACGGTGGACGGCGTCGGCGAGGCCAGAGCCCGCAGCGTCCGCGAGGGCCTGTCCCGCCTGGCGGAAAGCTCCATCCTGGAACGCTACGTGTGAGTCGTCCCCCGGTCGCGGCCGGCCCCAGGGGGTCCGACCGCTCCCGCCTCCCCCGCGCATGAGGGCGCCTCGACGCCCAGGGGGTGGTAAGCCCCGCGCAGCACCGGCGGCGCCTGCGCACACGGGCCGCGCATCGAACGCCGCGGGCACCTCGCCGCACCTTCGAAGAACCCCTGGCGATCGCCCGCCACTCGCCCGCGGGAACCGTCCGCCGAGCCCTAGGGCCGCGGCAGGCAGCGTTCACCCCGTCGCGACGCCCGGCACGCCCTCTCGCCGCACCGGCCGAAACCCCAAGTACGTCCGGTCCATCAACGGGGCATTCCGCCCGGCACGCTGAGAGGACGCCCCGGACGCCGCTCCTTATCGGGCAAACGTCGCCTGTCGCGGCACTAGTAGACTGTCGCGACTAAGTGTCTTTCTGGTTGGTGGAGTTGGGGTCGGGCAGGCTTCGTATGATGCTTGCGTTCGGCC
>NZ_JBIWPO010000084.1:0-18934 GCF_044768275.1 Streptomyces sp. NPDC101152 | reverse complement strand
ATCGGCGCCTCCGACGCGGAGGTGCAACGCCTGGCCAACGACTGCTTCACCGTGGTCGCGGAGGCGGTGGCCGAGTGTGTGCGAGCGGCGCAGCGCAATGGCGACATCGACCCCGACGCGGATCCCGACGACCTCGCCTACCTTCTGCTGACCATCATCCGCGGGAGCGATGTCATAGGCGCGGCCGGCCACAGTCCCGCCCGCCTGACCTCGATCGCGGAGAGCGCGTTCGCACTCCTGCCCCGTCAGCGCCAAAGCTGAGAAGCGCACCGCCGGCCTCGTCGCACAGGCATCTGACGCGGCCGGCCCACCTCGCCGCCCCGGAGGCACGGCCCGCAGGTTCACGCACCGCCGCGCGGTCATCCGGGCGGGTGGTGAAGAACTGCCCCCGCATCCGGTTGAGTTGCTCCCCCGCATGCGCGGTGTCGCCGGGCTTGAACTGCACGGTCAATCGGCCGAACCCTCGCCGCATCAGACGGTGGCGCTTCGGCCGCCGCTCCGCCAACTCGGACCGCGTTTGCAGGAATTCGTGAGCCTGCATGGCGACCACGACACGGCCCGGGTCAGCGCCGGAGGCTGGCCGGTTGAGCAGAACCTGCTGGACATCGACGTACAGGTCCACCACATCGACCAACTCGTCCGGGTAAGGCTCACTCATAGCCACGATCTTTGTCTCTGCGCGACCAGAGCGGGGGCCGACTTTCGCTTCCCCAGGCTCAACTCTCGCCGCGGCCATCGCGGCCGTGCCCAACCACCATAGCGAGAGCCCTACACCGGCCGACTGCGTTCGTTCCTCAACAACGCACGCACCAGCATCGGACCCGGCTCCTTCGTCGTCCGCGGCCCGCCGTGGTGGCGGCGATTCCACGACCAAGCCGCGGCGCCGATGGCCCGCCTCGCCAACCGCGTCATGCGCTCTGAACCCGCCCAGGGTCCGCTGCAGCTGCACCGCCTCGACCGCAAGACCGGGATCGCGTGCAGCCGGTGCGGCACCCACAGCCAGACCACGGTGGTCGCCACCCTCGACGCAGACTGGACCAGGCTCGTCGACCGCGGCTGCTACGACGCGTGGAGCGAGCAGCTCGGGTGAACCCCGATGTACCGGATAACAGCCTGTGCTCCGGTACATGAACCTCCCGGCCATCCCCGCGACCTGCGTCCGAGCATTCGTTCAACGAAGTTGCGGGCCCAGACGACCTCGTTCTCCCGCTCGTATTCGAGGAACTCCACTCACGCTGCAGCGGCGGCGATATCCAGACTTTTCATACGCGCACTCTTGGTCCTCGTCTTGGCAAGCAGCCGGCCGGCGATCGGCAGCTGGCCGAGGCGGATCAGCAAGGACCGAAGCAGCAACTCGGCGCGGTTGCCTGGGGTGAGGAAACTGCGCATGCTCACACCGCTGCCGAGGTGGTGGTCGATGAACGGGCGCAGGTGGTCCTCCCAGTCCTGCAGCGCTCGTGGCACGTCGTGCGGGTGGCGTTCCAGCATGGTGCCGAGCAGGTCCGCCCCGGCCAGTCCGGTGGATGCCCCCATGCCGGAGTAAAGGGTCAGGCACCACGCGGCGTCGCCGACGAGCACGACTCGGCCGCGGTGCCAGTGGTCGAGGTGTACCTGCTCGGCGGAGTCGAACAGGTGGTCCGGGGCCTTCTCGAACTGGTCGAGCAGCCAACCGAGCGTGGAGCCGGTGGGCTCGGGGCCGTAGGCGGCGCGCAGCGAGTCGATGGCCGGCCGGGTGAACTCGGCGTCCACGTCGTCGGTGCGGTAGGAGAACAGCACCGACGGCGGACGGTCGGCGAACGGGAACACCCACGCCGATCGGCCCGCCTCGGCCAGGGTCAGCCCGTCCTGTAGGCGGTAGCCGGGTACCGGCTCGGGCAGGCTGTACACGGCGATCATGTAGTTCAGCCGACGGATCGGGCTCTGCTCGGACTCGAACGCAAGCCCGCGCACCGTCGAGCGCAGTCCGTCTGCCCCGACCACCAGGTCGAACCGTTCGACGGTCGACGTCTCCGTCGTCAGGTCGCGGATCTCGACGTCCACCCCGTCGAGGCACTGGTCCAGCGCGATCGGCACGGTCAAGTACCGGATCTCGACCTCGTCGGGCAGGGCGGTGAAGGCCGCGTCTTCGATGTCACCCCGCACCGACAGTCGAGACCCGGGGAACACATCGGCGTAGCTCACACCGCGGCGGCGCCGACCCGTGCGGTCGACGTCGTAGCTCACGCTTTCCGGAGCGACGCGATTCGACACCGCATCGGCGAAGCCCAACCGTTCGGCGGCGGCGAGCCCGGTCCCGAACAGGGCGATGAAGTATCCGCCGCGGCGCCGCTCGGGGGCCTTCTCCAGCACCACCACGTCCCAGCCCGCGCGATGCAGGCGCAGCGCGGAGGCGGTCCCACTGATCCCGAGGCCGACCACCAGGGCCCGCTGTCGCGATGTCGTGTTCTTGTCCATGGGATTGCGCTCCGACATTGTCGTGTCCTCCATCTGGTGGGGGTGGGTCGGCCGTTCAGGAAGCCGAGCATGTGGAGTCGTCGAGGCGGGCGAGGACGTCGAGGAGTGTGGCGTTCACCTCCGCGGGACGCTCCTGCTTGCTGGGTATGGCTGAAACCGTCTGGAACCTGATCAGCTTCCAGACGGGAAAACAGATCGGTTTCCTCACTGATGAAGGTGAGGCGAGCGGGTGACGGGCTGAGATCTCAGGGCTTCGAGATCATCGCGTGGCCGCTGTGGGGCTTGCTTCGGCGGTCTTCTGGAGGGCCGCGTCGGTGTCGGCGATGGCCAGCATCCTGTTGATGTCGGCGCCGGCCAGGGCGCCGGCCGCTGCGGAGGCCCCGACCTGGGCAACCGGATCGGTGACGTTGCCGGCCACCCACACACCCGGCACCTCGGTGATCCCGGCCGTGCCGGAGGCGAAACCGCGGCCCACCGGCAGGTCCTGGACCGGCAGGCCCAGACCTTCCAGGCCCTGGGTGCGGCCCTGCATCCGCGGGCCGACCGCGAGGACGCGGCGGGCCACGACCTGGCCGTCGGCCAGGCGCACCCCGGCGAGGGCACCGTCCTCGTCGTCGACGATCTCGGTGACCGGGGTGTCGATTACGCGGATGCCGCGGGCGGCGAAGCGGGCGCGGTTGTCCTCGTCCAGGTCTGTGCCGTGGGTGAAGTAGGTCAGATCCTCGGTCAGCTGACGGAACAGATACGCGTGGCCGATGGAGCCCGGGCCGGTGGCGAGGATGCCGATGGGCTCGTCGCGCACCTCCCAGCCGTGGCAGTACGGGCAGTGCACCACACTGTGCCCCCAGTGCTCGGCGAGCCCGGGCACCTCCGGGAGCACATCCCTGACGCCGGTGGCCACCAGGATGCGGCGGGCGGTGATGCTGCGGCCGTCGGCCAGGGTGACGGTGAACCGCAGGTCCCCGTCCGCCGACGGGGCGGCGGACTCGGCCGAGACCACCTCGCCGGACACGATGCGTCCGCCGTACTGGCGCACCTGCTCCCGGCCCCGTCGAAGGATCTCGGACGGCGGGGTGCCGTCCAGGGCGAGAAGGCCGTGCACGGCCTCCGCGGGCGCGTTGCGCGGGGAGCCGCCGTCGATCACGACGACCGAGCGGCGGGAGCGGGCAAGGATCAGTGCACCGTTCAGCCCCGCAGCGCCCCCGCCGATCACCACCGCGTCGACGGTCCCCTCGGCCAGTGCGTCACTCGCGTACGCAGGAGTGGTCACAGCCATGGCCTCATGCTCTTCCTTGTCAGTCATGGTTCGGTCAACCCTTCGAGTTCTGAGTGGTTGCAGAGGGTCAGTTGTTCAGGAAGCCCAGGAAGTGGTCGGCGACCGTCTGGGGCTGCTCCAGGTGCGGGAAGTGCCTCGCGCCGGGCCCGTGGAGGTAGAGCGACGGGACGGTGAGGCGCCAGGTATGCACGCGGCCTGTCCGAAGCTCAGGACGATTATGTACTGAACAGTCAGAAACCTATGCGGTTCTGTACTGAGTTGTCAAGTGCGGTCGGCCTGATGCCGCATCTTTCCGAGTTGGAATGATGCACGTCATACCGAAAAAGGTGGATCCCGTGGCGAGGGCCCGAGCCGTCCGGCTGGTGCTATAGCGCAGCGGCGGCCGACGGACCATCATCCGCTGCGGCGTGCGTTCGGCGGCTGAGCGTGTAGTTCAAGCCCGGCGGCACCGCGTATGCGGTGGAGTAACTCGACTGGATGCGGGCGTAGTTCTCCGCCAGCCGCCCGGATGACCGCCCGGCGGCGCGTAAGCGGGCCGTGCCTGCGCGGCGTCGAGGTGGGCCGGCCGCGCCAGATGCCTGTGCGACGAGGTCGGCCGTGCGCTTCTCAGCTTTGGCGTGGGCGGGGCAGGAGTGCGAACGCAGTTTCCGCGATCGAGGTCAGGCGGTCGGGGCTGTGGCCGTATGCGCCGACGACGTCGCTCCCGCGGATGACGGTCAGCAGGAGGTAGGCGAGGTCGTCGGGGTCGGCGTCGGGGTCGATGTCGCCATTGCGCTGTGCCGCTCGCAAACACTCGGCCACCGCCGTCCGGACCACGGAGAAGCAGTCGTTGGCCAGGCGTTGCACCTCGGGGTCGGAGGCGCCGATCTCCAGGGCCATCTTGGCGGCGAAGCAGGCCGCCCCCGCCCGGTCAGAGGCGGGGGGTACGTCGGGGGCGAGTGGCACCCCGTGGACGGCGCGGAGCAGGTAGGCGTGCAGTCGTTCCAGTGCGCCCTCGTCCGGTCCGGCGAGCATCTTCGGCGGGCCCTGCCCGAGCCGGGCGACGTAGCCGGTCATGGCCTGCAGCAGCACGCCGTGTTTGTCGTCGAACGCGGCGTAGAGGCTGCCGCGGCCCAGGCCGGTGGCGGCGCTGATGTCGTCGACGCTCGTGCCGTTGTAGCCCGAGGTGCGGAACTGCCGCTCGGCGGCATGCAGGACGTGGTCGGGGTCAAAGCTTCGTGGTCTGGCCATTCATCGAAGGTAAAGCCGACCCACCCTTCTTGACAACCCAGTACAGAACCCTCTAGGTTTCTTACCGTTCAGTCCACAACGGTCCTGAGGTCACCGGACAGGCTTTGTCCGGGCTTGCAGGACCGCGACGCCGCGGAGGCGGCTTGGACGTTGAACTCATGACGTTCAGGGCGTCGCACGCAGCTCGGCGCAAGAAAGAGCCAGCCGATGAAGGCTGCTTCAAACCCACATGCTCTGGATGACCGCGTGGCCGTGGTCAGTACGGACAAACCGCAAGGAAGGCGCGAGATCCCGTGATTGCTGCAGACGAGACGTTCGACGGCACGTGGCCGTATCCCGCCCGCTTCAACGAGGCGGCCGGCTTCCGCCAGCACTACATCGACGAGGGCCCCGAAGAGCCCGATCAGACGATCGTCATGCTGCATGGCGAGCCCACGTGGGGCTACGAGTGGCGCCACCTGATCGGGCCGCTGTCACGCCACCACCGCGTGATCGTCCCCGACCACATGGGCTTCGGCAAGAGCGAGACACCGCAGGACCGCACATACGACGCGGACGAGCACATCCTCAATCTCGAATCACTGCTCGTCGACACCCTCGACCTCACCAACATCACCCTGGTGGTCCGTGACTGGGGCGGCCCCATCGGCACCGGGTTCGCACTGCGTCACCCCGACCGGATCTCCCGGATCTTCGCCACGAACACCGTGCTGCCCCTCGCAGACGACATCGCCCCTCTCATGATGGCCAACGGCGCCGAGAGCCGGTGGTTCCAGTGGGCCCACTCGGCGCTCTCAGACGGTTCGTTCGAGCAGATCCTCGGAAACGCGGGTCACACCATCGCCCAGCTGATGATCGACCTGCAGCATGTCGCCCGGCCCGAGATCGCCACGCCGACCTGGATCCGCGCGTACTCCAGCCCCTTTTCGACCCCGGCGGAGTGCCGCGGTGTCATCGCCTTCCCCCGGCAGGTCCTGGAGGGCCCGCAGGGCCCCCCGCCCGGCCCGCCGCCCATGGAAGCCGTCGCCGCGCTGCGCGCCGTGCCGGCGATGCTGGCGGTCGGGATACGGGACACCGCACTGCTGCCCCAGTACGTGATCCCGTCGTTCCGGCTGGTCTACCCCGACGCACCCGTGGTCGAGATCCCGGGCGCCGGCCACTTCCCGACCGAGGACGCGCCCGAGACGCTGCTGGCCCTGCTCGAGCTGTTCCTGCAGACGACGCCCGCGCGGACCTGAACCCTCGATGTCGAACGGGCGGCTGCTCGCGTGCGGAGCCGGCCCTTCGCCGTGCGGCAGGTCTGTGGCTACGAAGCCGAGTGGCCGCCGGGACGACGGTGCCCGGCCACGACTCTCCGTCGTCGACGGCGTTCCCCCGTCCTCCGACTACACCTCACCCCAACACCTTCCGGTGCGGCTCCACGGTCTCAGCCCGTCACCCGCTCGCCGCACCTTCATCGGTGAGGAAACCAATCAGTTTCCAGACGTTTTCAGTCATGACCAGCAAGCAAGCAGCACGAGCGTCGCGTCCCCGCCGACCTCATTGAGGAGTGACAGCATGACCACCGCCCCGAAGAACGTCCTCGCCGTCATCGCCCCGCACGTCGGCGGGCGTGCCGCCGGCGCCGGACTCGCCGCGCTCTTCCCCGGCGAGGCGAACGTCACCGTCGTGGAGGCGGCCGACGAGAACCCGGACGCCCTGCGCGAGGCACACGTGATCATCACCGCTCTTGCCCCGGTGACCGCCCGACACCTGGCCGCTGCACCGGAGTTGAGGCTGGTGCAGTGCGCGAGCCACGGCTTCGACTACGTCGACGTGGCGGCGGCCCGTGGCCGAGGGGTGCGGGTGGCCAACATCGGCTCCAGCGGCGCCGAGTCGCAGAACGTGGCCGAGCAGACCTTCGCGCTGATGCTCGCGCTCGCCAAGCAGCTCGTCCCCGCGCACACCGCGCTGGTCGAGGCCGACTGGGCCCTGCCCCGCCTCCAGGGCTCCCTGACCGAGCTGTCCGGCAAGACGCTCGGCATCGTCGGCCTGGGCAACATCGGCCAGGAGGTCGCCCGCCGTGCGGTCGCGTTCGACATGCACATCGTCTACGCCGGCCGCCGGCGGCTGCCCGAGGAGACGGAGGCCCGGCTCGGCGGGGCCCGCCACGTCCCCCTCGACGAGCTGCTGCGCACCGCCGACTACGTGTCCCTGCACGCGCCGCTCACCGACGAGACCCGGAATCTGCTGAGCGCCGAGCGGCTCGCGCTGCTCAAGCCGACGGCGTTCGTGGTCAACACGGCGCGGGGCGCGCTGATCGACCAGGACGCCCTCGCGGACGCGCTGGAGAAGGGAGCCCTGGCCGGTGCGGGCATCGACGTCTTCGACCCCGAACCGCCCACCCCGGCCTTGCGGCTGCTCCAGGCGCCGAACGTGGTGCTCTCGCCGCATCTCGGCGCGGTCACCCGCGAGACGCTGGTCCGCATCGCGCTGGCCGCGGTGCAGAACGTGGCGGACTTCCTGGCGGGCGGCCGGCCACGGGACGTCGTCGGCTGAACTCGCTTACCGGCCATCGGAGTTGACTTACGTGGACCGCTCCGACAGTTGCACGGGCCGCGCGGCCGGCGCCACGGTCCTCGTGATCGACAGCGATCCCGGAGTGGCCGTAGCCGTCGGGTCGGCCAGCCAGCGCTGGGCCGCGGAGCGGTCGCGGGCCTTGACGACGATGATCGGCCCCCGGCTTCGCACCGGTGGCGGAGAGGGCGAGCCGCTCGCCCCAGCGGGGCAGCACCTCCTCCTGCACGGTGTAGTCGATGCTCATCGGGTCGCTTCCGAGGTCAACGCCACCCTCCTCGCCCGCCTCGACGACTTCACATCCTCGGCTCCCTGAACGCCCCCCACCAGATGAAGGACACAACAATGACGGAACTCAATCCCATTCTGATCACCGGCGCCGGCGGCCAAGTCGGTGGCGTGAGCAGGGTGATGATCGACATGTTGCTCGAACAGGGCCACCCGGTGCGCGCGTTCGTGCGACGGGACGACGAACGCGCGCAGTCGCTGCGCGAGGCCGGAGCCGAGGTCTTCGTCGGCGACCTGCTCAAACTCGCGGACGTGGCCGCCGCGCTGAAGGGTGTCAAGCGCATCTACTTCAGCATGACCCCGCAGCCGTACTACGCCGATGCCCTCACCGTGATGGCCGCGGCGGCGCGAGCCCAGGGCGACATCGAGGCCTTCGTGCACCTGTCCAACTACGAGCAGTCGTACATGACCCTCGAGAAGATGACCACACCGGAAGAGGAGCGGCGTTCCTGGCTCGGCGGACTGGTCACGGACTGGTCACCGCAGCAGCGGGCGCACTGGGTCTGCGAGAAGGTGCTGGACTGGTCCGGCCTCCCGACCATCAACGTGCGTGCGACCCTGTTCGCCGAGAACCCCCATCTGACCTGGATGCAACTGGGCCCGCTGAGCAACGGTGAACTGCGCCTGCCCTTCGGCAACCAGCGGCTCGCGCCCATCGCCGTTCACGACCTGGCAGAGGTGTGCGTGAAGATGCTGGTCGACCCCGCACCGCACATCTCGAAGTCCTACGCGCTCACCGGTCCGGAGCTGAAGGACATGTACGGGTTCGCCGAGGACTACGCAGCCGTGTTGGGACGCCAGGTCGTCTACATCCCTGAGGAGGTGGAGGCCTGGAACGAGGCCTTCCTTGACGAGGCTGTGCTGCAGGAGACCCTGGGCGATCCGGCGACGGCCCGGCACGTGGCGGCGCACCTGAGGATCCAGACCAGGCTGATCGCCGGCGGGCGGTACGACGTCCTCTCCGACCAACTGGACACCCTGCTCGGGCGCCCGCCGCGGACCATGCGGTGGGTGCTGCAGAACAACACTCGCCTGCGCGAACTGATGGTTGCCCCGAGCCAGTGAGCGTTCCAGAGCAAAACATGACGCCACGCGATGGGCATTCAACTTCCGCTCGTCCGCCCCCGTCCCTCTCATGAGCTACGAGAAATGGCCGGGCCTTACGCGCGGCGCTGGTGGGCGCTGCTCGTGCTGTGCCTGAGCCTGCTGATCACGGTGATGTCGAACACGTCGCTGATCGTCGCCGCCCCCGACATGACCACCGACCTGGGCCTGAGCAGCAGTGATCTGCAATGGGTTGTCGACAGCAACACCGTTCCGTACGCGGCGCTGATGCTGGTGCTGGGCGCGATCGGCGACGAGTACAGCCGGCGCGGCGCGCTGGTGCTGGGTCTGCTGATCTTCGCCGGCGGTTCGGAGACGGGGAGCATGGTCGACGAGACCTCGCTGGTCATCGTGGCCCGCGCGATCACGGGTGTCGGTGCCGCGATCGTGATGCCGGCCACGCTGTCCCTGGTGGTCGCGGTCTTCCCCCGCAGCGAGCGGGTCAAGGCCATCACCGCCTGGGCCGCGACCTCCGGGCTGACGGTGGCCGTCGACCCGCTGGTCTCCGGCTGGCTGCTCGAGGACCACGCCTGGGGCTCGACCTTCCTGATCAACGTGCCGATCGCCGTCCTCGCCGTGTTCGGCGCGCCCGCCTGGTACCGCCGTCCAAGGCGGAGGCCATGGGCTGGATCGACTACGTCGGTGGTCTGCTGTCGATCGTCTCCGTCGGCTCCCTGATCTACGCCGCCATCGAGTGCCCGCACTCCGGCTGGGGCGTCGGCCCCGTCACCGCCGCCGTGGTCGCCGGTGTCGGTCTGGTCGCCTTCGCTGCCTGGGAGCTGCGGCACCCGCACCCGATGCTGGACGTCCGAAAGTTCACGCTGCGTCCCTTCACCGGCTCGATCCTCGCGGTGATGTTCTTCTTCGGTATGTTCGCCGTGATCTAGGCCTAGGCCGCCGTGGACGCCGTCCACCAGGCCTTCGCCCACGGTGTCGCCCAGACCATGGCCGCCGGAACACTGATCGTCCTCGCAGTCCTGCCGGGCCGGCGCGGGTTCACGAGGAAGAGCGCCGAACCGGGGGCCGGGGCGGCGGCGAGCGAGGCGGCGACTGTGCGGGAGCACGCCGGGTCCACCCGCTAGATCGCCGACGGGGCGCCCACTGGACGCTGGGGACGCGTCGCGAGATCGACGGGCGACGCATCAGCCGGATCGCCTGCCAGGCGCGTCGGGCTCGAGCCCGACGGCGCGAGACGCGCAGGGCGCGGGCGTGGTCCACGGTCCACGGCCACGCAGATCCTCTGCCGGAACACCTCACCGTCCTTGGCCTCCGGGCCGCCGCAGGGCTCTCCTCCGGGGCGGCCCGGAGGCCAAGGGCCGTGAGGTGACGGCGGCGGTCGCCGCAGACGCCGCCCTGCGACAACAGGCGACCGCCGCTACGCCGCACCCACCGCTACTCGCACCCCCGCGGCAGCGTCGTGCTACCGCCCTCTGAACCTCGCGCCCCCACGGCGCCGCTCGCGCCGGCACTCCTCTGCCGCCGTCACCCTCCGCTGCTCGCACCCTCGCGACGGAGCCACACACCTCACGCCCGCCCCCTTCAAAGCGCAGACGTGCGCGGCTTCGTCGTGCTGCCCCGCCGCTGGGGCGTCGAGAGGTCGCTCGCGTGGATGATGCACGCACGCCGCCATGCCCGGGATTACGAACGGCATCCAGTCCTGAGACCCTGATCACCCGGGCCGTCATCCCCCTCATGACCAGGCGTCTCGCACGGAAGGGGGGCCACCCTCAGCTGGCCAAGGAAACCCACATCGGCCACGAGTGCCTGACAGGCGTGGTCACCGTTCCCCGGTCAAGCGGATTCCCGCAGCCCGTGCTCCATCTGCTCTCTAAAGGCTGTCCCGCAATGATCAACTGAGTCGAGGCCAGCATCGGGGTCGCGCCTCGGGCCGGTCTATCCGGCGAGCGCGAGGTTGTGCAGGCGGGCTATGCCCAGCATGGCGTGATGAACGCCGTCTCCCTTCAAGCGGCAGTCGCGGAGGATCTTCCAGCTCTTCATGCGAGCGAAGGTGTGCTCGACGCGGGCGCGGACCTTGCGGTGTGAGCGGTTGTGCTCCTCTTTCCAGGCTGGGAGTTCGGCCTGTCCGGGTTCGCGGCGGTGCGGGATCACCAGGCCAGTGCCACGGTAACCGCCGTCAGCGATCACCGTGGTGTTGCCGACGGCGGCCTTCGCCCCGGACAACTCCCATGCCCTGCAGTCGTTGCGGTTGCCGGGCACGGGCTGGCCAACCGCGACGACCATCCGTGTATCGGCGTCGATGACGACCTGGTGGTTGGTGGAGTACCGGTAGTTCTTCGCCTGCTCGGCCACTGCGTGGTCACGCGTGGGGACCAAGGTGCCGTCCACGATGAGCACGGTGCCCTTGCGGAACCGCAGGCGCGGTCGCAGCGCGAGCAGCGGTGCAAGGCGGTTGATGATGCGATCGGCCGCAGACTTCGAGATTCCGAACAACGGCGCGAGCTGGCGCAGTGTCAAGTTCGTGCGCCAGTACGCTGCGATCAGCAGGACACGGTCCTCCGGGGGCAGGCTCCACGGTCGGCCTCGGCGGACCGTGTCCGCTCCCTCCCGGCGCAGGGCGGTCACCAGCTTGCCGAAGCAGCGCGGGCTCAGCCCCGTGAACGGGCCTATCCAGGACGGCTGTGACGCCGTGATCATTGCTGCCACGTCGAGATCGTCCCACTACCCCGGAGCCCAGAGCTGCGGAGATCAGTATCTGCCAGAAATCTGTTGGGCGCTTTCGTCACCGGCCGGTACGGTGCGACGCAGAACCAAGGGGGATGAGCTGGTGCGCCCAGTGCTGTTGGTGGACGTGGACGGGCCTTTGAACCCATATGCCGCCAAGCCGCACCGTCGACCCGAGGGCTATCAGACGCACCGCCTGCTGACGCCTCGCTGGGAGGCCGCCGAGCGGCGCCGGCTGACTGAGTGGGGGCTGCCGAACAAACCCGTGAAGCCGCTGCGGGTGTGGCTTAACCCCGATCACGGCCCGGCGCTGGACGCGCTTCCCTTCGACCTGGTGTGGGCGACAACGTGGGAGGAAGAAGCCAACGCCTTCGTCGCACCAGTCCTGGGATTGCCCGAACTGCCCTTCATTCGCTGGCCTTCACCGCGCCCCGAGCCCGGGGACGGTGTGTTCTGGAAAACGCCTGAGATCGTCGCGTGGGCGCAAGGCCGTGCGTTCGCCTGGGTCGACGACGAGATCACAGAGGCGGATCGTACCTGGGTGATGGAGCACCACGACGGTCCCGCCCTGCTGCACCAGGTCGACCCGCGATGCGGCCTTGTCATCGACGACTTCGCGGCGCTGACGGCATGGGCGACCAGCCTTGACTGACTTCGCAGCCGGTCGACAACTGGCTGCGACGCCGTCCTTCGTGATCGTTACGGGACAAGTCTTAGGCGGAGGCGGCAGCCACGAAGAACGGAATGGCGATGAGGAAGCGGCCGGCCTCGGCGCGTCGGCGCTGTTCGGCGACCCACTCATCGGCCTGGCCACGGCCCACGGCACCGCTCGTGCAGGCCCGCTCGGCAAGCATGGTGGCCAACGGCAGCATCGCAGGATCGGTGAACACGCTGGTGTGCACCTCGACGGTGACGTCGTTAAAGCCGCCGTCCAGGAGCAGGTTGCGGTACTGGCGGCCGGCGCGGGGCGTGCCCAGGAGGTCGGCACGGGCGTGCACGATCGTGCGGGTCAGCGCCGCGTCATCAGAGTCGACCATGATGGCGTCCCAGTCCTGCCCGACCAGGACGATCCTGCCGCCCGGGCAGAGGACGCGCCGCGCTTCCGCCACCGCGCGCCACGGCTCCCGAAGAAATTGGAAGACCTTGTCGGCACGGTAGCCGCGCACACTTCCGTCGGCGAACGGCAGATCCTCCGCTCCCGCCTCCCAGAACTCGGCCGCCGGCCACCGTTCCCGGGCCGCGGCCAGCATCCACGGATCGGGATCCACGCCCACCGCGTGGACGCCACGCTCGGCCAGCTCCGCGACGGCCCGCCCGGCACCGCAGCCAACGTCCACGACAGACGAGCCAGGGACAAGAGACAACAGTTCATAGGAGCGGGCCCGCAGCAGGCTGGCGCTCGGCATCTGGTCCGCCGTGTCGAGGAGGGCCAGCATGCCCTCGGTGTCTCGGTCGAAGCTTCGTGGTCTCGCCATACACCGACGGTAAAGCCAGCCCACCCTTCTTGACAACTCAGTACAGAACCGCCTAGGTTTCCAGACTATTCAGCACACAACTGTCCTCGGCTCACCGGACAGGCTGCGTGCACGTCTGGCGCGATCGAGGGCAACCCATGCCTTTGAACTCCTCCGCGCCGCCCGGCGTTGCGACGCCTTCCAGGGCCGGCAGGGCACGGTCTGATCCTCGGGATCCCGGCGACGGCGCGTTTGATCGCCGTACTGGATCTCTGCATCACGAACGTCCCCAGCAAACCGGGGCCGGACTCTCCACAACAGCCCCAGACGGCCTCCATCAGACCCGGAGCGGTTCAGTGCCCGCCGGCCTGAGACCGGCGGGCACTTCGGATCTTGGAGGTGCCGCCACGTGTCAGTGGCAGTCGCTGTACTTGTTGGCGCGCCCGTGGAGGATGAAGCGGAACTGCGGCTGGCCGCTGCTGTTGAGGACATTGGCCGTGCCGTCGTAGTAGTAGTCGTGGTCCACGAGGGCCCGGTAACCGTAGCCGCCCCAGACCTGGGAGGTGTGGTACCCGTTGCCGTCCTTGACGGTGTTCCACGAGTAGCTGTCCAGCCAGAAGTGCGGGTTGACCCGCACCACGCGCTTGAGGGGTCTCGCGCCGAACCATTCCGTCCTGCCGGCCGGGACGCTCATGCCGACAGTGCGCGACCAGCCGACGGACTTGCCGTAGGACCACGAGTACGAGAACTCGGCACCGAGGTTGACATCGAACAGCTTGCCGATGGCGCGCTCGGCACTGACGGAGCCGCCCACCGTCTTGGTGGTGGTCGTCGTGGTCGTGTAGCTCTGCGAGACGTTGTAGTTGAGGGGGCAGCCCTTGTCGCAGTTGCTTGCCGTCTCGGACCAGGCTGTTTCGGCCCCCTCATACGTCCAGGAGGACGACTGGGGGTAGTAGCAGTGGCCCTTGAGCACCTTCCAGTCCGGGTTCAGGTAGACCTTGGCCGCGCGAGCGTCGCCGATCCGGTCGAAGACCGGGGACTTGCCCTGGTAGCTCTTGTCGTGGAGCTCGTGCGTGACGGTGTTGTAGTACCAGACGCTCTGGCCGCTCCGGTTGGAGCCGTCCTGGCAGATGCTCGGCAGCAGGTTGTCCCATTTGCCGTTGAGGTCCGTCTCGTTGGCCGCGCTCGCAGTCGTGGCGGAGGCCAGGCTCAGGCCGCTGACCGCCAGGCCGCAGGCAGCGATGGTGAGCAGCCACTTCTTTACAGGGGTGGGGACCATTTTTCGAGATCCTTTGCTCGGTGGGATGAAACGCGGGTGAGATCGAATACATGGTGGTGAAGGGGGGAGCGAGCGATCTTTCGCGGCCGTGAGTAGTCCGGCAACCCGGTTCACGGGCGTGAACATGCAGATCAGCTGCGTTCCCTGGCATCCGGCCCGTCGCATCACGCGCGGGATCGAGAGGGGTGGAACGGCATACGGGTGCCCGAGCGGCCCGGCGACGCGGTTGTGCGGCGGGCGGAGTTCACTCCACCAACAGGGACGCCAACCGTCGGGGAACGCGGCGCAGTTCGTCATCGGCACCAGCTGGAGCCGGTACCGTCCTGGCCGCAGCAGCGGACCGCCTCGCGGGCGGCCGTGGGGTGGAGCAGTGGCCGGTGTGAGCGGCGTGTATCGCAGACGGGGTGGTACGGCGCGTCGGGGTGTACACCTCGCCAGGGAGCACGTACGCCTCTGTCCCACCCGTGACCAGCGCAACTATCAACTCACTGCCTGACTCACGTACTTCCCGGAGCCGAAGTCGCACCCGTCAGAGTTCGTCCTTGGGGTTGGGGTTGCGGCCGTCATTGAGGGCTGTGGCCAACAAGGCCGCAGCCTGGCGCGCGTTGCCAATGGAGGAACCCGCGACGCTGGTGCTGGCGCCTGGATCGGTGCCGTTGGTCCGGCCCACCAGGACGTGGCTGACCTTGGCCCAGCTCCTGATGAGAGCGACTTGGTGGGCGCTGAGGGTGGCAGAATTCCCGGTGTCAAAGCTTCCAGCAATGCGGTTGGCAATGGGGTTGAACCGGGCGGCCTCGGAGATGCCGAAGATCAGCCTCAGGATGTTGCGGGCCTGGTTGGGGCGGGTGGTTCTGGGATTGGCCAGCTCGTAGACGGCGTTGGCGAAGGTTGCGGGGCCTAGGGTGACGCTGGTGAGGGCAATGTTTCCGCGATTTGATGCAGCGAGGGCGTCGTAGCCCTCGCTGCCGACGAAGTAGTTGTCGTCGGTGGAAGCCGCGTTGGGGAGACCCCCGATGAGGTTCAGGACGCGGTTATGGGCGGTGCCGAGGGTGTAAACGCGCACGACGTACAAATCGCTGAGCCGGACGACCGCGTGCACCGTGACGGTACTCGAGGTGATCACAATGTCGGCGAAGTTGTTGGTCCTGGTGTTGTCGAGGATGGTGACATTTCGTGGCACGCCGTTGGTGTCGATAATGGTGCCGGTTCTGCGCGCGTTGGCATTCGACACAGCAAGGTCCCGCAGCTCCTTCAGCATGCCCTCGTACGCCGGCCGGCCCGCGTCCACATGCCAGTGGATCTGCGGGAAGTTGACCTGGGCTACCTCCTGGGCATTGATGAGCGTGCTGCTCGACGCCGAGGCGGCCGGCGGAGCGGACAGGGACGAAGGGCTGGCCAGCGCGACCACACTGGCGAGTGTGCACGGGAGAATCGCTGGGAGGGCGAAGCGGTGAAGGATGGCAGTACGCATGGTTTCTCCGATCGTTGGTGAACGTCTGGGGATGCCGCGCCCGCGATCTCAGCCTTGGCATCGTGCCCGGAAGGGGTAGGGCGATCGCTGTGACAGCGCGCGCATGCCACTGCGGTACATCTCGCAGGCTCATCGGCAGACCTGCGAGCGGTGCTGCCGCACCGGGCCCGCTCCACTGGGGAGAGGCTTGATACGAGTGTGGTTCGGGGCAGCCTTCGGAACGTGAGTAGTTCTACTCAACCGCTACGTGATGTGCGGCCCACCAAGCGGCGAGCTGGATGCGGGAGGAGAAGCCGAGCTTGGTCAGGATGCGGTCGACGTGGTTGTCGACGGTGCGGGGGGCCAGCACCAGTTCGGCGGCGATCCGGCGGCTGGTCATGCCCTGGGCCACCAGTGCGGCGACCTGCTGCTCCCGGCCGGTCAGCACGCCCGCGGAAGCCTGCGGCTCGGCCCGCCCCGCGGCGCTGTCCGGGGCGAGGGCATACGCGATGGCCTGTCCCAGCCCGTCGATGGCGGCCCCCTCCTTGAGCGCCCTTTCGTAGCCGACGGCGCCCAGAGCTCGCAGCACCTCGGCCTCGCAGTGCGCGTGGTACTCGGCCAGATTGGGACCGAACACGGAGAGCTCGGTGCCGAGGTCCCCCCACAGGGTCCGCACTCTGCCCAGCAGCCTCCCCGCCCGCTCATGGTGGTCCTCGGCGGTGCTGATCCAGGCGAGCAGCTCCAGAAGCAGCGCGGCCCCGAGGTGGTCGTTGAAGCCCCGCTGGATCTCCAGCCCGGCATGGCCTCCACGCCCGTGAGCGCGGCACAGCCGGAGGCGAAAGCTTTCAGCAGCAGCAGCGCGCCCACGGTCGAGGCGTTGTCGGCGAGGACCGAGGCATGCCCGGCCGCGGTCGCCGTGCTCACCGGGTGGGAGCGGAACAGGCCGACGACGATGAGGACGAAGATCGAGCCGACGAAGACGACGGTCGGCACGATGAACGCCTTCGCCGACTCCACGATCCCCCGCAGATTGACGCCCGTGATCAGGGCGAGCACCGCCAGGCACAGCCACAGGCGGTCGTCGTACAGCGCCGGGAAGGCGGACGTCAGGGCGGCCACGCCGGCTGTGACGGCGACCGCGACGTTCAGGACGTAGTCGAGCACCAGGGAAGCGGCCGCCACCAGGCTGGTTCGGGCGCCGAGGTGGGTGCGGGCCACGGCGTAGGAACCGCCGCCGTCCGGGAAAGCTGCGATCACCTGCCGGTACGAGGCCACCAGCACCGCCAGCAGGCCCGCGATGGCCAACGTCACCGGCATCGTGAAGCCCAGCCCGTGCGCACCCGCGGCGGCCAGCACCAGCACGATCGCTTCGGGGCCGTAGGCCACGGACGCCATCGCGTCCAACGACAGGGCGGCGAGTCCGGTGACAGCGGTCAGGCGATGGCGCTCGCCGGTATCCGGCGGCTCCTCGCCGGCGGGGACGGCGCCCGGCTCAGTGGTCAGGAGAGTCATGGGTGCGCGCTCCTTACGTGCTTCGGCCACGCACCAGGGATCGAGAGTGCGCGGCTGCACCCAGGTTCTGGCTCCTTCCCGTCCCTTGCGACTGCTCCTTGCGGCTTCTTCGCGCCCGGGCGGCCGAACTTGACGGAATCTTGACGGCCTGTCCCACGGACGACGTCCCCCTTTGCCGTGCCCCGGGCAACGCGCCCGATGGCCAGGACACAAGAACCGTCCGATTTCCGTTAGAGCCGCATCAAGGCACGGGGACAGCGGCTCTCGGATCACTAGCGTCGGTGTCATGGGACGCCGTGACGACGCATGCGGAGGACCGCTCGACGCGCACGCGGACGATCCGGACGGCGCCGGGGAGGCCACGAACGACCGCGAGTGGACACAGGAGTTGTGGAGCTCAGTCCGCTGCGCCGGCGTACTGCTCGCTCTGCTGCTGCTGGTCGACTGGGGATCGGGGCGGCTCGCCCTGTGGCGCACCGTGCTGTGGCTGGCCCTCGCCGGGCTGCTCTTCGTGGTGCTGTATCCCGCTCGGGTGTCTGCGGGCGGGAACTGGCTGGCCTCGCGCCGGCTGGTGCGTGAGCACCGGGTGCGGACGGACCTGCTGGTGTCGGTCCGCTGTCTGGACGGCATGTCGCAGCGGCTGCTGCTGCGGGACGCTCTGGGCGGTCGCGTTGAGATCGACCCGGAGGTCCTGGTGCGCAACCCGCAGCTGTGGTTGCGCCTGGACGAGGGAGCGCGAAAGTCTGCCGACGACGGGCTGCTGCTGTGCGGTGCGACCGCCTTGCGGGGCATCTCCCGGCGTGTGGACCGGGAGACCGCCCGCGCCGTGTTCAAAGCCTCCGGTCTGGAGTGAGTTCCAAGTCGGTTCAGCGGGCCGGCCCCGACGTGTCCAGGGCGGCCCCCGTCTGGTCGGCCAGGGTCGCCGCGACCAGCCGGGCCTGAAGCGGAGGTACGAGCCCCTGCCCCGGGGTGAGCATGAAGCGCCCGAGGTAACGGGCGTTGCCGTAGACGCGCAACTCGATCTCACCCGCGGGCCAGCCAACTGCGTCCACGTCCCAGGAGCGCCTGCCGACCATCACTCCACCGTCGTTCTGCAGCCGAGGCGGCTGTCCCAGCAGAGTGCCGTACTGGAAGCGGCAGGCGTTCAGGCCAAGTAGTTCAGTGAGTTCACGGCAGACCTCGTCGACCACGGTGTCCGCGTCGAGGGTTGCAACGCGGTGGATGCGCGAGAGATAGGAAGCGTCCGTGACGGTGATCACCTCCAGGCGGCGTGCTCTGGCCGCCAGTTGGGTCACGATCACACCGACGACCAGGAGCAGGACCGCGGTCTCGACGTCCCTGGATGCGGTGATGTCGAAGGTTTCGTACGGCCGTGTGAGGAAGAAGTCGAACCAGGCCGCCGCCGACAGCGCGGCCACTACGCCCGCCTTACGGCTGCCCAGTGCGGCCACGGCGACGACCACCACGACGAGGATCAGGGCGGCGTTGGTGTGCGACACACTCGTGCGGAAGGGGACGAGGGCGAGGGCGACCAGGAAGGGGGCGGCGGGGACCGCGGGGAGGGGGCGCCCGGGGCGCCCCCCCCCCGGGCCGGGGGTTGGGCGGGGCCCAACACAAACGGGGGGGCACCACGCCCCCGGGACAGTTGT
>NZ_JBIWPO010000083.1:0-19778 GCF_044768275.1 Streptomyces sp. NPDC101152 | reverse complement strand
AGTGCGGGCTCGCTGTGGTTCATCAAGGCTGGACGCATGCTCTTGCCCGACAGACCGGTCGACGACCGATACCTCACCCAGAACGACCGCATCGCAATCGCCGAGGGCCTGCGTGCCGGCCGTACGGCTGCGGTGATCGCCGAGGAAATCGGCAAGCACCGCTCCACCGTCTACCGCGAGATCTCCCGCGGCCGAGGCGGCCCCGAGGGCACCCTCTCTGTCAAAGTAGATCGAGTCAGGCATAGTGGATAATTCATTGAGTCGAGGGCGGAGAAGGAGTAGTGCCCGGGTGGCCAGCACGAATGACCACGGGACCCCTGATCCGCAGGTAGAAGCCCGTTCGACCGGTCCGCGCCGGTATACCGCGGAGTACAAGGCGAGGATCCTCGCGGAGTACGAGACGTTGGACAAGAAGGGTAAGGGCGCTCTGCTGCGGTGGGAGGGCCTGTACTCGTCGCTGATTACGACGTGGCGGCAGCAGCGGGACAAGGGTGCCCTGGACGCGCTCGCCGCGTCGGCTGGACGGCCGAAGGCGGATCCCAGGGACAAGGAGATCGAGAAGCTCAAGGCGGAGAAAGCCCGCCTGGAAGCCGACCTCGCGAAGGCCCGCACGGTCATCGAGGTCCAGGGAAAACTCTCCGCCCTGCTCGACCAGTTCGCCACGGACAGCGCCCCGACCCGGAACGGCGAGAAGAACCAGTGACCGAAGCCCAGCTCGCGGCCGTGGCGTTCAACACCGCCCGCAACCAGGCCCTTGAAGAGCTCACCGGGCTGCTCGGACGCGTCCAGGCATGCGCCGCTCTCGGCGTGAGCCGTGCCACCTACTACCGCCAACACCGCCGAAGCCCCGCCCCGCTCAAGCCGCGGGGGGAACGGCGCCGACACGCCCGCGCTCTCACACCCGAGGAGGAGATACGGGTCCTCGACGTGCTCCATTCCCCGGAGTTCGCCGACATGGCGCCCGCCGAGATCTACGCGGTGCTCCTGGACCGGGGTGTCTACCTGTGCTCGGAGTCGACGATGTACCGGCTCCTGCGACGGCACGGAGAGGTCCGTGAACGCCGCCGCCAGGCCGTCCACCCGCCCCGGACCGTTCCCGAGCTGGTCGCCGAGGGCCCCAACCGGGTATGGAGATCTACCTGCCTTGATCGCTTTGACAGGTTCCGCGGCAAGCACCGTTGCAGTACTACGAGTGGATCCTTGAGCCCTTCAGCCGGACCCTGTAGGCGGCGGTGATCACGGGCGAGCCGCCGAATCCCCCGTACCGGCCAGCAAGCCGTTAAAACCGCAATAAACTCCCGCTGCACTTCGTCGCTTCAGGGGGATTCCTTTGCGTACACGACTTGCCGCCTCAGCTGTCGCCGTCGCCCTGGCGGGCGTCTTCTTCAGCGCGCCGGCCGCATCCGCGGCGACACCACTGCCGTCGACCAACACGGCCCACCACTGCATCCACCACACCACCGGACTGTGCGGCTGGACTCACCACCAGAAGCCGAACGACAAATACGAGACGGCGAAATGCAAGGACGCCTCCCTCTCGTACTCTCGGCACGCGCAGGGCACCTGCTCACACCACCGAGGCGTCCGGTACTGGTTCAAGTAGAGCACCCGGCTCCTGCGGGGCACGCTCACCCGTCTCGTCACCGTCGCTTCCAACTCGGAAGTTACACCGCTCACCGTACAAGGTGGAGGGGTTCCGTTCGAAGCTGAAACGGCTGGTGGAGCGGGGCTGGCTGGCCGAGGACGAGCCGTGGAGTGCCCCGAGAACCGCGACGACTGCGTGACGGAGCTACAGGCCCGTCACCCGAGCCTGATCGCACACGCCCGGCCCGACCAGTGATCACGGTCGACCCGACGTCGCACCAGCAGCGGGGCCGGCCGTCCGGGCCGGGCGTCCGGTGACCTGCGTACGTTGCCGACGGCGCGTCACCAGCACATAGGACAGCGCCACCACGGCGATGAAGGGCACGCCCGCCTGCCAGGCCAGGGAGAAGGCGTCCACGAAACCGGTCAGCACCAGGACGAGAAGGGTGAAGGCCATGGCCAGCGCCGTCGTGAACGGTGCCCCCGGCAGCCGAACCGTGGGTCTCAGCGCCGGATCCACGGATCCCGCCCGCCTGAAGGCGAGGTGTGTGGCGAAGATGAGCAGCCAGGTCACCATGCCGGTGAACAGGGCCGGCCGCGCCGAGAAGCACGGGAAACGCGGTGTCCGGCGACACGACGGACACGACAGAGGCGGCTATCAGCCCCACCGCGGACGCCAGCACGGCGGGCAGAGGGATCCTGCGGTCGCTGATGCGCCCGAGAGCGCGGGGCGCGTAGCCACTCAGCGACACGGAGTGCATCATCCGGGAGGCCACGTACAGGTTGATGTTGGCTGCGGACAACGCGGCCGTCAGCACCACGGTGTTCATGATGTCGGCGGCCGCGGGGACGCCGACGAGGCTGAAGAGACGGACGAAGGGGCTCTGCTGCACACAGGAGACCTGCACGGCCTCGGTCCAGGGCATGATCGACACGATCACGGCGGTCTCCAGGACGTAGAACAGCAACAGCCGCAACACGGCCCCTCGCGCTGCTCGGGGCACGTCCCGGCCGGGGTCCTTGGATTCGGCCGCCGTCATGGCCACGGCTTCGGTGCCGCCGTAGGCGAGCGTATTGACCGTCAGGGCAAGCAGCATCCCCTTGAGGCCGTTCGGGGCGAAGCCGCCGTGCTCCGTCCAGCCCCCCAGACCCGCCGCGGGATGCTCGCCCGCGCCGAAGAAGACGAAGGTCACGCCGAAGCCGATGAACAGGACGACGGCCAGCACCTTGATGAGGGCGAACCAGTACTCGACCTCACCGAACACGGACACCGCGCACAGTTCACGATGGTGATGAACAGGGTGAAGACCACCACTGGTACCCACAGGGGAAGATCCGGCCACCAGAAACGGAGGTAGATGCCGGCCGCCACGATCTCGCCGCCGACGGTGACGACCAGGCAACCCCAGTAGCACCATCTCTGCACGTAGCCGACCAGCGGTCCGAGGTACCGGTCGGCGAGCCAGCCGAAGCCTCCGGGTGCGCGGAGGTCATCTCGGCCAGCGCGTAGGCCAGGGCGATAGCGCACAGCGCTCCGACGAGGTACAGGACCGTCACCGACGGACCGGCCATCGACATGGCCAGTGACGAGCCGAGCAAGAGGCCGGTGCCCAAGGCGCCGCCGACGGCCAGCATGATGATTTGGCGGCTGCCGAGCGACCGGTCGAGTCCCCTGTCCTCTCTGCCCGCTGCGTTGTCAGTCATGGTCGAGCGGCTCCTTCACACGGGTCGCGTCGTCTGCTTGCGGGTGCACTGCGCTCACGGATGGCTCGCCCGAGTCCCCACTGCCCGGCGGCCACCACAGCACAGACGCCGAAGCAGGTCGCCCACAGCACCGTGGGCCCCGCGTGGGCGTACAGCTGAGTACCTGCGGCCGGGGCGACCACGGCGGCCAGCGCGTAGGCCGCGCCGAAGAGCCCGTTGTAGCGTCCGCGCAGATGCTCCGGTGAGAGATCGGCGACGATGGTCTGCACGACGGCCGCGATGGTGATCTCACCAGCCGTCCAGATGACCACCGTGACCGCGTAGCCGGCGAGGCTGGACATGTAGGCGCCCAGACCGAACCCGGTGCCCATCAGCAGGACACCGCAGGCGATGACAGCACTGTGGTCCTTCTGGCTGAGCCACTTGATGAGCAGGGGCTGTACGACGACCACGAGCACGCCGTTGACGGCGACGGCGAACCCGTAGTCGGCAGAGGTCAGTCCGCTGTCCACCATGGCGAGCGGCAGGGTGGAGCTGACCTGGAACTGTACGGACGCGTGCAGCAGGAGCAGCAGGACGTAGGCGACCATGACGCGGTCCCGCAGTACCTCCCGATAGCTGCCCGAGGGCTGTCGCGCGCTCTGCGCGGGACGTGGGTCATCGGCAGGCAGCCGCCACCAGACGAGCAGGCCGAACAGCACGCAGGTGACGGCGTCGATCCAGAAGAGCCACATGAAGCCGCGCTGCGCCAGCACGCCACCGAGGACGGAGGCGACGGAGAACCCGACGTTGACCGCCCAGTACAGAAGGCCGTAGGCGCGGGGCCGGTCCTCCTGCTTCACGGCGTCGGCGACGATCGCCCCCGAGGCGGGCTGGTAGAGCTGGAGGCACATGCCCGCGAGGAAGGCCGTGGCGAGCATGGGCGCAAGGCCACGGACGTAGCCGAGAGCCAACAGGGCGGCCCCCGCGGCGACCGGGCCGGTAGCGAAGGTCGCCCGGCGTCCCCACAGGTCGCTGAGGAACCCCCCGACCAACTGGGAGCAAGTATTGCCGAGGCCGAGCGCAGTGACGACGGCGCCTGCCCAGGTCACCGACATGGCGCGCTGGTCGGTGAGGTAGAGGGTGAGGAACGGGACCACCATGGTCCCGGCCCGGCTGACGAGAATGCCGGACCAGACCACCCAGTAGATGTGCGGCAGTCCTCCGAAGTGGGCGCGCAGGAAGCCGGCGACACGTCCGGACGGTGCGCTGCTCGGACGGTCGGCCATCGGTTTCGTCACCAAGGGAGCTGTTCCGGCCGGGCGTGTGTGAGCCGGGCATGGGAGACCCGGACCGAATCCGGATCGAGGCAAGCCATGAAGGAAGCCGCTCGCGGATCCGTCCGGATGGATTCGGCGGCGGCCAGGGCAGCGGCCAGGTCCTTCCACCACACCAGATCGACGCGGCTGCCGTCGGTGTCGACGGTCAGCACCTGCCGGGACAGGAAGCCGGGCTGTTCCGCCAGGAAGTCGCCCACGGACCGGACGGCCTCGTCGAATTGCGGCTCGCCCACCCCGTCGTGGGTGCGGAACGTCACGAGTTCAAGAATCACCGACTTGCCTGCCAATCGTCTTCTATGAGGAACTTCTCCGCGGACCCGTGATCCGGTGCCGTGAACAGGACGTGTCCGTGGCGCCGGTGGGGAAGTCTGATGTTGTCGAGCGCGTCGGGCTCTCGGCTGTCAGGTCCGGTGAGGACGACCTCCGCCTGGACGCCAGCAGGCAGGGCGGGCAGACGTTGTCCCATGCCGTCGGCGGTCCGGCCGAGGAATCGCACCCCTGCGATCCGGTGCGGGGCCACTGGTGTCCGGGGCACTTCCCCCGACAGCAGGGCGTCGTAAAACTGGCCGAACACCGCGATGTCCAGGGCCCGTTCCATGAGGAGGGGGATGAGGTCGCCGCCGAAGCGCGTGTGGATCTCGATGAGGTCGATGGCCTCGCTCGTCACCTTCACCTCGGCGTGGATCGGGGCGGTGCCGATACCGAGGGCGCCCACGACGTCCTGGAGGTAGGACGAGAAGCGGGGATCGTCCCGCTGTGCGCGGGCGGGCAGCACGTGCCCGGTCTCGTAGAAGGAGGGAAAGCCGCTCGTCTTCTTCTGCGTCACGGCGAGCAGATGGAAGGTCCCCGCCAGGCAGATGCCCTCCACGCTGTACTCGGTTCCGGCGATGAACTCCTCCAGCAGGAGGCGACGCCCGCGGTCCTGTTCCGCACGCGGATCGTCGAAGAGGTCCGCGTAGGACGCCACCTCCGCGTGATCCCGTACGGCACGTACGCCGATGCTGCCGGTCATGTCGACGGGCTTCACGACAAACGGGACAGGGAAGGTGGCCGCAGTACGGGGCAGGTCCGCCAGCGTGGTCAGGGCGGACCGCACGGTGGACAGCCCGTGGTCGACCAGTCTTTGCCGGGTGGCGCCCTTGTCCCGTATCAGGTCCTCCACCGCGCTCGGCTCACCTGGCAGGCCCAGTCGTTCCCGGACCCGCGCGGCGAGCGCGAGATGCAGCTCCGAGAAGGACAGAAGATGCTCCGGAGACACCGTGGCCGCCGCGTCCGTCACGTCGTCCGGCGTCATGTCGGAGACCTCGATCAGCCGGGACACCGGAAGCGTGCCGGGAACGACACCGAGGCCCTCCGCCCGGTCGACGAGTACGACGTCAAGGCCGCGCAACCGTGCCTGCACCACCGCTTCGTGCAGCGTGTACGACGTGCGGGGCACCCCCACGAGCGCTAGGTACGTCATACGACCTCCTCCAGTTCCGCCTTGAGAACGGCCCTGATCCGCTCGGCGGTGGCCTCCACACCGGACCGGCTCTCACCCTCCACGAGGAAGGCCGCGATGTGGTAGTCGGTGCCCTCCGGAAGCGTGACGAGGATGTCTCCCGGCTTCTTGATGACGTCCAGGAGGAGCACTCCGGGCAGTTCACGAGCCGCTTCCTCGCCCGTGATGCCGACGACTCGGCCCGGGCGTTCCACGTTGACCGCGCCGTACAGGCAGGCCCGGTCGGCGGCTGCCGAGGGTACATCGGGCAGGGTTCCCTCGACCATGAGCCGTACCAGGGCAGTCAGCGGATCCACGCCCGTCAGACGCTCCACGGCGAGAGGCGTGAGGAACCCCCCGGGTCGCAGCGCGCCTTCGATCACCACCGGCCCGCGGTCCCCGACACGGAGTTCCATGTGCGCCGCTCCTCTGGTCGCGCCCAGGGCCCGCGCGGCTTGCACCGCGACATCGACGGCCCGGGAGACGTCGGCGGGTGCAAGGGAGACGGGATGGACGCTGTGCACCTCGCCGAAGGTGGGACCGGCGGCCGGGTGCTTCTCGAAGACGCCGAGGACCGCGTGACCGTGCTCGGACAGCAGCAGGTCGATGTTGAGTTCGGCACCGCTGACGTACTCCTGGGCGAGGACCGTCGCCGTGTCGTCCGTGGGTGCGTAGAGGCCGGCGAGCCTGTTGTCCGACGCTTCGGCGCGGTAGAGCTGACGGATGACGGTCATGGCCGCTTCGAGTTCGGTTCGCGTGCGGACGAGCATGACCGACTGGCTGTTGGTGGACCGCGGGATCTTCACCACCATCCGGCCGTCGCCGCACTGCTCCAGCACCTCCGCGCCGGCGTCCGGATCCGCGGCGTCGAAGGTCCAGCTGCGGGGGTGGGGCACGCCTGCGTGCCGGAAGCGGGCGGAGGCGAGCGACTTGTCCCGAGCGGCGCGCGCGGCCTCCGGTGTGCAGCCGGGCAGGCCCAGAACCTCGGTGATGAGAGCGGCGGTCTCCACCGCGCCCTCCCACACGGAGAAGGCCGCGTCCAGGGGGGCGTCCTGATGCAGCTTCTGCGCGAGCGTCACGGCCTCGAAGGGGCTGCCGTAGGTGTGCACCACGACTCGGTCGGCAAGGGCCGGCGGCGCTGTCGGCTTCATGTCCGGGGCGGTGGGGACGAGCAGGACGACCTCGTCCGCCGCAGCCAGCAGGGAACGCAGCAGCCTCGGTGCGGCAGAGGAGTACAGCACGAGGACCCGTGTGCTTCGAACCGTCATAGTCCTTCGCTTCCAGACACCGCGAGTCCGGCAGGGGTGTGTTCGTCGAGCCGTTCACAGGCCGCGGGCGCGAAGAAGGCGCCCTGGTGGACGTTGGCGACCCCACCGGTTCCGGCGGGTACGCCGCGGGCGAGGAACCCCGCGAAGTGACCGTCCACGTAGAGGCAGCCGATGCCCACTTCGAAGGGCGCGCGTCCGTCGGGGACGGGAAGATCGAGGCTGCTGGGAGCCACGTGGTCCTGCAGGACGTGCGGACGGGCAAGCGCGGCACCGAGTCGTTCGTCCCACACGTCGGCCGGCACGGCCCGTCCGATGACCACGCCCTTGCCTCCGTAGCCGATCGCGGGCTTGAGCACGAGTCGCTCGCGTTCGGCGCGCGCCCAGGACACGGCATCCGGGGTGACCAGCCGGGTGGCCGCCACTCCCCCGGGCCCGTCGGGCGCGTGCTCGCCGTCCTCCATCGCCAGCATCGCCTTGTTGCCGAGCAGGCTGAAGACGGGCGGTGCCACATAGGCGGGTCCGCCGCGTGCGTGGCATGCCAGGGCCGCGTCGACGAATGCCCGGTAGCGGGGCGTGATGACCTCGTCGTAGGTGAAGCAGCCGTAGACGAGGTCGGCGCGTCGTCCGCCGGCCTCGGCGCGGGAACCCTCGAAGGAGATGTCCGAGGTGCGGGCCACCGTCGCGTCGAAGCCTTGGGCGGTCAGGTAGTGCGCGGCGTCATGGGGGATGGGGATGTCGGCCTCTTCGTCGGTGACGGCCAGGACGATCCGGGGGCGTGGCCCGCCCGGCGGCACGTCGGCGAGGCGCCGGAGGTGGCTCCCCCATGGCACGGCCGGCCTGGGCAGACGCATGTCGGGGGACGCCGAGCAGAACAGAGCGGCGGCGCCCGGCAGTTCGTCCACGACCTCGGCGTACCGGTCGAGGATGCCGATACCGCCGACCGTCGGGCCCACGTTCATCTCGACCAGGCGCGGCCCGTCAGGGCCTAGGACGAAGTC
The DNA here is from genome assembly GCF_044768275.1 of Streptomyces sp. NPDC101152. Taxonomy (NCBI): domain Bacteria; kingdom Bacillati; phylum Actinomycetota; class Actinomycetes; order Kitasatosporales; family Streptomycetaceae; genus Streptomyces; species Streptomyces sp. NPDC101152. The sequence goes on along the minus strand of NZ_JBIWPO010000083.1, from coordinate 11,425 downwards.
GGCGCGCGCGAAGGATGCGGCGATGTCCAGTGACGCGGGCGTGTGCATCGAGGCCAGCCATGACGCCTCGTCCGTGGGATATCCCAGGCCGTCGAGCGTGCTGCCGGAGCCGTCGGCGAGAGCACGGGACGCCCGGGCCCGGAGCCGTGCCATGCAGGTGCGTGTCGTGTCCCACATGACTCGTGCCGCGGCGGAGGAGACGACCAGGGGCGCGAGCGCGGGCCTGATGCGACGGTATCCCTCGTGGTGCGCTGCAAAGCGTGCGGGCAGCGCGGCGCTGAGCTGGATGAACGACGCGTCCCAGGCGGCATCCGGGACCAGCAGAGCCGGTTCGTTGCTCCTCATGTGGCGGACGCCCCCCTGGCACCCGCTTCCTCGGCTCGCGGCGACTGCGCCAGCAGGAAGTCGATGTTCTCCTGCACCGCACGGTGATCGGGGGCGGAGAAAAGGGCCCGCCCGGCGCGCCAGTACATCAGGCTCACGCCCTCGTAAGCGCGCAGTTTGGGTTCGGCGGTCGCGTCCACCTCCAGTTGTACGACTGCCTCGGGGTGCGGGAAGTCGTACGAGGCCCAGCGGAAGGGCGATCCGACGGGAGCGCTGAAGAATCCGACGCCCCAGAAGGCGTCATGGCCCTGATCACTCGACGCGGGCCGTGTCCCGTTGAGCATCGCGGCGAAGTAGGCCTCGAAGGGCCGTACGTCGCAGCTCTTCTCCAGCAGCCGCACGATGTCGTCGCCGCCGTAACGGGTGTGCAACTCGATGAGTTCGACGGCGTCGTCGGTCACTTTCAGTTCGGCGTGCACCGGAGAGGTCACGACGCCGAGCGCCGTGACGCAGCGTTGCAGGTAGTCGCGTACCCGCGGCTCCCACTGCGCGCTGTACGCGCTGGGCATGAGGTGACCCACCTCCACGTAGTGGGGGGATCCGGTGTTCACCTTGTCGGTCAGCGCGAACACGTGCAGTTCGCCGTCGACGACTAGGCCCTCGACGCTGATCTCGACGCCGGGTACGTAGCTTTCGACGAGCAGCCGGTGACGGTCGAAGCGCTGTGCCGTCTCGCGCTGGTACTGCTCGGTCAGCCGCTCCACGTCCGCGGGTGAGGCGACCAGCCGGACGCCGGCACTTCCCGTCAGTTGACGGGGCTTGACGACGACCGGCAGGTCGACGGCCGCGACGAGGTCGGCGACCTCGTCGAGCGTCGTCTCCCAGTGGTCGACCTGGGTCAACCCGTGCTTCTGCAGCACGGCTCGGGTGCGGAACTTGTCGGCGACGGTCAGCTCGGTGTCGGCTGCCGTGCCGGGATGGCCTACGGCCATGCGAACCCCGGCAGCGAGCTGCATGTTCAGCTCGGTGATCGACACGATGCAGTCGGGCCCGATCCTGTCCGCTGCCGCGACGAGTTCGGACTCGTCGAGCACGGGGACCGGGATGCGCTCGTACGACGGGTCGTCACCGAGGGAGCTCAGTGTGTCCGCGGTGTCGACCACATGCAGCCGAGCACCCAACCGCTCGGCGTCACGCGCCGCCGGCACGAGCTCGTGGCTGCTCCACGGGACACCGACCACCATGATTCGCCTGGCCATACTCCACTTTCCGTTCACGCGACGGAGGTCACAGGGTGACGCGATTCGAATAGTGCGACTCGAGTTCCTCGACCCAACTATCGTGGATCTCCCGTTGCGGGTCCTCGAAGAGGTCCACCGTGATGTTCGGGATCCACTCCTTGCCCTTGTCCGTGAGCCGCAGCTCGCCGTCACCGATGCATGCGTACCCCTGCTCCACGAGGTTGTCGAGGAAGACCCGGGTCCGCGCGTCGTCGGGGATGCGGTCCAGCGGCGTGCGGAAGAACTTGGGGAAGAACACCATGCCCCGGTTGCGGGGGTCCTCAAGGAGCGCCGACACCTTGTTGACCGGCAGCTTGCCCTCCTCGATCTGCTCCACGTAGGGGTCGGGGGCGAGCGTGTTGGCGTAGCTGTAGCCGTTCAGGTAGCCGCGGGCCGAGGCGCCGACGGCCAGGGTCTCGGCACGGTGCTCACCGAACCCGCCGCCCCACAGCAGGCGGTAGTACTCGGAGCCCTGGGGCTTCTTGGCGTACACGTGGTCGGTGACGTGGTGATAGCCGAGTTCTTTCATACGGCGCTGCACGAGCTGCCCCATTTGGGGCCGCATTTCTGCGGGCGGCCTGCGCGGGTACGTGCCCTTCTCCATGCCGAGGAACGTGCTCTTCGGCATGGCGTAGTAGGACATGTAGTAGTAGTCGACGCTGTCGAACCCGCAGTTGCCGAGTTCCTTCAGGTCGCGCTCCACCGCGGCCAGTGTCTGGCCGGGCATGTAGTACATCATGTCGACATTGATGTCCTCGAAGCCGAGCTCCTTCGCACGCTCGTTGGCCGTGAGGGCATCCTGGACCGTAGCGGCGATGTTCATCGTCATCCGCAGCGGCTCGTCGAACGTCTGGATGCCGTAGCTGAGCCGCTTGGTGCCCTGCGAGGCGAGGAACTCGAGCAGCTCCGGGTTGCACAGCCCGGCCGGCTCCCCTTCGAAGGTCCACTCGGCGTCGGGTTCGATGGCGAAGTTGCGGCGCAGCGCGTCGTACAGGCGCTTGATCTGCTGGACCGTGAGCAGCGAGGGGGACCCGCCGCCGAAATACACCGCGCGGAAGGTCATGCCCTGCACGTAGGGCAGACGGCCCAGCATCTCGATCTCCCGCAGCAGCGCGCCCACGTAGCGCTCGTACACGGAGACGTCGCGCTTGACGCGCACGTGGAAGGGGCAAAAGGTGCACCGCTTCTCGCAGTATGGGATGTGCAGGTAGAGCAGGTTGTCCGTGGCCTCCGGCTTGGGGCTGTCGAGCACCCGCAGGAAGTCGGAGAACGGGGCGACCTGCGGGTCGGTGTGCCGCTGCAGCGGGTAGAAGTGGTGCGTCACCGGCACCAGCGATTCGTACACGGCCGTGCTTCCCTCTTTTCGTGGCGTGGGGCGGATGGGAGCTGCGCTCGACGATCTCGGGTACTACTCCAGTCCGTGGAGGGACCGCAGGTAGCGGTAGTTGTCGCCGAGCCCCTCGGCGTGCAGTTGCTGCTCCTTGCGGACCATGCTGAAGAGCTGCTCGGCGCCGGCGACGGACTCAGGCCGGTGATCGAGGATCGGCAGGGGGTGGTCGGGCATGAGCCCGAGTCCGGCGAAGATGCAGTAGTAGCTGCCGTTGGTCCAGAAGTTGCGGAACTCCGCCCCGGGGTCGCCGTAGTAGGTGTCGGCCGTGGTGTACGGCTGGTTGATGGGCAGACCGGCCTTGTACGCCTCGACCTTCTCCAGGATGTTGTCGGTGAGCTTCAGCTCCTTGTTCGCGCGCCAGAACTCGGTGTCGTTGCGCGGCGAGAAGTAGAAGTGCGCCTGGATGAAGTCCCGCGTGTCGTCGAACATGAACTCGATCTCGCGGTTGAATCCGTCGATGAGGGCCTGGTCGAACCGGCGGTCGGGGAAGTGCTTGACCAGCTGGTAGATGGCTCCGTACGTGAAGTGGATGCCCGTCGACTCCAGCGGCTCCAGGAAGCAGGAGGCCAGGCCGACGCTCACGCAGTTGCGCACCCACGCACGGCGGTTGCGCCCCACGCGGAAGCGAATGCGGTTGACCTGGGTGGCGTCGGGATCCAGCCCCCACAGGCGGCACAGGTCCTCCGCGGCACGGTCGTGGTCCGCAAACTGGCTCGAGAACACGTAGCCGCTTCCGAACCGGCCGAGCAGCGGGATCTTCCACGTCCACCCGGACTCCATCGCGATGGCCGAGGTGTAGGGCTCGATGCCGTTCTTCTCGTCGTCGTGGGGGACGGCGGTGGCGACCGCGCTGTCGCACAGCAGGTGGTCGCTCATGTCGATGAAGGGCTCCTCCATGGCCTGGTTGATCAGCAGGCCACGGAAGCCGGAGCAGTCGATGAACAGGTCACCGGGCAGGGAGGGTCCGTTCTTCGTCCGCAGTTCGGTGAGAAACCCGCGCTCGTCCTTGAGGACCTCCGTCATCTCGTCCTGCACATGGACGACGCCCTGCTTGCCGGTCGCGTAACGGCGAAGGTAGTCCGCGACGAGGTGGGCGTCGAAGTGCCAGGCGTAACGGGTGGCAGGGCCGCCGTCGGCCCACCTGGGCGCCCGCTTGGCGTCCATCATCGCCGGCTCCTTGAAGCAGGCGTAGTCGAACGGGAGGTCGGTCTCGCCCAGGGCACACTTGCGGTACCAGTAGTGGGACAGCGGGATGCCGTCATGGTTCGGGAGAAGCCCGAACGGATGGTAGAAGTGGTCGCTGCGCCCCTCGTGGGGCCGGCCTTCGGCCTGCGCGGGGCCGGGCGTGCGCCAGTTGATGAATTTCACGGCCGTCTTGAAGGCCGCGTTGCACTCGCGCATCCACTCGTCCTCGGGGATACCGAGGTAGTTGAAGAAGGCGTTCTGCAGCAGGGGGATGGTGGCCTCACCCACACCGATCTTGGGTATGGAGGGCGCCTCCAGGACCGTGATGGTCGCCGTGCCCTGCAGCGCCTTGCCGAGGTACGAGGCGGTCATCCAACCGGCCGTCCCGCCGCCGAGGATCACGACGTTCCGAATCCTGTGATCTTCCATTTTCTTTCCCATCGCCAATGAGTGGACATGAAAGAGTCGGATGATCGGGCATGGCACCCGCAAATGATCGTTCAGCCTGTGTGGACTGGCCAGGAAGCGAACGTGCGCAGTCCGTACATCAGTGGCGAACCCTTCAACGTGCCGTCTATGCGAGTGACGCGCCCCAGAGTCAGAACGTGATCTCCGACTTCATGGGTCTCGGTCAGCGCGCATTCCGCCCAGGCGAAGGAGTCGTCCACCAGCCATGGAATTCCGGCGATCCCCGAAGGTTCCCAGCGCACTTGCTGGAAGCGATCAGGGACCGGAGTGGAGAATATCCTAGCTGCTCGCTCGCCCTTCTCATGGAGCAGGTTGACGCCGAATACCCGACTCCGGTGAATCGCGTCGAGCACGGGACTCCCGCTCTTCACGGACACCAGCAGGGTCGGCGGCTCCAAGGTGACACTGACGAGGGAGGAGCAGGTCAAGCCGTAGGGCTGCCCTGTCGCAGGACAGCGGGTGGTGATCACGGCAACACCGGTGGGGAAACCACTCATAAGGTCCGCACCGGCGCGCGGAGAAACGGAAACTCCAGCCGATGCCGAACCCAATCCGGGCATCAACTCCCCCATTCAGCACGACTGCGTCCTGATCAAGGTTCGCCACGGCGCAGATATGGCAGATCGTTCGGAACCCTGACGAGGGTTCTTTGCCGGTGCCACGCAGATCCCTCGTGCGCCGTACAGTTCGGGGACTGTACATAAAGGCGAGCAGGCCGCACAACATCCGCTGTCATTGCGCCAGAGTTTGGCCGAAACGCTTCGCGGTTTGCCCGGGACCGCGATGCCCCTGGTGTACTACCAGTTGCATCAGGGTAAGGTGCGCAGTTGCTGCTGGCGTATGCCACTCGCATGTCGGCGGTGCAGTGCTCGGGTGCGCCGGGATCGGACGGACTTCCCTTGCTGTGGCGCGCCCTGCGGGCTTATTCGCGTTAGTCAGCAAGTCGTCCAAGCCTGTTGAGGAGTATGTTCCATGACCCAGCCTGGCGTCGGGCCCTCGGCGCCGACCCTGCTCGGGCGGCAGCCAAGACCCCCTGCCCACACGGGTTTCGATCGACTGGCGGTCGTCGTGGCCGCCCCCGGCATGAAGCGTCTGGAGCTCGCCGTCGAGGACCGTCGTGGCAAGCTCGCCGAGGCGGCCGAGTACGCCCGCGAGAACGCGACGTGCTACTCGGACTGGTTCGCCCGGAACGGCCATGCCAGTCCCCTGGCCGGCCAGCTCCGGGCCGTCGCCGACGGGCGGCCCCTGCGTGGTCCCGCACCCGTGCGTGCGCTGCTGCACTGCGAGTTGTCCCACGGAGTGCTGATGGGCGTGCAGGACTTCGACGCGGTACGCGGCCCGATCCGGGTGGAGTACGCCGCGGCGGGCGACGAGTTCGCGGGCTTCCGGTCCACGGTGACGTGTGGTGCCGGCGAGCCTGTTCTGCGGGACGACGCCGGCATTTTCGCCTCGGTCTTCCAGGGACCCGACGCCCGGACCGGCATCACGCGGGGTACCGAGCGGCTCCTGTTCCTGATCTTCGACGCACCGGGCCTGAGTCCCGAACGGTTCGAAGCAGCGGTGCACGGTGTCTCGGCACTGCTCGATGAGGCGGGCGGAGCTCCTCGCGTCGAAAGAGTCGACCTCACATGAAAGTCAACGGCACGGTCCGCTCCGTCTGGGACGGGCTATTACCACCTGCGCATGAACGCCGAGTCCTCATCCACGTGTCCGACCGCGATCCGAGACCTGACGTCGTCACGGCCGCCCTCGACTGGCAGCAGGCCCGCATCGGATCGGTGTTCGTGTCCGTCGGAGCCGGACACGCCGGAAGCGCCGACGAGGCCGAACTGGTCCAATCCCTGCTGCACATGGGGTACTTGCCGCAACAGACCACGTTCTACACACCACGTGAGGTGCGCCGCCTGCCAGAGCTGGCCGGCATCGTCAGCGAGCTGTGGCGGCGTTCGGCGGACGATCGACTGCCCACACCGCCCGACGATCGGACCCCCGCTGTCGCCGAGCTCCTGGCGGTGGGCGCCACGGATACGTTCGGCATCCCCGACTCCTTGGTGGACGCCGCCCGTCACACCGCGGCCTGTCTGAACCGACTGCTCGGGTCCAGCGAACTACCGTTGGCGACCGCCGGATCGGCCTCCTTTCCCACGACGCACCCGAACGCTCCGGTGACTCTTTCTGGCACGGCTGATGCCCCGACGACGCGCCAGGACGCCCGTCGGCTGCTTCGCACCGGAGGGGTCCAAGTCACCCTGGAGTGCGACCAGTTGCTCAGTCTGCTCTGTGACATTTAGGAAGCGCGCGGCCTGAGGGGATCGAGCACGATCTTGCCGACGCCGGTCGGCAGCCCCCCGCAGGACCTTTGGTACGCCACCTTCTTACTCCTGGAGCCCCCATGAAGGCACCGTCGGTTGTCCGTGCTGTACTTGACTTCGACGTGGCGGAGTACGTCTCCACGACACGCGCGGTGGGAAGACATCACCTCGATCCCGAACTGCGCAACCGTATGGCTGAGTTGTATCTGGACCTGCGCGACGCGCTCCACGAGCCCGATGCCGTGTTCGACCGTCAGGAGCTGCGCGTGCTCCGCTTCGCCGAACTGGCGCTGCAAAGCGAGTGGAAGCTCGCCGATCCCTCGGGCGGCGCGGACTGCGCGGGCCTGCTGAACACGGTGAGCGGCCCCCGGGGCAAGCGCTACCAGCCCTACGCGAACGTGCGCCTGCTCAATCAGGTGCTCGGCACCCGACGCGGTTCCAGCGACGCGTCCATCGAGTACCGGTGCCGACAGACGCTGCGGTTCCTCGTCCGTTCCTGGCTGGAGTACGAACAACGCTCGTCGAACGGCACGGAGACGACATGGGGGTGGCAACGCCCGCTGACGCCGGACGCGATGAGCGAGCGCCTCGACCGCCTCGCGCGGCTGCGGCAGGACACCGCCGACTGGCCGTCACTGCCGCGGCCGCACCCTGTTCCTCCCGCTCGCTGGCACCACTACGTGGGCGACGCGGGGCGCAGCGACACCCTCGAGTACCTGGTGAACCTGCCCCAGACGCAGCATCACGACGAGAACGCGTTCCTCCGGGTCATCCACCTGACCGAGGTGACGACGTCCGGCATTCTGGCCCGCACGCTCGGAGCCAAGACATGGCTGGAGGCGGGAAGGCTGCGGGAGGCCGCGATGTGCCTGGAGCGCGCCGCCGCCCTGGCGTCCCTGCAGCTGGACGTGATGCGGGTGCTGCGCCGGACCATGTCGGTGGAGAACTTCCTGGGCTTCCGCAAGGAGACCGGAGACGCGAGCGCGGTCCAGATGACCTCCTCGCAGGCCCTGCACGTGCACCTTCTCGGCGTCCACCCGCTCAAGGTGGAGGCCCTCGAAAGGGTCCCCGAGAACGCCTTCCTGCTCTTCCACCTCAACGACCGCTTCCGCCCCCTGCGCTCCCTCCTGCATGAGCTCCCCCGTGACTGCGACGACTCCGCCCAGGTGCTGGCCGCGGCGCGTGAGCTCGACGAGACGCTGTACGCCTGGCGTCGGCTGCACCTCGGCCTCGCTCATCGCTACCTGCCGAAGGACTCCATGGGCTCGGGAGGCACCTCCGGAGCGCCGTACCTGGCCGGCTTCTACCAGGACCGACTCTTCCACGCAGGCGAGTTGACCCCGCACCCGGTACCTGTCATCGCGCCCGCCCTCGAGGGGCGACCGGTGTGGGCGCGTGCGATCTTCTCCCCCATGAACTGAACGGGCCAGGTTGGCTCAGAGCACGAGGAGAAACTGTGTCCAACGCCGAACAGATAACCCGCCTTCTGGTCTCGTTGCCCGTGGTGATCCTTGCGTGCCGTGCCGGGGCCACGGTGTTGCGGCGTCTCAGGCAGCCGCCCGTCGTGGGCGAGATCGCCGTCGGCATCCTCCTGGGCCCGTCACTCCTTGACCGGCTCTGGCCACAGGGCCGTGAATACCTCTTCCCCCAGGGCGTCATCGACCACATCGAGGTGCTCGGGCAGCTGGGGCTGCTCGCCTTCATGTTCTTCGTCGGCCTGGAACTGGACCTGGACCGCCTCCGGGGAAACGGGCGCGCTGCCGTCGTCGTCAGCCAGTGCAGCATCCTCGTGCCCCTGCTGCTGGGGTCGTTGCTGGCCCTGGCCATGTATGGCTCACTGGCACCTCACGGCGTCGGCAAGGGCGCGTTCGTGCTCTTCGTTGCCGTCGCGCTGAGTGTCACGGCCTTCCCGGTACTGGCTCGCATTCTCATCGACGACGGGCTCTACCACACTCGGCTAGGCAGCTTGGCCATGACCTGCGCCGCCGCGAATGACGTCATGGCCTGGTGTCTCCTCGCCGTGATGGTCGCGGTCGCGACCGGCGGCACCCCACTCGCGTTCCTGACCACCCTGGCCCTGCTCGTGGGCTACTTCGGTGTGATGCTGCGGGTGGTGCGACCCACACTCGCCCGGGCGAGCCGGCTAGGGCGGTTCAGCGTGGGAGGAGAGAACCACGAAGGCCTCGTACTGGTTCTGCTGTTCAGCGGGCTGTGTCTGTCAGCGTGGTCGACCGACGCCATAGGGGTGCACGCCATCTTCGGCGCCTTCCTCTTCGGCCTCGTCGTGCCACGGCGAACGGTCGTGGTGGAGCGGGCCGCGGCCCGGCTGCGCTCGGTCACCGAACCCCTGCTGCTCCCGCTGTTCTTCGTGACGACAGGTCTTCACACGGACATCGGACTCCTCGCCTCCGATCCGCAGCAGTGGTTGTGGTTCAGTGCCGTGCTCTTCGTGGCCGTCGTGGGCAAGTGGGGCGGCGGCGGGGGCGCCGCACGTCTGAGCGGCATGCCGTGGCGGGAGTCACTCGTCCTCGGCGCGCTGCTGAACTGCCGGGGGCTGACCGAGCTCATCGTCCTGAACGTCGGCCTCGATCTGGGGGTGATCTCCGAGAATATGTTCACCATGCTGGTTCTGGTGGCCATGATCACCACCGCAGTCACCTCTCCGGCTGTCAGAGCGCTCGGTACGGGGACGCCCACCGTGCCCGCCCATGAGGAAGAGGGGATCACCGCGCGGGAGGTTCCTGAGCGTTCCCAGCCAGGGTGACCGGGGGGTGCCTGTTGAGTCGGCACGGGCAACAGATCAAGCAATGCCGGAGGATGCGCATATGACGGTGGAGGCCAGCACGCAGCAGCAGGAGGATGAGCGCGTCGTCGCGGGGCGGGTGTGGACGGTGCGCCTGGACCCTACGGCCGCCCCGGGGAACCGACGAAATGCGGCTCCAGAGGTGACGGAATGGGCCGAGAGGGTCAGCGGGCCGTCCGGCCGCCGCGCGTTCGTCGGCGCTCGCGTCGTGCCGGGTTCCCAGACTGGGAACGTGCGACCTGCTCGGGGATCTTGGGACGCTCCTGGAAAGTGAACTCCGTGGCCAGAGCCAGAGCCCGGCGGGCCTCCTCGGTTGTGATGGAGGGCTGATTGCACCGTCGCGCATGACCGTGGACGGCCCGGACGAAGCTCTCAACCCACGGTGAACCGTGCACGCTTGGCCAGGCCGTCGCGGTCGTCGATGGTCTCGGTGATCTCGCCGAGCCAGTACGCCGCCCAGCTGTCCAGGACGATGCCGTCGCGGTCCTCCAGGAGCAGCCGGCCGATTTGCCGGGCGATGGGGAAGCGTCGCTCCTGGACGAGCAGCAGGGCCCGTTCGGCCCGCTCTTCGGCCACTGCGCGATCCTGGTGTTCACGAGCGACCTCGGAGGTTCGGCGCTCGCCGGGCTCGCGAACCTGCTCGGCCTTCAGCCGCCGCGCCTCTTGGTAGGCGCCCTGCTTGGAGGTCACGCACAGTGCTTCGGCGAAGTGGTTCCAGGGCACGCCGGCGGCCCGACCGTCCTCGATCGCCTTGAGCTGCCCGGCGTCGGCCTGCTCGCGCAGGTACTGCCACAACTTCGCGCGCAACACCGCGGCCTCACTCACCACGTTGACCAGGCTCTCCTTCGGCTGCTTCAACTTGCCAGCCCACGTCTGCGCGTGTTCCAGCACGAGGTAGAGCACCTCCGAAGCCGGGAACCGCTCGAGCGCTGGGTCCCCGCCCAACTCGTGCAGCTCCCGCAGCCGGTTCACGATCCGACCGGCCTTGATCTCCCCCAGACAGATCGGCGGGCGCTTCGGACGGGGTCTCGCGGCAGCCCTCCCGAAGGCAATCCGAAAAGGTCAGTAACCCCGGCCTGTCGTGACGGATTCAGCCTCCGTGGCACTCGCCATTGGCCCTCGCCACGCGGCGCCGGCTTGGACGTTGACGTGGATGAGCAGGAGACGAGCCCTCAACCCGCCGTTTCCCGGCGACGAAGGCCATCCGTCCTGCACGCATCTCCTCGTGGGCGGTCCTCAAGTCCCTGCGGGAGCGGGCTTGACCGCGGAGGATCCTGGATCAGAGGGGAAGGTCGTCGGGGAGTACTCGGAACGCCTTGTGACGGCCCAACAGGCGTACGGCCCGGAAGTCTCGTCGGTCGAGGGTGAGAATCGCGTCCGTGTCGTAGTCGGCGGCGAGTGCCACGTTCACGGCGTCGGCGAGGTCGAGGTCCAGCGCGCGGTAACGGACACGGACGGACTGGGCTGCGCCCAGGTGGTTTCTCCATGATCTCCGGCAGGACGACACGACCCCGGCTCATCCAGCGCCGCAGGTCGTCAACCGCGCTGACGGCAGCCCCCTGCCGAACTACTGAGCTTTTCAGGTTGGGTTCGGTTGGTGTGAAGTGATGGTCAGTCCGGTCTCGGTGAGGCAGCCGTCAATGAGTTCGGGATGGCGCTGGAT
>NZ_JBIWPO010000082.1:0-20859 GCF_044768275.1 Streptomyces sp. NPDC101152 | reverse complement strand
CCGCCTCAAGGCCATCGAGCGAGAGACCGAAGTGGCCTAACCGCCGGGGACGTTCGCCCGTACGCAACTGGGGACCAGAGGCCGTACGCCGACACACGGCGAACAATGCCCGGTCGATCCGACGCCGGCGCTCCAGGAGCGACGGGAAGAACGACCCGCTGCGCACCTTGGGGATCTTCAGGTCCAGGTCGCCGGCCTGCGTGGTCAGCACCCTGTCCCGGTGGCCGTTGCGTCAGGTCGTGCGCGTCTCGGAGTGCTCACGCGGCGCCGCACCGATCACCTCGGTGGCCTCGGCCTCGATCAGCTCCTGCAGGATGCGCTCGCACACCACCCTGATTGCTTCAACTCCATCGGCCCGACGTAGTGACTCAAGCAGCCGCATCAGCTCAGACTGGGACAAGGCCATCGCGTGCTCCTCCGGTTGAACTGGCCGTTCACCAGGGAGACTTGCGCGATGGCCTGCCCTTGTTCAGGGGGTGTGCACCACCAGCAGGTGCACGCCCCGGGCAGACACCCGCGCGTTCCGGGACCCTGCCCGGCTACACCACTTCATGGGACGCGATCCTCGGATACCAGCAGGCAATCCGCCCCGACAGGGACGAGAAGCGCCCTTCGGCACCAGATCTGCGGCGCTGAGGAGATGGCGGCCCAACTCGGCTTCCTACTCATGACTGGTGCCCTGCCACAGGTCTCCCTCGGGATCATCCCGATGACCGCCGCCTACAGAGGCCAATGGTCGCGGGAGATCTTCCACGTCTACGATGACCGGCTCGTGTCTGTCGAACTCGTTTTGGTTGAAGATCGCTTGGTCGTCGGAGATCGCCCTGTGCCTGCAGGCGTTCGAGCAGGTGCGCGGCGACGCCGTGTGCGGGGCGCAGGCGCGGGCCCTGATCGAGAAGGCCATCGGCGCGCTGCACTGAGCCCGGGTATCTGAGTGTCATGGGACGCCCGGCCAGGGGGCGTTCGCGTGGCGATCAGTGCTGCTCCGGGCGGGTTTCGTGCCCGCCGGGATGGCTGCGGGATCCTGTCCGGCATGGCTGGGCGGGATCAGGTGCTGATCTGCTCGCACCTGTTGAAGCTAGGTCACTGGGTCAGTATGTGGTGGGCGTATTCCAGACGGCTCTGCATGCGTGACGCGGGCTGGCGGCCGCCCATCTGGAGGGTGGCCAGGCCGTGCAGGGTTGCCCAGGCGACTTCTGCTCTGTTGTGGTCGGGAGCGGGGAAGGTCTCGTGGATGGCCGCGAAGGCGCGCCGAAGCGGTTCAGGGGCGCTCTCGGTTGCGAATCGCAGGTCCGAGGGCATGGAGAACATGGCTTCGTACAGGTGGGGCCGGGCCACGGCGAAGTCGAGGTAGGCGCGCATGCGCGCCATGGGCTCGGTATCGGCTGCTTCGAGTGCTTGGGCGAGTTCGGTGAATCCGGTGAGCGCCACGGCGTCGATGATTGCTTGTCGGCCGCTGAAGACCGAGTAGAGGACCGGCTGGGTGACACCGAGCCGGGAGGCCACCGCGCGCATCGTCACCGCCACCCAGCCGTCTGACTCGGCGAGCTGTTGCGCGGCGCGGACGATCTGGCTGCGTCGCAGTTCGAGGTCGGGTGCTGGTTTGGGGGACATGGTACCGACCATAGCACGGTTACCTATCAACGTTAGAGAACGGCGATCCCTCCACCCGGCCCGACGCCGTCCCGCCTGGCGACGCGGAAGGACTCGTCCTCGGCGCTGGCTAGGAGCGCCGCCCCTTCCTGTGCTAACGTCGTTATAGAACGTCGATAGATAACGTTGAAAGGAATCGTCATGACCGTCGCCGCCCTCGCCGTCGCACTCCTCGCCTGCGCCTTCATCCTGTTCATCGGAGTCCGGTTCCTGATCGCCCCCCAGGTCGCCATGGCCGGATTCGGCGTACCCGCAGACAGCCTGCGCGCCTTGACCAGCATCAAGGGCGTCCGCGACATCACCTCCGGAGTAGTGCCACTCGCAGCCCTCGCAGCCGGCGGCGTCCACGTCTTCGGCTGGGCCATGCTCGCCGCAGCGATCACCCCGATCGGAGACGCCGTCATCGTCCTCACCAACGGAGGAACCCTCCGCCAAGCACTGAGCATCCATGCCATCACGGCTGCGCTCCTCATCGCCGTCGGCCTCATCCTCGCCCTCGCTTAAGAAGCCCCACGTACTCAACGCCGTCGACGACCGCGGTGAACTCCTCACCACTGCGGTCGTCGACGGCATGCCCAGAACACCGGACACAGCAGCGCCCTCACCCTCGACCTGCCCTGCGAGACGCCGACCCGGCGGCGCGGCGTACGGGTGTACGTCCGCACCGTCCACGCCATACCAGGCAGGCCCGACGGTGGACTTGCACAGGCCATCGAGAAAATCGAGGCGGCCGACTGGAAGCTGGAGAACCAGCACGAGGACGTGCGCGTCGACCGCGAGTACCGGCAGAGGTACTGGACGTTGACGTTCAGGCCGAAGGCGGACGTCGAGGCAAGCGCCTGACGTCGTCAGTACGCTGCGAGCGTGGAAGAGGACGAACTCCTCGACGCCCTCTTGAGTCAGCCGATCGACGTCCCGCCAGGGGGCTACGTCCTGCGCGATGTACGGGACGAGGCGACGCGAGAAGACGCGTCCGTCGAGCAGTCCTGTAAATAGCTCAGTCCCGTCCGCGCGTGTCTGAAAAGCCGCTGGCGCTGGCGTTGGGGCGCTGTGAGTGTGGCTCAGCCCGGCTAGCCGGCCGCGCCGACTTCGAAAGGGATCGCTTCATGCTGTCTCGCCGTACGTCCCTGAAATCCGCCATCGTCGCCCTTGGCGTCGGTGCTGCGATCACTCTGTCCTCGCCCACACCCGCTTTCGCCGCCAACGAGGGCGACCACTGGTTCGGCACAGCGCACTGCACTGCAGATCACAAGATCGAGCTGCACTACGTCAATGGCGGCTGGCACGACGAGGTGGAACTCAACCCGACCTATGTTGGCGGATACTGCAAGTTCGTTCTAAACGACAACGGCCTCGTGCTCTGGGACTCCACGGGTGCCGGCTCCGGCTGGTGGCCCGACGGCCCAGGCCATTACATCTGTGCCTTTGTCGATGACACCACCACCGGCACTCCCGTGTACGCCTCCAGCGACGTCTGCAACTGAACCCACACTACGAGGACCATCGGCGCAAGACCCACCGTTGCGTCCGACAGATTCACCCTGTGCCCTACCCCATGGCCCCAAAACCTGGATGGTGTCCCTTGATGTGTCTAGCCGATCAAGGTGAGGGAGTGCGCCGGGGGTTATGCCGATGGGTTTTCGCTCCCTGCCCGCAGGGTGGGCCATCGTGCAACTCTCCGTAGTGAACGGGCAGTTCAACGCGGGAGGTGCGTCAATGAGCGGGCTGTGCGAGGCATGCGGCATGCGGCGCCGGACCGAGGCGGCGATCGCGGAGGCCGGGCTGGTCGCGGCGACCTGAGCGGCCGACCTGGTCGACGCCGCCGCGGTAGCCGCACCATCGGTGACAGTCTTGCCTACCTCACCTACCAGTCAGGGTGACGCCGTACATGGTTCTGTCCGATTTGCGAAGCTGCTTCAGATCCAGTGATCTGTGACGTTCTGTGACTGATGGGCTGCCGGTGGGGCTGGCCGGGGTAGAACTCGGGCGAGAGCCATGTCCAACCTGAAGAGCTGCCGCCTCATCGCTGTTGGGCGGGCAGTCTTCCAAGTGTCACCGGGGCCAGGGTGATTACGGCGTATCACCCTGGAGCCCTCGGGCGGCAGTGCGGGGGAGTGGTGGGTGAGCGGGCGCGCAGGGTGCGAGGTTGCTCCTGGCGGTACTCGCGGGCGGCGACCTCACGCGGTGCTGGCCTGGGTGGCGGGGCCGATCTCAGGCACCACGTCACCAGACCTGCCCTCCCACAGGTGGGGTGAGCGCCTCTTCAGCATCTTCCACGGCATCCCGGGCCCAGGACCCACCCTCGCGTCCGGCGCTGTTACGTTGTCGGGCGGCCGTGAGACGATCTTGGTCTGGGTTGTTGGGGAGGGGCGCCGTGGCGAGTACGCCGCCGTCGTACAAAAGTCTGCGTGTGGTTGTACTTCCGGTTCCCGCTGTCGTTCCGTGAGGTCGAGGAGCTGATGCTGCAGCGCGGCGTGATCGTCTCCTACGAGACGGTGCGGCGCTGGTGCGGAAAGTTCGGGCAGGGCTATGCCGACGGGCTTCGCCAGCATCGGCCGCGTCCCGGCGATAAATGGCATTTGGACGAGGTCTTCGTGAAGATCAACGGCGAGCGGCAGTACCTGTGGCGGGCCGTGGACCAGCACGGCGAGGTACTGGACATCCTGGTCCAGTCTCGTCGAGACGCGAAGGCCGCCAAGCGGTTCATGGCCAGGCTGATGAAGAAGCAGTGCCGGGTGCCGCGCTGGTGACCGACAAGCTCCGCTCCTACGGCACCGCCCACCGCGAACTGATGGGCTCGGTCGAGCACCGGGCGCACAAGGGACTGAACAATCGGGCCGAGAACTCCCACCAGCCGACCCGCCAGCGCGAACGCGCGATAAACGGCTTTCGCTCACCTGGATCCGCACAGCGCTTCCTGTCCGCGTTCAGCGGCATCTCACCGCATTTCCGCACCCGGCGACACCTCCTCGGCGCCGCCCGGCACCGGCTCGAGATGACTATCCGCTTCACCATCTGGGACCACATCACTGGTGTCACCGGCCTGCCCACCGCGGTCTGAACCAGCCTCCCGGACCCGCCCCGCCACACCCCGAAACAGCGTCAGACGATCAAGCACTCGTTAACGTGACAGCGCCCTCCCAGTCCGTCAAAGGCGCCGAGACCGTCTCGAAAGCGACTCGCGGATACGCTCATCTGTGACAAAGACCGCTCCACGAACAGGCAAGTATCCGGCAAAGGGTTCGAGCACGATCGAAAGGTGTTGCCCGAATCTATCCGGCTGTCCAGCCTGGGCAAGACGTCTTCTTCGCCCAGCGGATGGGAGAACCGTGATGACAAGCTGGATCCTCGCGTTCGACGCGGGCTGCCGGTCGTGCACCGATGTGGTGGACCGGGTGCGTGCCTGTGCGAACGGCAAGCTGACGACCGCCGGCCTCGCGGAACCGCGGATCCACGAGCTGCGGCAGCGCGCTCTCGGCAAGGCGGCCCCGTGGGCGCCGACACTGCTCGCGGTGGACGGCGACGCCGTCCGGGCGTGGACCGGGCCGGCGCTGTCCCTGCACCTGGTGCGGCTGCTCGGAGTGGCCGACTCCGTGCGCGTGGTCCGCGCCCTCAACCACGCCGACGTCGTGCGGCACCCCGGTCGGCGGAAGCTGCTCAAGGCGGTGCCGCTGCTGGGCCTCGGGGCGTTCGTCCTGTCCGGCGGGCTCGCGGCTCCGGCGATGGCGGCCAAACGTTCCGGCAACGGCAGCAGCGCCGGCAACGGCAGCGACGGCGAGGCGGCGAGGTGGGTGCGGGCCAACAGCGCCCGGCTGCCCACCGCCTACGAGGACTTCGTGTCCTACCCGATGCCCTACCGCAGGGCGATCTTCGCCGTGTCTCCCCCGGCCGTGCGCACCGCCCTGTGGGCCAAGCATTTCGAGGACTACCGCAAGGCCCGCCCGGGACTGTCACCCGCCCAGGTCGCCGTCATCGACGACGCCGCCCAGCTGGCACCGCGCGTCATCACGACCGGCAAGAACCGGGACCTCAGGGCCCTGCGAGCGCTGGCGGCCACGTCCGTCTCCCTGTTCGGCGCGCAGGAGGCGCGGGCGCTGCTAGGCACGCTCGGCCCGCGGGAGTCGCCGCACGAGTCCGCGCGGACGGCCCCGCAGGTGTTCTCGCAGGTGTCTTCGCAGATGTCCTCCCGGGCGGCCGGAGGCACCCTGGCCCCCTCCAGTGCCGCCTGGTGGTGCGAAGCGACCGGTCCCGACTGCGACACCAACTGCGAGGCCATCACGGGCTGCTCGGACGCCACCTGTTACGGCCCCTGTGTCTGCAGTTCGAGCGGCTGCGGGGACCTGTGGCTCAACTCGTGCAACGGCCTCTGCGGCGCCTGAGGCCCCGGCGGCCACCGGCCTGACCGCCCCCGCTTCGTGTCCGAGCGCTGCTTCTCTCCCGCAACCGCCGCTCGTTGATGCCCCGGGCTAGCGACTCCGCGGCCGCTGGCCAGGTGGGGGAGCGAGCCGCAGCCGTGTCCATGTGCTGACCGGCTTCGGCAGTGCGGCTGTCGCCCACTGTGGGCGGCCCGGATCGCGAAAGAGGTCCATCTCGCTTCCTTCCACGAGAAGGAGACCTACTGCGCGGCCGCGGGCAGCCCAGGCGGCGGCGATACGCTCGGCCACCCTGACCAGGTGGTCCCGCCCCAAGCCGCCGGACGGCGCGTCGAGGAGCTGGACGACGCACGGACGCTTCGGACCTTCTGGCTCCGTACCGTGCTCTGCGCGCCGGGGCCGGCTGACATCGCGGCCATCACTCACGGCCGCCAACGGCCGGGGTCCAGGGACCGAGCCGGTCCGGGACTCCGATACACGACTGCTGCGAATCGTGAGCACGCCGCGGCAGAAAGACCGGCGGGGTGCCATCCTCACGGTGCAGCTTTCGGGTCCGCACGCGTGCTCCAGCAGCCGTAGCCTGCAACCCACGATGCGGTCCTCGAGTACCTCGATCAGCCGCTCGTCGAATCCGACATCGGCCACCTGCCGTTCGATCAACCAGTCGAGCCCGTGGTATCCGTCCTCACCGCACTATCGGACGTCCGTGCACTCTCGCATCCTGCTCGCTGCCGCACTGCTCGCGGCCTTCGCACACCCCGCCCGGACCGCGACCGCGGGACCACCGAGCACCCCGACACCGACGACGCCGGGTGCTTGAGCATCCTCAACCGGTCACCCAGACATGGATAGTTCATCTCCTGCCGAGCACCTGGTGTCCTTGCGGGCGGCGGCCACCTTCACCGTCACGGCCCCCACGTCGGTCAGCCGCGGAACACTGTCCATCGGCGGTACGCGCAGCGTGCAGATGGGCACCGTCTCGGTTCGTGCGGCCCAGGCTCCCACCTGGACCGCGACCGTCATGTCCACCACGAACGGCACGATTCCCAATAGGAACATCTCCTACTGGTCCGGGCCGGTCACCGGTACGGTCGGCGCAGGAACCTGCACCCCGGGCCAGCCCACCGCCGCCCAGGCCATCTCACTGGACACCCCCCCCGCACGGCGTTCACCAGGTCCGGCGGGAACAGCAACAGCACCTGCAGCTGGAATCCCACGATCACCCTGACCGTGCCCACCACAGCCGTCGCCAGCGCCTACACCGGCACCATCACCCACTCGGTTGCCTGACAGCCCCGTGACATCCACGTCTTGAGTAAAGAATGGCTCGGTGGATACCGGTCTGGCCCGTCACCCCTCGCGGTGGTATCGCCCCCGCGCGGCGAGCAGCTGCTGGATGGCGCAGGCGGTGGTGTCATCGGCGGCCGCGATCTCCACCACGGCCAGCCCGGGCTCCGCGACGTGCGCATGGTTGATCTCTCTCATGTACGGCACGACGCGCCGGTACTCACCGAAGTTCTCCCTGCACCGGCGGTTTCACCCGACCGAGTAAGGGCACTGTCGTGGCGCCAGCAGCGCTGCCCGCACGGCACCCGGGGGGCGGGCGGCCGTCAGGGCGGAACTTCGCACCCACAAGCGCGGGCGACGGTCACCGCCGGGGTGCCTGTGGAGGCCGGCTGGTCGACCACGACCAGAACCTTTCCCTTGCGCCCCAGGCGGGCGAACAGCTCCCGCAGCTGGGGCTCGCCGTTGGGCAGCGCCTTGTCGAACGTCGTGCGGCCATCGCGTAGCAGGGCCGTGCAGTGGTGGCGGTCTTGCCCACGTCCAACGCGCAGAACACATCGATCGACGTGAAGTTGTTGGGCGATGACGGCAGCCAGCCGTGCCTCGCTGCAGGCCGACCTGGCCAATGCCCTGGAACGCAACAGCCGCCTGGCCGCCCGTGTGCGGCAACCGGAAAAGCGGCTGTCGCAGTCGATTGGGGCGAAGGTTTGGGCGGATTCCGGACTCGAAGCGTCGGCCGATGTTGATCGGATTCAGCGGCGGATTACCACGCTGGAGCAGCAGCTATCGGCTGTGCAGGGGGAACTCGACGAACGCACCGAAGAGCTCGAGGCGGCCCGTGTGGCCAATCGTGAGGTGACCCGGTCGCTGAACCACCGCCCCGCTCGTTTGTGACCACGTCATGGTGTCCGTCAACGTGGCTCCAGGCAGACCGCGAACACGCCGAGTGGCACAGGTCCGCAAGCGTCTGCTTCACATCCCACACCTGCCGAGGTTCGGGTCGCCGGCCACTCGCAATCCCGTCACCGTCAGCGGGCCGTAGGCCTGTGCGAAGGCAGGAGCGACCGTCTCCGTGCGGCCGAGCACGTATCGCGAAGACAGCGCCCTCAAGAAGGTGAGGCGGACAGGATGCTGCCGACCAGCGTTAATTCGCGTCGGCCGCCTTCGGCCCAGTCTGATCGGTGGTTACAACCGCGCCTTGGCAGGGCCGGTAGTCAGTGGGCGTAGACGGTGGGCGTCGTCGAAGAGGGAGTGTTCGGCGAGGCGGGCGGCCGTCAGGGCGGCGAGGGCGGCCGCTGCGAGCAGCATGTACATCACGACGATCTGGTAGCGGATCGCGGTGAGGGGGTCGACTCCGGCGAGGATGAGACCGGTCATGGCGCCGGGCAGGCTGATGATGCCGACGGTCTTGGTGGAGTCGATGGCGGGGACGAGGGCCGTGCGGACGATGGTGCGCTGGTGCGGCGCGAAGGCATCGGCGGCAGCCAGACCGAGACTGAGACGGGCCTCGATGGCGGGGCGTGCGGTGCGGACCTCGTCGGTGAGGCGGGTCAGAGCGAGGCCGGTGGCCTGCATGGCCCCGGAGACGACCATGCCGCCGACGGGGATGACCACGCGAGCCTGGGTGGCGATCACGCCGAGAGCGAGCAGGGTGCCGAGGGTCGCGGCGGTGCCTGCGGCGATAGCCGCAGTGGCGGTGAGCAGGGCCCTGTGCAGACCGGGGGCGCGGCGGGCGGCGACGCGGCCGCCGATGAGTACCATGAGCGCGAGCCACCCGATGGCTCCCGCGAGACCGGTGTGGCGGAAGACGAGCAGCAGGATGGCACCGACGGCGGCCAGTTGTACGGCGGCGCGTACCGCAGCGACGGTGACCTCGTGGGCCAGGCGAAGACGGCCGCGCCAGGCCACGGCGATGGTGAGGAGGACCAGGGCTGCGGAGGCGGCGACTCCCGCCCAAGAGGGGACGGCGGGATTCACGCGGTTTCCTTGAGGTAGTCGACGCGGTGAGCTTCGCCCTGTTCGGCGAGGCGGCCGTCGTCGAGGACGAGGACGTGGTCGGAGAGGCGGCGGGCCTGTGCGGTGTTGTGGCTGACCAGGACCACGGTGAGTCCGTCGGCGACCAGTTCGCGTGCGACGCCCTCGACGGCGGCGGTGCCAACGGCGTCGAGGGCGGAGGTGGGTTCGTCCAGCAGCAGGGCCTGCGGGCGGACGGCCAGGGCCCTGGCGAGGCAGACGCGTTGCGCCTCGCCACCGGAGAGGTTGGTGGTGGCGCGGTCGAGGTAGGCCGTGGGCAGGTGAGCACGGTCGAGCAGGGCCGCCGCTTCCCGCCGGTTCAGGTCAGGCCGGCCAATGCGCAGGTCGTCCAACACGGTGTCGGTGAGCAGGACGGGTTGCTGGCCGACGAGGGTGACGTGGCGGCGCAGGGTCAGGACGTCCCAGTCGGGCAGGGGACGGTCCTGGAAGGTGACGGTTCCTGTGGTGGGTTCTTCGAGGCGGTTGAGCAGGCGCAGGAAGGTGGTCTTGCCCGCGCCGCTCGCCCCGACCAGGGCGGTGCAGGCCGATGCAGGGATGGCGCAGGTGATCCCCTCCAGCAGGACCGCGTCGCCGCATCGCACCGTGACCTGCTCCAGGGCGAACGCGCTTGTCTCCACGGGTGCCACCTCCACCGTCCAAGCAATGATGCAACCATGGTTACACGAAACTGGCGGGCGGTGTCAGCAGCTACGGGCGGCGACCGGGCTTCACGGGGACGGCTGATAGATCAGGAGGGCGGGGTGGCCGCCGGAGCCGTGGGGGACGGGGTAGTAGCTGCGATGGGTGGTGGGGTCGACGGCGACGACGTGGGCACCGTCGGCCAGGTGGGCGCGGCCGGTGACGGTCAGATGCCGGTCGCGGTGGTCGGCGGTGGTGACCCAGCCGGACTCGGCGGCCACGTAGAGGTGGCGGTCGGCGGGATCGTAGGCGAGGACGTCGGGGTCCTGGCCGACCTGTTCGGTGTCGGTGACGTGCCAGGTGGTCAGGTCAAGGGTGAGCAGTCGGGCGTTGCCGTCGCAGGCGACGAAGGCCAGCCGGTCGGCGGGGGCGAGGATGAGGCCGTGGTCGTGGTCGCAGCCGGGCAGCGCGACGCGGCGGGTGATGTGGAGAGTGACGGGGTCGATCACGGCGAGTTCGTTGCGGGTCTGGACGTCGACCAGCATCTGCCGGGTGGTGGGGTCGTAAGCGACATTGCCGGCCTCGCCACCCAGGGTCACTGTGCCGCGGACCGCTCCGCTGTTGGCGTCGACGACGGTCTCCGAGCCGTCGGACTCGTTGGTGGTCCACACCGTGTTGTGCAGGGGGTCGTAGGCCAGGCCGTCGGGGGTGTCGCCGGTGGGGCTGCGGTGCAGGACCTTGCCGGTGGACTCGTCGATGGCGGCGACCTGGTTTGCGTCACTGGCGGTGGCGTAGACACGGTGCAGGGCGGGGACGACCAGGACGCCGTGGACGCCAGGCAGGTCGCTGATGGTCCGTACGACCTTGTCCGCGTGGGTGTCCACCTCGATGACCTGGCTCGCGCCGAGGTGGGCGATGAACAGCAGGCCGCGGCCGGGATCGAGGCTGGAGTAGTCGAAGCGGGAGTTGTCACCCGGCAGGGCGATCTCCTTGACCAGCCGGAGGGGCAGCGTTTCCTTGGGCGGCTGGCTGCTGCCGCGGGTGAGCGTCACGCCGGCCACGGCGGCGGCGATGACCAGGCCTGCGGCCAGGGCCAGCAGGGCACGAGGAGTAAGGCGACGGGTCATGGGCGGGCTTTCCAGGGGGTCGGCGGTGAAGCGGCCCGTCCGTCCCGCCGCCCGATGTCGGTCGGCGGGACGGATGGCCGGGCCGTTCAGTACAAGTAGATGTCGACGAGCAGGGCCGCGACAGTGGCCAGGAGCGAGTAGCGGACGCTGGTGCGTGCCGGCTGGGTGGCCAGCGGGCCCAGCCCGTAGCCCAGGGACGCGGCGGCGAGGGTGAAGACGCCGGAGCCGGTGTCCTGCCAGCTGATGGGGAAGACCACCACGGGTGCGTCGGTGAAGAACTGGTCCCCGTGCGCGGCCCGCAGGATGGCGTTCCAGGCGAGGGGACCTACGGCCGCGGCGAGCGCACCGGTCATTACCACCGCTCGGGCGCGGCCCCGGGCGATGACGATGAGGACGGCGGCGAGGACGGCCGACAGCACCGCGCCGTAGGCGATCTGACCCCAGCCGATCATGACGCGGGAGCCGGCGCGGTCGCGTCCAGGGCCGGGCGCAGCGCCTTGGCCAGGGTGACTCCGTCGGCGGTGGCCCAGAAGTGCATGTAGAACAGGCGCGGCTGGTCGGTCAGGGAGTGGTTGTGCAGTTCGACGATGTCGATGTTCCCCTTCCGCAGGGCCTGGATGACCTTCTGCACCTCGGGTGCGGTCATGACGAAGTCGCCGTTGATGGCGGCCTTGTTGCCGCCCAGCGGCTGGAAGTTGATGCCGGTGGTGATGCCGAGGGCGGGCGGCAGCACGTGCATGCCGTCGTTGACGGTCTGGTTGCGGGCGATGGAGAACTTGTAGATGCCGCCGTCCGCGGTGCCCTGGCGGCCGAGCGCCTTGTCGATGCCGGCGGTGTCCAGTGCAATGGGCGGCTGCGTGGTCGGAGGCGGCGAGGCCGGAGGGATGGCCGTGGCATCCAGCGCGGACTTCAGGCCCTGGGCGAGTTTCACCGGGTCGCCCATGGCGTGGACGTGGGTCCACCAGATGGCCGGGGACTGCTGGAGCAGGTGCTTGTGCAGGGCGGTCTGCTCGATGCCGGCAGCCTGGAGCGCGTCGGTGACCTTGGGCAGTTCGTCCTCGGTGACGACCAGGTCGCCCATGAGCATGGTGCCGTCGTGGTACTTGGCGAAGTTCGCGTAGCCGCCGAGGGAGAGGCCCGGCTTGATCGCGATGCCCTCGGTGGTGACCTTGAGGTCCTTGCGGGGCAGGCCGATGTGGTAGACGGTGCTCTTCATCAGCGTTCCGGTACGGCCGAGGGCGTCGGCGACGGGCTTCCAGTCCTTCTCCGTGGTCTGCACGGGCTGCTGCAGGTGGCTCGGCTGCGCGGCGGCCGCGCTCGGACCGCCGGCATCGCTGTTCGTCTGGGTGCCGCAGCCTGCCAGCAGGCCGCTGGCCGTCACCAGCAGGAGCGCGGCCGCCGCCCCTGCGGCCGGCTTGGTGATCGAACGGGGTGACATGACCACTCCTCGTCGAGATCGTTGTGAAGGTGCCTATGTGGTCAGCGAAGTCGCCCCTGATGAAGGTGGCATGAAGAGCCACCCGGTCAAACGGGTGACTTCATGCCACCTTCATGAGCGGCACGGATCGTGAACCGCGCGACGAGGTGCGTGGTGACGGCGGGCGAGGAAGGTGCGATGCGGATCCTGGTGGTCGAGGACGAGCCCAAGATGCGGGACCTGCTGCGCCGGGCCCTGACCGAGGAGGGCTATGCCGTCGACACGGCCCCCGATGGCCCCCAGGCCTTCGCCCTCACCGACGTGGCCGTCTACGACGCGATGGTGCTGGACGTAATGCTGCCCGGCCTGGACGGTTTCGAGGTATGCGCCAACCTGCGCAGGCGCGGCACCTGGCTGCCCGTGCTGATGCTCACCGCCAAGGACGCCGTCGCTGACCGCGTCCGCGGCCTGGACGGCGGCGCGGACGACTACCTGACCAAACCGTTCAGCCTGGAGGAACTCTTCGCGCGGCTACGGGTGCTGATCCGCCGCGGTCCGTTCGAACGGCCGGCCGTCCTCAGCGCCGGCGACCTGTCTCTGGACCCGG
Source organism: Streptomyces sp. NPDC101152 (assembly GCF_044768275.1). NCBI lineage: Bacteria > Bacillati > Actinomycetota > Actinomycetes > Kitasatosporales > Streptomycetaceae > Streptomyces > Streptomyces sp. NPDC101152. Next base: position 7,746 of record NZ_JBIWPO010000082.1, on the reverse strand, counting down.
TCACCCGCACCGTGCGCCGCGGCGGCGAAGAGATCTGCCTGACCGGCAAGGAATACGCGCTGTTGGAAGCCCTGCTACGCCGCCCCGGCACTGTGCTGACCCGGGCCATGCTCGTCGAGCACTGCTGGGACCTGGGCACCAGCCCCGGCTCCAACGTGGTCGACGCCCACATCAAGGCCCTGCGCGACAAGATCGACCGCCCCTACGGCACCCGGGCCGTCGAGACCGTCCGCGGCGCCGGATACCGGATCCGCCGCGACGGCGGCCGCGCCCCCACGAGCCGCACGTCATGAACCGCATCCCGCTCCGCATCCGCCTCACCGCGATCTTCGCCGCCGTGATGGCCCTGGTCCTGGCCGGCGCCGGCTACCTCACCCTCAGCCGCTTCCGCGAGTCCCAGGCCGAGTACGGCGCGACCACGGGCATCGCCCACCAGGCCCAGCAGGAAGCCCTCGACGACCTCGTCCGCGAACTGCTCACCGCCCTGCCCATCGTGTTCGTCCTCGCCGCCGTTGGCGCCTACCTCCTCGCTGCCGCGGCCCTGCGCCCGGTGGAACGCATGCGCACCCAGGCCGCCGCCGTCACCGAGGACATCACCGAGTACCGCCTCGACGTACCACCCAGCCGCGATGAGATCGCCCGCCTGGCCATCACCCTCAACGACATGCTCATCCGCCTGCAGACCGCCCTCGACCACGAGCGCCTCTTCGTCGCCGACGCCAGTCACGAACTGCGCACTCCGCTCAGCCTGCTGCGCACCGAGATCGAACTCGCCCTGCGCCACCCCCGTGACGCCGCCGAACTGCACGCCGCGCTCGTGTCCGCGCATGAGGAGACCGAACGGCTGGTCCAGCTCGCCGAGGACCTGCTGCTCCTGGCCCGCACCGACCGCCGCGACACCATCCCGGCCGCCTCGGCGGTTCCCGACCTGGCACCGCTGCTGCACCGCGTCGCGGCCCGCCTGCGAAACGGCTCCCCCGACAAGACCATCACCGTCGACTGTCCCGACGGACTGACCGCCGCAGTCCCAGGGGACCGCCTCGATCGGGCGGTGACGAATCTGATCCACAACGCTCAGCAGCACGGCCGCGGCCCGGTCGAAGTGACCGGCCGCCCCGGCGCGAAGCAGATCCGCATCGAGGTCCGCGACCACGGGCCCGGCTTCCCGCCCGACTTCCTCCCGCACGCCTTCGACCGCTTCACCCAGGCCGACCGCTCCCGCGCCACCAGCGGAACCGGCCTCGGACTGGCCATCACCGCCGCCATCGCCCGCGCCGCCGACGGCGAGTACGGCGCCTTCAACCACCCCGACGGTGGCGCCGTCGTATGGATCACCCTCCCGACCCTTCCGCAGCCGCCCACGACCGCTTGAGGCACCCCACCCGGCATGCAACCATGGTTACGTTGAACATGAGCTGGCTGCAGGGAGCGTCGATGAACCGGACAACGTCCGCACCCACGGATCGGTGCACGCCATGACCGCTGAGCAGCCGACGCGCGCCCCGGGCGAGTGGGTGCTCCTCTCCTACCGGATGCCCCGCGAACCCTCCACGCCCCGCATCACTCTCTGGCGCAAGCTCAAGCGCCTGGGAGTCGCACAGCTCTCCGACGGCCTGGTCGCACTGCCCGCCGACGCCCGCACCCGTGAACAGCTGGAGTGGATTGCCGACGAGGCGATCGAGGCCGGCGGCACCGCCTCCCTCTGGATCGCCCGGCCCGCCACCCACGCCCAGGAACGCGAGCTGGCCACCTCCATGACAGCCGCCCGCGCCGCCGAGTACCAAGCCGTCATCGACCAGGCCACCCAGGCCACTGGCACGGCCAACACCGCATCCGTCGCCCGCCGCCTGCGCGCCGAACTGCGCCGCATCGGCCGCCGCGACTTCTTCGCGCCCTTCGAACGCGACCGCGCCCACGCCGCCGTCCGCGCCCTCGCCGACGAACCAGGCGGCAAAGCCGGCACAGCGCCGAAGGCCGCAAGCCACCGGGGGCAGAACGCATGAAGTGGGCCACTCGCGCCGGGATCCACATCGACCGAGCCGCCTGTGCCTGGCTGATCCGCCGACACATCGACAAGGAGGCCGAGTTCGTCTTCGTCACCGATCCCGCCGAAGTCTCGGACGACGCGACCCCGTTCGACATGCGCGGCGTACAGCTCAGCCACCACGGCGACGACTGCTCTTTTGAGACGATCCTGCGCTGCTACGACCTGACCGACCCGGTGCTGTGGAAGCTGGCCGAGATCGTCCACGAGGCCGACCTCGACGACGAACGCTACGACGCCCCCGAAGCCCCCGGCGTGGACGTCGTCCTGCGCGGCCTGTCCATGATCTGCGACGACCAGCGGATCCTGGAGCTGACCGGCCCGCTCTTCGACGGCCTGTACGAGTACCACCACCGGGGCATGTTGCTGGGGCACGAGCCCTCCTGACCCCTTCATCCCGGAGCAAGCCATGCCGCTCGTCATCACCTCGTCATCGGAGATCTTCAGCACCGCCCACATCGGGCTGACCGCCGCCATCACCGGCGTCCTCGCACTGGCCGTCGCGATCTGGCGGCTTCCGCGGGCCGCGTGGCCCGACATGGCCGCGGTCGCCGTACTGTCCGCGGCGTCCGTCTATCTGTGGCGGACCTCGGCGAACATGACGCCGCTGAACAAGGACGGCCTGCCGGGATTCTCCGCCAACGACTGGGCCGCGCCCGTCCTCACGTACGTCTTCCTCAGCCTCTACGCTGACGTCCGCATCCCAGCGGATCCACGCCGCTACGCCCAGACACGGGCACTCGCCACCCTCGCCTCACTGGCGGTCAACGTCATCACCATCTGACAGGGCGTGCCCGGCGGGCTTCGGCCCCTGCGCGAGGGGGACACTGCCGAGGAGGCATGACCTGCAGCTGGGGCGGCGCCGACGGAGTTCAGTCGTGCGGCGGCAAGTGGCCGATCTGATGGTCGGCGACGTTCAGCGCCTCATCGACCAGGCGGCGCAGGTGCCCGTGCCGCAGGGCATACACCACGCGCCGGCCCTCCTTGCGGGTGGTCACCAGCCCGGCCAGCCGCAGTCGGGCCAGGTGCTGGCTGACCGAGGTCCGCGTCGCCCCGGTCGTCTCGGTCAGAGTCGTGACGTCGGCCTCGCCCTCACCGAGCCGCCGCAGCAGGGCCAGGCGAGTGCGGTCGGCGAGCAGTCCGAGCACCTCAACAGCGGCGGCGAGACGCTCGCCGTCGCCTGGCTGTTGCGAGCCGTGCGCACCTGATAGATGCATGCGTGCGTTCATATGCACATAATGGGGAAGTGGCAACGCCAAGTCCAGTCCGCCCCGCCCGCCGACCGCGAAAGGCGCGATCACCGTGACCGAGCAGTCCCACACCCACGTGCCGCACGACCACGATCACAGCGAGCAGGACCACCCGCATCCCCACGCCGACGGCGGCCACCACGACCACGGTCACGAGCACAGTCATGACCACGGGAGCGGCCGGTGGGCGAAGCTGCGGCACCAGCTGGCACACATGGTCACCCCGCACAGCCACGAAGCGATGGACAAGGTCGACTCGGCGATGGAGACCTCGCGCGAGGGCATGCGCACGCTGTGGCTGTCCCTGGGCATACTCGGTCTGACCACCGTCATCCAGGCGGGGATCGTGGCGGTGTCGGGTTCGGTCGCCCTGTTGGGCGACAGCATCCACAACGCCGCCGACGCGCTCACCGCCGTCCCACTCGGCATCGCATTCGCCCTCGGCCGCCGGGCGGCGAACCGCCGCTACACCTACGGCTACGGCCGCGCCGAAGACCTGGCCGGCATCGCCATCGTGGTCACCATCGCCGCATCCTCCGCGCTGGCCGCCTACGAAGCCGTAGACCGGCTGCTGCACCCGCGCGACGTCACCCACCTGTGGGCGGTGGCCGTCGCCGCGCTGGTCGGGTTCACCGGCAACGAATGGGTGGCCCGCTACCGCATCACGACCGGCCGCAAGATCGGCTCCGCCGCGCTGGTCGCCGACGGCCTGCACGCCCGCACCGACGGCTTCACCTCCCTCGCAGTCCTCCTGGGCGCCGGCGGCGCCGCGATCGGCTGGCGCTGGGCCGACCCGGTGGTCGGCCTGCTGATCACGGTCGCGATCCTGATGGTCCTCAAAGACGCCGCCCGCGAGGTGTACCGGCGGCTCATGGACTCCGTCGACCCGAAGCTGGTCGACGCTGCCGAGACCGCCCTGCGCGAGGTCGACGGTGTGCGCGACACCGGACAGGTGAGGATGCGCTGGATCGGCCACGCCCTGCGGGCCGAGGCCGACATCGTCGTCGACCCCCACCTGACCGTCGTCCAGGCCCACGCGCTCGCGGTCGCCGCCGAGCACGCCCTCATCCACGCCGTACCCCGCCTGAACGCCGCCACCGTCCACACCGACCACACCGACCACGGCAGCGACCCGCACGGAGCCCTCGCCCACCACGCCGACGCCCGCTGACCTCGATCAGCCGCTGTCGACCGCCACAGCACGGCGCCGCCGGGCCAGCAAGCCGGCGGGTCTCGGCGATCGCCTCCTGCGGGGGGCTCGAAATAACGGCGAACGTACTGGGCCCCTCGCCCGCAAGTGCACCTCATGCCCGCATCCATCGGGCAGCCCGCGCCGCCGATAGCGGCGGCGGCTCTTCGCCAACCGGCCACCGGCGCCATTGAGGAAAAATGCAACCATGGTTACAGTACCCGCATGGTTTCCGAGGACACGGCGCCACCAGGCAGCGCAGGCGACAGCGAGATACCCGAGCTGGCCTCGGCAACGGCTTCGGACGATCCGGGATTCGCCGCCGTGCTGCGGTACTTCCTACGCCTGGGCACCCTCGGCTTCGGCGGACCCATCGCCGTCGTCGGCTACATGCAACGCGACCTGGTGGAAAAGCGCGGCTGGATCGCCAAGCAGGAATTCCTCAACGGCGTTGCCCTCGGCCAGACCATGCCCGGTCCGCTGGCCGCGCAGGTCGCCATGTGGGTCGGCTACCTCAGGCGGGGCGCACTCGGCGCCGCGGCGACCGCCCTCGCATTCATTGCGCCGTCCTTCCTCATGGTCACCACTGTCGCCGCCGTCTACGCCCACTACTCGGGCCTGAGCGCGGTGCAGGCGCTTTTCTACGGCATTGCCCCGGCCGTCATGGCGATCATCGCCATCGCCGCGTACAAGCTGGTCCGCCTCACCGACGGCAAGGACTGGCGTGCTTGGGCCATCAGCGCCGTGGTGTTCTCCGTCACCGCCCTCACCGGCAGGGAACCGATCTACCTCATCATCGGCGCCGGACTGCTGATGATCGCCCTCGACGCCCGGCCGCGCCTGCGCCTACCGCGGCGCCACACTTCGTATCCCGGCAAGGGCACATCGGCCTACGGCATCGCCGCCGCACCGCTGGCCTCCACCACTCTCGGCACCCTCGCCTCCGGCGGGACGCTGGTCTCCCTCGGCCTGTTCTTCCTCAAGACCGGAGCCCTGGTCTTCGGCTCCGGACTGGCCATCGTCCCCCTGCTGCGCGACGGCGTGGTCAGCCAGCACCACTGGCTTACACAGGCACAGTTCCTGGACGCCGTGGCGATGGGACTGATCACCCCCGGCCCGGTCGTCATCACCGCCGCCTTCATCGGCTACCTCGTCGGCGGTGCCACCGGTGCGCTCATCGCCGCCGCCGCCATCTTCATCCCCATCTACCTCGGCGTCGTCGTCCCCGGCCGATGGTTCATCCGCCACCGCGACAACCCCCAGCTCAAGGCGTTCGTCACCGGAGCCACCGCCGCCGCGGGCGGCGCCCTGTGCGGCGCGGTGGTCGTCCTGACCCGCCAGGCTGTCATCGACCTGCCAACCGCCGTCATTGCCCTGGTCACCCTCGCCCTGCTGTGGCGCCTCAAGATCCCCGAACCGTACGTCGTTGGCATGGCCGGGTCCCTCGGCCTGCTGCTCCACTGACCGGCCTCCAGAGGACATCCGCCTGGAAGCCCGCCGCGACATGGCTGTCTTCCGGCAGACGATCGAACGAGACCCAGCCGAACGGCAAGTCGCCATCGACCAGTTGGACGGCCTGAGACGAGTAGGCCCATCGCGTCCGGGTGAATCGTCGAGCGCATCCGTGCACCACAGGTGTTGCACCCGCTATGGTCGTCCTTACCGCTTCTGAGCTGCGTGATGTTGAACCGCACGCTTGCGGCGCCCCGGAGAAGTTTCCTCGATGGGCGCGGGTTGGCGGAGATGGCCCGGCTGCGGGCTGCGGCGCACCTCGGGGTGGACCTGCGGATCGGGGTCGCGTCCACCGCAGCGCTCGCGGCGACCGCCTCCGCCCAGGCACCCATGCCGGGCGGCCTGGTCGTCGTCGAACCCGAGCAGGCGCACCAGTGGTTGGAGCCGTTGCCGGTGGGCGCGCTGTACGGGCTCGGCGAGCGGCAGGCGAGCGACCTGCGCCACTACGGCGTGCACTGCGCCGGCCAGCTCGCCGGCCTCTCCCTCCACACCGTGCAACGGATCCTGGGAGCCCGGGCCGGTCGGCTGGCCTGGGAGCGGGCCCGCGGCATCGACCCACGCCCGGTCACCCCCCGCGCCCTGCCCGCCTCTCTCTCACGCCGGCACCGGTTCTCCCGGCAGACGCTGGACGGAGCCGAGGTCCGCGCCACCCTCCTCGACACCGTCGTCCGCCTGGGCACCGAACTGCGCCGCCGCGGCCAGATCACGCAGGTGCTCACCCTGACCCTGGAGTTCGCCAGCGGCAGCCCGCTCGCGCGCACCCGCCGCCTCCCACAGGCCTGCGCACACGAGGACGACCTGCGCACGACCGCTTACCGGATCATGGACTCCGCGGCGCTGCAGCGGGCTCTGCTGACCGGCCTGCCCCTGCGTGCTGACGATCTCCTGTCCGCCGACCAGGCCGCGGGTCAGCTGTCGCTGGACGGCGAGCGGGAGACACGGCTGGCGGCGCAGGACGCCGTCGACTGTGCGCGGGCACGGTTCGGTCCGCAGGTGATGGTCGGCCCTGCCTCGCTGCTGGGAAAGGCCTCCTAGGCAACCGGGCGCCCTTCGACGGCCCCGCTTCCCGGCCCGGCGAACAGGGGAGTACGTCCGGGGCAGGATGGGGTTGTGGATCACGGAGGGGGAGGCGTGCAGCTGACCATCGACCCCAAGAGCGACACCTGTGAGCAGGCGATCGCGGCCGTGCAGCGCGGTCATCACAAACGCCGAACTGACCACCCCGCCCGAGTGGGGGGCCGACCTCCTGGACGTCGAGGGTGCATCTCCCCTCCTACTGTGGATGTCATGACCCCAACTATCCCTCCGGTCACGGTCTCCACAGTAGGAGGGGAGATGCAGGCGGCGCAGCCGTCGCATCCGTGAGCCGACGCTCAGTGTTGTCACCGGCGAAGCCGGCCGAACGGGCGGACAGGCTGGCCGAGGCAGCCTGGTTGTCACTAATGAGGCATTCGGCTTGTCACAAGTGCTCCTCCGGCAGCCCTTCTGTCACGAATACCGAAGATCCGGCGTTCCTGGAGGCTGAGGGCGATTCCATACCGCCGGGAGCGCCGCCGATCTCGGGCAGTCCGCTGGTGCGGACCAGGATCGGCTCCCCGCCGCTCGTCTGCAGGCGGGTCGGCCGACGGGCCGTCAGAAGTCGTACGGCTTCTTGGTGCTCCAGTTCAGCACGTCGGCCTCGTTCCAGCTGAACTGGGGCTTCCGGTCCTTCATGACGACGGAGTAGAAGGGGCCGACGTGACCGTCCGCGC
>NZ_JBIWPO010000081.1:0-21366 GCF_044768275.1 Streptomyces sp. NPDC101152 | reverse complement strand
CCGGCACGCCCTCTCGCCGCACCGGCCGAAACCCCAAGTACGTCCGGTCCATCAACGGCGTCTTCCGTCCGGCACGCCGAGAGGACGCCCCGGACGCCGCTCCTTACCGGGCAAACTTGCCTGCCGCGGCACTAGTTCACCGGCGGGCGCTCACGCCGGGTTCTGGGTGGTCAGGGCCTGGGACAGTTCGGTGGCCACCTGCTGGAGGACCGGGACGATGCGTTCCGTCGCCGTCTCGGTGACGCGGCCTGCCGGGCCCGAGATGGAGATGGCGGCCGCGGTGGGGGAGTCGGGTACCGACACCGCGAGGCAGCGGACGCCGATCTCCTGTTCGTTGTCGTCGACCGCGTAGCCCTGGCGGCGCACGTCGGCCAGCGCCGCCAGGAACCCCTCCGGCGTGGTGATCGTCTTCTCGGTCGTGGCCGGCATGCCCGTGCGGAAGAGCAGGGCCCGCACCTCGTCGTCCGGGAACCCGGCGAGCAGGGCCTTGCCGACGCCCGTGGAGTGGGGCAGGACGCGCCGCCCGACCTCGGTGAACATGCGCATCGAGTGCTTGGAGGGGACCTGGGCGACGTACACGATCTCGTCGCCGTCCAGCAGGGCCATGTTCGCCGTCTCGCCGGTCTCCTCGACCAGGCGGGCGAGGTAGGGGCGGGCCCAGGTGCCGAGCAACCGGGACGCGGACTCGCCGAGCCGGATCAGGCGAGGGCCGAGCGCGTACCGGCGGTTGGTCTGCTGGCGGACGTAACCGCAGGCCACGAGCGTGCGCATCAGGCGGTGAATGGTGGGCAACGGCAGCCCGCTGCTCGCGGACAGCTCGCTGAGACCGACCTCGCCGCCCGCGTCGGCCATCCGCTCGAGCAGGTCGAAGGCGCGCTCGAGTGACTGGACTCCACCGTTGGACCTGGCGGAGTCGGTGGTGCTGGCGCTGGACGTCGGCACGGCGCGTTCCTTTCGGGGCTGGCAGGAAGGGCAGAAGCCTACCCGCCGGTCGGTTGACTCCCTGCTGGTGCGTGGATACGTTCTGCTTGACGGAAGCTTAATTCCGCTTTATGGAAACGTCCAGGGTGACGGTCGGTGGCGGTCGAGAAGGTCCCGCCGGAAAGTGTGCCCCTTGACGGCGCGGGAACGGGAGTGAAGACTCCTTCAACAGAAAGTTGAATTCCGTTACGCGGAAGTTAACGGCGGCAGAGAGGGGTCCGGGTGTCCGACGCTGAACTGGTGCTGCGCTCGACGCGCGTCATCGCCCCGGAGGGAACGCGAGCCGCCTCGGTCGCGGTCTCCGCGGGCACGATCACGGCCGTACAGTCCTACGACGCCCCCGCACCGGAGGGCGCCCGGCTGGTGGACCTCGGCGACGACGTCCTGCTGCCCGGCCTGGTCGACACGCACGTGCATGTCAACGACCCGGGCCGCACCGAGTGGGAGGGCTTCTGGACCGCCACGCGCGCGGCGGCGGCCGGCGGCGTCACCACCCTCGTCGACATGCCGCTCAACTCCCTCCCGCCGACCACGAGGGTCGACCACCTCCGCACGAAGCAGGCGGTCGCCGTCGACAAGGCGCACATCGACGTCGGCTTCTGGGGCGGCGCCCTGCCCGACAACGTCAAGGATCTGCGCCCGCTGCACGAGGCCGGGGTCTTCGGCTTCAAGGCATTTCTCTCCCCCTCGGGCGTGGACGAGTTCCCGCACCTCGACCAGGACCAACTCGCCCAGTCCCTCGCCGAGATCTCCTCCTTCGGCGGCCTGCTCATCGTGCACGCCGAGGACCCGCACCACCTTGAGGCGGCCCCACAGCAGGGCGGCCCCAAGTACGGCGACTTCCTCGCCTCCCGCCCGCGCGACGCCGAGGACACGGCGATCGCCCAGCTCATCGCCCAGGCGAAACGCCTCCACGCGCGCGTGCACGTCCTGCACCTGTCCTCCTCCGACGCACTCCCGCTGATCGCCGAGGCGAAGGCGGAAGGCGTCCGCATCACGGTCGAGACCTGCCCCCACTACCTCACCCTCACCGCCGAGGAGGTCCCGGACGGCGCGAGCGAGTTCAAGTGCTGCCCGCCCATCCGCGAGGCCGCCAACCAGGACCTGCTCTGGCAGGCGCTGGCCGACGGCACCATCGACTGCGTGGTCACCGACCACTCCCCGTCGACGGCCGACCTCAAGACGGACGACTTCGCCACCGCCTGGGGCGGCATCTCCGGCCTCCAGCTGAGCCTGTCCGCCGTCTGGACCGAGGCCCGCAGGCGCGGTCACTCGCTGGAGGACGTGGTCCGCTGGATGTCCACACGGACGTCCGAACTGGTCGGCCTGGAAGCGCGCAAGGGCGCCATCGCGCCCGGCCACGACGCCGACTTCGCGGTCCTCGCCCCCGACGAGACGTTCACCGTCGACCCGGCGGCCCTGCAGCACCGCAACCGGGTGACGGCCTACGCGGGCAGGACCCTGTACGGCGTGGTCAGGTCGACCTGGCTGCGCGGCGAACGCATCGTCCACGACGGCGAGTTCACACCACCGAAGGGCCGACTCCTCACCCGCACCCCCTGATCCTGCTCCGCACCCGCAGCGGCCGACTCCCGAAAGGCACCCATCCCGTGACGGCGATCCCCCGTTTCACCGGCGACGCGAACCCCTACGGAGGCGGTGACCCGTACGCCGACTACCGCACAGCCGACTTCCCCTTCACCCGGTACGCCGACCTCGCCGACCGGCGCCTCGGCGCGGGCGTGATCGCCGCCAACGACGAGTTCTTCGCCCAGCGCGAGAACCTGCTGGTGCCCGGGCCCGCCGAGTTCGACCCCGAGCACTTCGGGCACAAGGGCAAGGTCATGGACGGCTGGGAGACCCGCCGTCGGCGCGGTGTCTCGGCGGAGCACCCGTGGCCGACGGCGGACGACCACGACTGGGCCCTGGTCCGCCTCGGCGCGCCCGGTGTCGTCCGGGGCATCGTGGTCGACACGGCCCACTTCCGCGGCAACTACCCGCAGGCGGTGTCCGTCGAGGGCGCGTCCGTACCGGGCTTCCCCTCCCCGCAGGAACTCCTCGGCGACGACGTCGAGTGGACGACCCTCGTCCCGCGCACCCCGGTCGGCGGCCACGCGGCGAACGGTTTCTCCGTCTCCGTCGAGCAGCGCTTCACCCACCTGCGCGTCAACCAGCACCCCGACGGCGGCATCGCACGCCTGCGCGTGCACGGCGAGGTCGTCCCGGACCCCGAGTGGCTGGCCACCCTCGGCACCTTCGACGTCGTCGCCCTGGAGAACGGCGGCCGGGCCGAGGACGCCTCCAACCTCTTCTACTCCCCGGCCACCAACACCATCCAGCCGGGCCGCTCCCGCAAGATGGACGACGGCTGGGAGACCCGCCGCCGCCGCGACCAGGGCAACGACTGGATCCGCTACCGCCTGGCCGCCCAGTCCCAGATCCGCGCGATCGAGATCGACACGGCCTACCTCAAGGGCAACAGCGCGGGCTGGGCCTCGGTGTCCGTGAAGGACGGCGAGGACGGCGACTGGCACGAGATCCTCCCGCGCACCCGCCTCCAGCCCGACACCAACCACCGCTTCGTCCTGCCGACCCCGGCCGTCGGCACGCACGCGCGCGTGGACATCTTCCCGGACGGCGGCATCTCCCGCCTGCGCCTGCACGGCTCCCTGACGGACAACGGCGCAACAGCCCTGGCGGCCCGCCACCAGGAACTGGGCGGCTGACGGCTGATGTCAAGCCCCTCGGCGTCCGACAGCCCCTCCGGCGTTTGAGGAGCGGGGGTCCGGGGGCCGGCTGCCGGACCGGGACGGGTAGGGGCGGCGGGGGCGAAACAAGGAACCCGGAACCACCCTCCGACGTTCAGTCCACGTGACACTTCAGCAAGAGATCGTCGGCAACGCCATGCAGATGGCGGTCGTCAGCCTGCAACCCGGCCAGACCGTCTACTGCGAAGCCGGAAAGTTCCTGTTCAAGACGACGAACGTGACCATGGAGACCCGCCTGTCCGGTCCGTCGAACAACGGCGGCCAACAGCAGAGCGGCGGCGGCATGGGCGGCATGCTCCGCCAGGCCATGGGCACCGCCATGCAGGTCGGCCAGCGTATGCTCGCGGGCGAGTCGATGGCGTTCCAGTACTTCAGCGCGCAGGGCGGCGAGGGCACCGTCGGCTTCGCCGGCGTGCTCCCCGGCGAGATGCGCGCCCTGGAACTGAACGGCACGCGCGCGTGGTTCGCCGAGAAGGACGCCTTCGTGGCCGCCGAGTCCACCGTCGACTTCGGCATCGCCTTCCAGGGCGGCCGCACGGGCATGAGCGGCGGCGAGGGCTTCATCCTGGAGAAGTTCACCGGCCACGGCACGGTGATCATCGCGGGCGCAGGCAACTTCATCGATCTCAACCCGGCCGACTTCGGCGGCCGCATCGAGGTGGACACGGGCTGCGTCGTCGCCTTCGAGGAGGGTATCCAGTACGGCGTCCAGCGCATCGGCGGCCTCAACCGCCAGGGCATCATGAACGCCGTCTTCGGCGGCGAGGGCCTCTCGCTGGCCACCCTGGAGGGCAACGGGCGCGTCATCCTGCAGTCCCTCACCATCGAGAGCCTCGCCAACGCCCTGAAGAAGGCCCAGGGCGGCGACAAGCAGGGTCCGACGGGCGGACTGTTCTCGACGAACGCCGGGTGAGGAGCCGTCCGTACGAGGACCGATGAGTTGCGGGAGGCCGCGGGGTCTGAGGTGATGACAACAGACCCCGCACCAGGAAGCAGGCACCCGCCATGGGCAAGCTCGTCTCCACGATCTTCGTCACGCTCGACGGTGTCTACCAGGCACCCGGCGGCCCCCGGGAGGACACCCGGGGCGGTTTCGAACACGGCGGCTGGAGCTTCGTGTACGGCGACGAGGACTTCGGCCGGTTCGTCACCGAGGTCTTCGAACGCCCCGCCGCGTTCCTCCTCGGCCGCCGCACCTACGACATCTTCGCCGCGCACTGGCCGAAGGTGACCGACCCCGCCGACCCGATCGCCGCCAAGCTCAACGCACTGCCGAAGTACGTCCCCTCGGCCACGCTCACCCACCCCGCCTGGGCCAACACGACCGTGATCAGCGGGGACCTGGTCAAGGAGGTCACCGCCCTCAAGGAACGCGCCGACGGCGAGCTCCAGGTGCACGGCAGCGGCGCCCTCGTCCGCTCCCTGCTGGACCTCGGCCTGCTCGACACCGTCCATCTGGTGACGTTTCCCGTGGTCCTCGGCTCCGGCCTCCGCCTCTTCCCGGAGGGCACCGTGCCGACGAAGTTCCGCCGGACCGACGGCCGTGTCACCCCCGCCGGGGTCTCCATCCAGACCTACGACGTGGTCGGCCGGCCCGACTACGGCTCCTACGAACTGCCCGAGAACGCTTAGCCGTTGTGGGCAGAACAGCCCGGGAGGCCCGGTCGTCCGTCGACCGGGCCTCCCGGACCGTCACAGTGACCGACGGCCGGACCTCAGCAACCGAAGTCGATGAGGTCGAACGTGGCGTAGTGGTCCGAGGTGTAGTAGTCCTCCTGGGTCTGCTCACCGGTGACGATGCGACGGGCGCCGCGCGTGGAGGAGCCCGGCGTGATCACCGTGTACTCGTGGTAGTAGCCGGACGGCTCGCCGGGCAGCACGCCTTCGCGGTTGGAGAAGACGGTGCCGTCCTGCGAGTACGGGTACGGGCCGCCCTGGGCGATCAGGTCCAGGGTGTCGTGCGCCTGGGAGGGCAGGTTGCTGTAGCAGATGCTGCCGACCGCGGCGGACGCCGGGGTGGCGGTGACGGCACCGCCGACGAGGAGGGCGGACAGAACGGCGGCTGCCGCGCCGATGCGAGTGATGCGTGGGGGGAATCTCACGCTCTCATGATGACGCGCGTAGATGGTGGCATGTCAATGACAACTATGGAGAATTCGCCGTCAAGTCCGATGAGTTTGCGCCGAGTTAACCTGGGCCCCGGAGTCACCACACAGCCGGCCGCCGGAAACCGCCGGCCTGCGCCGAAAGTCTGCGGCGGTGCGACTTTGGTCGGCGATCCTGTGCGGGGGAGGGGTGCGGGACGCCCTCCCTGCGTAGATTTGTCGACCGTGAACGATGACGAGCCGGCCCGGTCCGTGGGGCGCAGATGGCTGTTCCCGTCCGCCCTCCTCCACGAACTCGACCCGGACGCCGGGCGGTTCGGACCCTCGGGGCGGCCCCGGCGCACGGTCCGCGACTGGATCGTCGACTCCACGTGTTTCCTGCTCGCCGTCGCCATCGGCCTGGCCGCCGCGAACACCCTGTCCCACGACCCGCACACCCCGCACTCCCTCGCCGTCCTCGACCAGCTGTTCGGTGTGCTGGCCTGCGGGGCCGTCTGGCTGCGCCGCCGCTGGCCGCTGGGCCTCGCCGTCGCCATGCTCCCCGTCGGCCTGGTCTCGAACACGGCGGGCGGCGCCGGCATGATCGCCGTCTTCACCCTCGCCGTGCACCGGCCCTTCCGGTACGTCGCCTGGATCGGCGGCATCTCGCTGGCGCTGGTCCCGCCGTACTTCTGGATGCGCCCCGACCCCGACCTGCCGTACCCCGGCGCGGTCGCCTTCGCCGAGCTGCTCACCCTGACGGTCATCGGCTGGGGCATGTTCGTGCGGTCCAAGCGGCAGCTGATGGTGAGCTTGCGGGACCGTGCCCGGCGCGCCGAGACCGAGGCGCGGCTGCGGGCGGAGCAGGCACAACGACTCGCGCGTGAGGCCATCGCCCGGGAGATGCACGACGTCCTCGCGCACCGGCTGACCCTGCTCAGCGTGCACGCGGGCGCCCTGGAGTTCCGGCCCGACGCGCCCCGGGAGGAGGTCGTGCGGGCGGCCGGTGTCATCCGTGAGAGCGCGCACGAGGCCCTGCAGGACCTGCGCGAGATCATCGGCGTGCTGCGGGCCGGCGAGTCCGACGAGGCGGGCCGTCCCCAGCCGACGCTCGCCGCGCTGGACGCCCTGGTCGCCGAGTCCCGCGAGGCGGGGATGAAGGTCACCCTGGTCGGCCGCGTCACCGACCCCGCCGCCGTACCCGCCTCCGTCGGCCGCACCGCCTACCGCATCGCCCAGGAGGGCCTGACCAACGCCCGCAAGCACGCACCCGGCACGGAGGTCACGGTCTCGGTCGAGGGCGCCCCCGGCGACGGCCTCCTGGTGGCCGTGCGCAACCCCGCCCCCGAAGGCGACGTGCCGCACGTCCCCGGCTCCGGGCAGGGCCTGATCGGGCTGACGGAGCGGGCCACGCTGGCCGGGGGCCGGCTGGAGCACGGAGCGGAGGAGGACGGCGGGTTCCGGGTGCGGGCCTGGCTGCCCTGGGGGTGACTTCCAGCGATGCGCCGACTGCGGATCTGATTACGTAAGGCCCATGACTGCTGCGATCCGACTGCTCCTCGTCGACGACGATCCCCTGGTGCGGGCAGGCCTTTCCCTGATGATGGGGGGCGCCGACGACATCGAGATCGTCGGCGAGGCCGCCGACGGCGGTGAGGTGGAGGCGATCGTCGACCGCACCCGCCCGGACGTCGTCCTCATGGACATCCGGATGCCGTCGGTCGACGGGCTCACCGCGACCGAACGGCTGCGGGCCCGCAAGGACGCCCCGCAGGTCGTGGTCCTCACCACCTTCCACGCCGACGAACAGGTGCTGCGCGCCCTGCGCGCGGGGGCCGCCGGGTTCGTCCTCAAGGACACCCCGCCCGCCGAGATCGTCGACGCGGTGCGCCGGGTCGCGACCGGCGACCCCGTGCTGTCGCCCACCGTCACCCGCCAACTGGTCCAGCACGCGGTGGGCAACGCGGCCGACACCCGGCGCACGCGCGCCCGCGCGCGGGTCGCGCTTCTCAACGACCGGGAGCGCGAGGTCGCCCTCGCCGTCGGCCGCGGGCTCGCCAACGCGGAGATCGCCGCCGGACTGTACATGAGCGTCGCCACCGTGAAGACCCATGTCTCCCGCATCCTGGCCAAGCTCGACCTCAACAACCGTGTGCAGATCGCCCTGCTGGCGTACGACGCGGGGCTGCTGGACGAATCCGAGGGGAACGGGCACTGACGGCGGCCGCCGTGCGTTGTCCAGGTGCCGGGAGCAGAACCGCACGGGGGAGGGCGGGCATCAGCATGGCGGAGTTGATCGACCTGGGGGAGTTCGGCGACGCGTTCCGCACGGACCCACATCCCGTGTACGCGCGCCTGCGTGAGCGCGGCCCCGTGCACCGGGTGCGGCTGCCGGGTCTGGACGCCCATCACGAGACCTGGCTCGTCGTCGGCCACGAGGAGGCGCGGGCCGCGCTCGCCGACCCGCGGTTGTCGAAGGACGGCAGCAAGATCGGCATGATCTTCCTCGACGAGGAGCTGATCGGGAAGTACCTGCTGGGCGCCGACCCGCCGCAGCACACCCGGCTGCGCTCCCTGGTCTCCCGTGCCTTCACCATGCGGCGGGTGGAGGAACTGCGGCCCAGGATCCAGGAGATCACCGACGACCTGCTCGACGCGATGCTCCCGCGCGGGCGGGCCGACCTCGTCGAGTCGTTCGCCTACCCGCTGCCCATCACGGTGATCTGCGAACTGCTGGGCGTGCCCGAGATCGACCGCTCGGAGTTCCGCAAGCTCTCGACCGAGGCGGTCGCGCCGACCGACGCCGGCAGCGAGCACAGCGCGTTCGTGCGGCTCGCCGAGTACCTCGCCGAGCTGATCGAGGACAAGCGGTGCGCCGGGCCGAGCGGCGACCTGCTGAGCGACCTGATCCGCACCACCGCCGAGGACGGCGACCGGCTCTCCGCGGGCGAACTGCGCGGCATGGCCTTCGTGTTGCTGATCGCCGGGCACGAGACGACGGTCAACCTCGTCACCAACGCCGTCCACGCCCTGCTCACGCACCCGGACCAACTCGCCGCCCTGCGCGCCGACCTGGGCCTGGTGGACGGTCTGGTGGAGGAGACGCTGCGCTACGAGGGGCCGGTGGAGAACGCCACGTTCCGGTACGCCGCCGAGCCCCTGGAGATCGCCGGCACGCGGATCGTGCGGGGCGAGGCGGTGATGATCGGGCTCAGCGCCGCCGACCGCGACGCCCTGCGCTATCCCGACCCCGACCGTTTCGACGTCCGTCGCGACACCCGCGGCCACCTCGCCTTCGGGCACGGCGTCCACTACTGCCTGGGCGCGCCTCTGGCCCGCCTCGAAGCCCGCACCGCCCTGCGTACCCTCCTGGACCGCGCCCCCGCCCTCACCCTCGACGGCCCACCCGGCGACTGGCTCCCCGGCATGCTGATACGGGGCGTGCGCAGCCTGCCGGTGCGCTGGTAGGACGCCGGGACGGGGAGGCCGCCGCGGCCTTGGGGCTCACCTGTACGCGGATTCCGCCCTGCCCGGTATCTCCGCCAGGGCCACCGGGCGGCGCTCGCGTCGGGAGGCCTCGCAGGCCTCGGCGATCCGCAGGGCCTGGAGGGCCTCGCGGCCGTCGCAGGGGTTGGCACGCCGGCCGAGGACGACCTCGACGAACGCGGACAGCTCGGCCTCGTAGGCGGGCCCGAAGCGCTCCAGGAACCCGGACCAGGGCTTGTCCGCGGCCGGCGGTCCCGTCGGCTCGGTGGACGCGATCGGCGTACGGTCGTCCAGGCCGACGACGATCTGGTCCAGCTCCCCGGCCAGCTCCATGCGGACGTCGTACCCGGCGCCGTTCATCCGCGTCGCCGTGGCCGTGGCGAGCGTGCCGTCGTCCAGCGTCAGCAGCGCGGCCCCGGTGTCGACGTCGCCCGCCTCGCGGAACATCGCGGGCCCGGCGTCGGACCCGGCCGCGTACACGTCGACCACCTCGTGCCCGGTGACCCAGCGCAGGACGTCGAAGTCGTGGATCAGCGTGTCCCGGTACAGCCCGCCGGACAGCGGCAGCCACGCGGGCGGCGGCGGAGCCTGGTCGGAGGTCAGCGCCCGTACGGTGTGCAGCCGCCCGAGCCGCCCCGAGCGCACCGCCTCCCGGGCTCCCGCGTAGCCCTTGTCGAAGCGGCGCTGGAACCCCATCTGGAGAATGGTTCCGGCGGTCTCGACCTCGGCGATCGCCGCTAACGTGCCGGCCAGGTCCAGCGCGATCGGCTTCTCGCAGAACACCGGGAGCCCCGAGCGGGCTGCCCGACCGATCAGTTCGCCGTGGGCCGCCGTCGCCGTGGTGATCACCACCGCGTCCACGCCCCACCTGAAGATCTCGTCCACTCCCGGCGCCGCCGTCTCCCCGAGCCGGTGCGCGAGTTCCTGGGCCCGTGCCGGATCCACGTCCGTGAGGATCAGCGAGCCCACCTCGTGGTGGCGGCTGAGCGTGTTCGCATGAATGGTGCCGATGCGGCCCGTACCGATGACCCCGATGCGCATGAGAACAAAAGTGGGGCTCCGAGCCGCACCCTGTCAATGCGTATGTCCGGACAATCGAACTACACAACTTCCCGTCAACAACTCGTGGAGCTACGCTCGGCCCGTGCCGAAACCAGAAGTTGACCCCACCGTGTCGCTCGAGCTCAGTGTCGACCGGAGCTCTCCCGTGCCGCTGTACTTCCAGCTCTCGCAACAGCTGGAGGCGGCGATCGAACACGGAGCGCTCACCCCCGGCAGCCTGCTGGGCAACGAGATCGAGCTCGCCGCACGGCTCGGCCTGTCCCGGCCCACCGTCCGCCAGGCCATCCAGTCGCTCGTCGACAAGGGCCTCCTGGTACGCCGTCGCGGTGTCGGCACCCAGGTCGTGCACAGCCAGGTCAAGCGGCCCCTGGAACTCTCCAGCCTCTTCGACGACCTGGAGGCGGCCGGCCAGCGTCCCGCGACGAAGGTGCTGGTCAACACGGTCGTCCCGGCGACCGTGGAGGTCGCCGGCGCCCTCGGGGTCGCCGAGGACAGCGACGTGCACCGGGTGGAACGCCTGCGCCTCGCGCACGGCGAACCCATGGCGTACCTGTGCAACTTCATCCCGCCGGGCCTGCTCGACCTGGACACGGCCCAGCTCGAGTCCACCGGCCTGTACCGCATGATGCGCGCCGCGGGCATCACCCTCCACAGCGCCCGCCAGACCATCGGCGCCAGGGGGGCCACCGCCGCCGAGGCCGACCGCCTGGGCGAGCCGGAGGGGGCCCCGCTCCTCACCATGCAGCGCGTCACGTTCGACGACACGGGCCGAGCGGTCGAATACGGCACCCACACCTACCGCCCGACCCGCTACTCCTTCGAGTTCCAGCTCCTCGTACGGTCCTGACGGCGAGCGACGAACCGGCGGGTATGTCGCAATGTAACGGCAACCGGCACGCTCCTGCCGACACCCCCGCGCTCCCCCGTTCGGCACCGGGGCCGGGGGTGCGGCACAATCGGGCCTTGATGAGCACCTACGGCAACTTCACCGCCCCCATAGGCTCCCGCCGCGCCCCCGCACTGCGCACCGTCGGCACCCGGGAACGCCGGTCACACCTGACCGCTCCCCGGGTCCCCACCGTCGGGATCGACATCGGCGGCACCAAGGTGATGGCCGGCGTCGTGGACGCCGACGGCAACATCCTGGAGAAGCTCCGCACGGAGACGCCGGACAAGTCCAAGAGCCCCAAGGTCGTCGAGGACACCATCGTCGAACTGGTCCTGGACCTTTCCGACCGCCACGACGTGCACGCCGTCGGCATCGGCGCGGCCGGCTGGGTCGACGCCGATCGCAACCGCGTCCTGTTCGCCCCCCACCTCTCCTGGCGCAACGAGCCGCTGCGCGACCGTCTGGCCGGCCGCCTCGCCGTGCCCGTCCTGGTCGACAACGACGCCAACTCCGCCGCCTGGGCCGAGTGGCGCTTCGGAGCGGGCCGCGGCGAGGACCACCTGGTCATGATCACTCTGGGTACCGGTATCGGCGGCGCCATACTGGAGGACGGCCAGGTCAAGCGCGGCAAGTACGGCGTCGCGGGCGAGTTCGGGCACATGCAGGTCGTGCCCGGCGGCCACCGCTGCCCGTGCGGCAACCGCGGCTGCTGGGAGCAGTACAGCTCCGGCAACGCGCTGGTGCGGGAGGCCAAGGAGCTGGCCGCCGCCGACTCCCCGGTGGCGTACGGGATCATCGAGCACGTCAAGGGGCAGATCGGCGACATCACCGGCCCGATGATCACCGAGCTGGCCCGCGAGGGCGACGCGATGTGCGTCGAACTGCTGCAGGACATCGGCCAGTGGCTCGGCGTCGGCATCGCCAACCTCGCGGCGGCCCTCGACCCGTCCTGCTTCGTGATCGGCGGCGGCGTGTCCGCGGCCGACGAACTGCTGATCGCGCCCGCGCGGGACGCCTTCAAGCGGCAGCTCACCGGTCGCGGCTACCGCCCCGAGGCCCGTATCGTGCGCGCCCAGCTCGGCCCCGAGGCCGGCATGGTGGGCGCCGCCGACCTGGCCCGACTGGTCGCCCGCCGCTTCCGCCGCGCCAACCGGCGCCGGGTGGAGCGGCACGAGCGCTACGCGCGGTACACGGAGGCCCGCCGCTCCACCCGGGACACGGCATGACGCCCACGCTGCCGCGTCAGGCCTCCTCGCCGGACGATCCGCAGCGGCCGCCCGAGGACCGGCGCCACAAGATCCGCCGCCGGGCGCTGACCCTGCTCATCATCGTGCTGCTCATCGGCGTCCCGGCCGGCTACCTGGTGATCTCCGCCGCCCAGAGCCGCGACAGCGGCAAGGACAAGGAGGCCAAGTACGCGGCGACCGGCCTCACCAAGGGCTGGCCCTCGCAGGTGCAGCGCCGCCTCTACGAGGTGCCGATGCCGCACCCCTCGGGCAAGGTCGCGTCCTACGAGACCAACAACTGGAAGACCAGCCGCCTCTACGTCCAGTTCCAGACACCCGTGGCCAACCTCGACGTCTTCCTCCACGACATGGGCGTCACCCGTGCCGACCTGAAGAAGGACGACATCACGATCAGCGCCCGCGACCAGCAGATCACCGGCTGGAAGTTCACCCGCCCCGGCCCCTGGTACGGCCTCACGCACGAGCAGAAGAACCCGCAGCCCACGCAGGACGTCGTGGTGAACCTGTCCGACGCGCACAACCCGTTCTTCTACGTCGTCTCCCGCACGGCCCCGTGACCCGGCGGGCGGCCTCGGCACGGTCGCCGGGGCCGATTGTCAGACCCCGCCCGTAGAGTCGGAGACGTCTGATCCGACACACGGACGGGGAGGTGACAGGTCGTATGGGTGAACGGGCCGCGGTGGCCGATCGTGAGCAGGAGACGAGGGCGTCGGTCCCGCTCCGGCTCGCGGCCGTCTTCCTGCCCGCGCCCCTGCCCCGGGACGGCCGGATCGCCTTCTGGGACCCCGACGGCGGCCCGCTGCCCACCGAGGACACCGAGCTCACCGTCGTACGACGACACGGCTCGGGCGTACGGCGCAGGACCACCCCCGCCGTGACCCTCCCGGTCGGCGAGGCGCTGCCCCTCCTCGTCCGGGCCCGGCGGGACCCGGCCGCCCACCCCGCCACCGCCTGCTGGGGCGCCGCCGCCCTGCACGCCCTGCGGCTCACAGCGCGCGGGCGCCTGCTGCCCGGTCTGACGGCGAGCGGCCATGACGCCTGGCGCGCGGGCCCGCTGGACCCGGACGACATCGCGCACCTGAGGGCGGTCGCCGCCGCCCTGCCGTCCGAGGGCCACGCCGTCCCGCTGCCCGGCCCCGGCCCGCTCACGCTGCCCGAGCCCGAGGCGCTGATGCGCTCCTTCCTGGACGCGGTCGCGGACACCCTGCCCCGCACCCCGGCCGCACCGCACGCCTTGGGAAAGCCCTTCGCCGACCGCCGCCCGCACCGCCTGCCCGACGCCCACGACTGGGCCGCGGAGGTCGCCGCCGGCATGGACGCGGGCGTGCGCATCTCGCTCCGCCTCGACCTGTCGGCCCACGACCTGTTCGACGGGGAGGACGGCGTGCGGACGGCGGGCGCCGCGATCGTCCAGGTGCACAGCCTCGCCGACCCCACCCTGGTCGCCGACGCCGCGGCGCTGTGGGCGGGCGAGGCGGACGCGGTCTTCGGCCCGCGCGCCCGCGTGGACGCGGCTCTCGCCCTCCGCCGGGCGGCCCGCGTCTGGCCGCCCCTTGACCGCCTCTGCGAGCAGGACGTGCCCGACGTCCTCGCCCTGCACGACGAGGAGCTGGGCGACCTGCTCGGCGTCGCGGCGACCCGGCTGGCGGCGGCCGGGGTCGCGGTGCACTGGCCGCGGGACCTCGCCCACGACCTGTCCGCGGCCGCCGTGGTACGCCCGGCGCCCGGCTCGGCGACGGACGGCACCGGCTTCTTCGAGAGCGAGGAACTCCTCCAGTTCCGCTGGCAGTTGGCGCTCGGCGGCGACCCGCTGAGCGAGGCGGAGATGGACGCCCTCGCCGAGGCCCACCGCCCGGTCGTACGGCTGCGGGACCGCTGGGTCCTGGTCGACCCCGCCCTCGTCCGCAAGGCCCGCAAGCGGGAACTGGGCCTGCTCGACCCCGTCGACGCGCTCTCCGTGGCCCTCACCGGCAGCGCGGAGGTCGAGGGCGAGACGGTCGAGGCGGTACCGGCCGGCGCGCTCGCCGCCCTGCGCGACCGCCTCACGGCCGGAGTGCGCCCCGCCGAACCACCCCCCGGCCTGCGCGCCACCCTCCGCGACTACCAGCTCCGGGGCCTGGCCTGGCTCGACCTCATGACCTCCCTCGGCCTCGGCGGCTGCCTCGCCGACGACATGGGGCTCGGCAAGACGATCACGGTCATCGCCCTCCACCTAAGGCGGGCCCGCCGCGAACCGACCCTGGTCGTCTGCCCCGCCTCGCTGCTGGGCAACTGGCAGCGGGAGATCACCCGCTTCGCCCCCGGTGTCCCCGTCCGCCGCTTCCACGGCCCCGAACGCACCCTGGACGACCTCGACGTCGGCTTCGTCCTGACGACGTACGGCACGATGCGGACGACGGCGCCGCAACTGGCCGAGCGGCGCTGGGGCATGGTCGTCGCGGACGAGGCACAGCACGTCAAGAACCCGTACTCGGCGACGGCGAAGGCACTGCGCACCATTCCGTCACCCGCGCGCGTGGCACTCACCGGCACCCCGGTGGAGAACAACCTCTCCGAACTGTGGGCCCTGCTCGACTGGACCACCCCCGGCCTCCTCGGCCCGCTGAAGTCCTTCCGCGCCCGGCACGCGCGCGCCGTGGAGAACGGAGAGGACGAGGAGGCGGTGCGGCGGCTGGCCCGCCTGGTCCGCCCCTTCCTGCTGCGCCGCAAGAAGTCCGACCCGGGGATCGTCCCCGAACTGCCGCCCAAGACCGAGACGGACCACCCGGTACCGCTGACCCGCGAACAGGCGGCCCTGTACGAGGCTGTGGTGCGGGAGTCCCTGCTGGCCATCGAGACCTCGGAGGGCATCGCCCGCCGGGGGCTGGTGCTGAAGCTGCTCGGAGCCCTGAAGCAGATCTGCGACCACCCGGCGCTGTACCTCAAGGAGGAGGCCGCGTCCGCCGATCGCCTGCTCACCCGGTCCGGCAAACTCGCCCTGCTCGACGAGCTGCTGGACACCCTGCTGGCCGAGGACGGATCGGCCCTCGTCTTCACCCAGTACGTGGGCATGGCCCGCCTGATCACCTCCCACCTGGCCTCCCGCGCCGTCCCCGTGGACCTGCTGCACGGCGGCACCCCGGTTCCCGAGCGGGAGCGCATGGTGGACCGGTTCCAGAGCGGCGCCACCCCGGTCCTGGTGCTGTCGCTGAAGGCGGCCGGTACCGGACTGAACCTCACCCGCGCCGGCCACGTCATCCACTTCGACCGGTGGTGGAACCCGGCGGTGGAGGAACAGGCCACCGACCGCGCCTACCGCATCGGCCAGACCCAGCCCGTCCAGGTCCACCGGCTCATCACCGAGGGCACGGTCGAGGACCGCATCGCCGAGATGCTCGCCTCCAAGCGCGCCCTCGCCGACGCCATCCTCGGTTCCGGCGAGTCGGCCCTCACGGAACTGACCGACCGCGAACTGAGCGACCTCGTCTCCCTCCGGAGGCCGTCATGACCCCGGGCCCGGCGGACGAGGCCCGCCGAGCCCTGCGCGAGGCCCGCGAGCGGCAGCGGCGGCCGGCCGGGGAAGAAGGGGAGACGGCGCAAGCGGAGGCCGAAGGTGGCGAGCCCTGCGAGACGGTCGAGTCCGCTGAGAGGGAGGACGGCCCCCACCCGGGCGACGGCGCCCGCGCGGCCCTGCGCAGGGCGGTCGCCGCCGGTTTGTCCTCGGTCGGGGGAGACGCCGGGGGGACGTCGAGCGGCCCGGCGCCGCAGGTTCAGGACGGCGTGGCAGGTGTGTTGGCCGACGGTGGCCAGGAGGAGGCCGGCTCGTCCGCCGTCGCGGCTCCGGGTGAGCAGGCCGGTACGGCGGCCCCGCGGCCCGCTGAAGCCGCGCGCGAGGCCTTGCGCGCCGCGCGGAGTGAGGCGCGGCGGGCGGAGGCGGAGCGGGTGGGCGGACGGTCCGCGCGGAGGTCGCGGCGCGCGGAGCCTGCGGCCGGCGGACCGGTCGGCCGGCGTGGCGGCGGGGTACCGGCGCGAGACCTGCGGGAGTTCCTGGCAGGCGCCTTCCGGATGCCCAATCCGGAGGGGGAGGAACCGGACCTCGACGACGGTGCCGAGCGGGGGAGTCCAGGCGCGAGCGCCCCTCGATCGGCGCCGCGCCCGGCACCCGTTCCGCTCGACCCCTCCCATGCCCCGGAGCCCGCCGACCACCCCGCGACACCCCAGCACGCCCGCACCATGGCCGCCCCCGCCCGCGACAGCGAACTGCGCCGCACCTTCCCCGCGCTACCGGCCCCGGCCGCCAGGCCCACCTCCGCCTCCGACTCCTGCGAACCCCGGTTCGCCGAGACCTGGTGGGGCAACGCCTGGGTCACGGCCCTGGAGGAAGGCGCGCTGGACGCCAAGCGACTCGCGCGCGGACGGAGTTACGCCGAGCAGGGGCACGTGGACGCCATCACGGTCACGCCCGGACTGGTGCTGGCCTACGTGCAGGGCAGCCGTCCCCGCCCCTACCGGGTACAGGTCCGGCTGCGCACGCTGGACGAGGCCGACTGGGACCGGTTCCTGGACGCGGCGGCCGAGCGGCCCGGACACATCGCCGCGCTGCTCGACAAGGAACTGCCCCAGTCCCTCGCCGACTGCGGAGTGCCGCTGCTGCCGGGCCCGCGCGACCTCGACCCGCACTGCAGCTGCCCTGACCGCGGCCACCCCTGCAAGCACGCGGCCGCCCTCTGCTACCAGACGGCCCGGCTGCTCGACGCGGACCCCTTCGTCCTGCTCCTGCTGCGCGGCCGGGGCGAACGCGAACTGCTCGACGCCCTCTCCCGGCTCAGCGCCACCCGCGCGGCCCGCGCCGCCCAGGACCGAGCACCGGCCCAGCTCCCCGGCGTACGCGCCACCGAAGCCCTCGCACCCCGCCGACTCCCGCCCCTTCCCCCGCCGTCGCCGGTGCCTCCGCACCCCGAGCAGCCCCCGGTCTACCCGGCCGCGCCGGGCGGCCCCGACCCCTTCGCCCTGGACCAGCTCGCCACCGACGCCGCCGCACGCGCCCACGCCCTGCTCGGTACCGGCCGCGATCCGGTGGCCGAGCTGACGCTGTGGCAGGACGCGGTCCGCATCGCCGCCGCCCGCCCCGGCTCCGGCCTCACCGCCGGCACCCGCGCGCTCTACGCCTCGCTCGCCACCGCCGCCGACCGCACCCCGGCCGAGCTGGCCCGCGCGGTCGCCGCCTGGCGGCAGGGCGGACGGGAGGGGCTCGCCGTCCTGGAGGAACCCTGGGACCCGCCGGCCGGCCGCTTCGACCGGGCCCGCCCGCTCCTCCTCGCCGCCGACCTGCCGGCCTTCCGGCCCTGGCGCAACCGCCTCACCCATCCCCGCGGTCATGTCCAGCTCCGCCTCGGCCGCGACGGCCTGTGGTACGCCTACGAGTCGGAGCCCGGCCACGACGACTGGTGGCCCCGCGGCACCCCGGATCTCGACCCGGTCGGCGCCCTCACGGGCCTGGGCACACCGAACGACCTCTGAACACCGGCTGAACCCTGACCGCCGTCGCCGACCGGTCCTGCCCCAGGTCGGGCCGGGTGCCGTAAGAGTGCCGTCAAAGGTGCGCGGGCCGCCGTATGGGACCCGTCAACGGCGCTCGCATCCGGCCAGGGACCGGGTTTTGCTCTAGGCGTCCGATCCGCTCGCGGATTCCCGCACCTCCCCCAGGAGCTCACGATGGCCGACCTGGCCTTCGTCGTCGCCACGATCGCGTGCTTCGCGCTGGTGGCCCTCGTCGCCAAAGGGGTGACCAAGCTGTGACGGTCGAGAACATCGTCGGCCTGGTCGTGGCCGTCGCCCTGCTGGGCTATCTCGTCCTCGCCCTGATCTTCCCGGAGAGGTTCTGAGCCACGCCATGGGTCCCGTACTCGCGGGCGTGCTCCAGCTGCTCGCCCTCATGGGCGCGCTGGCGCTCGCCTACATCCCGCTCGGCAACTACATGGCCGGGGTCTACTCCTCCGACAAGCACTGGCGGGTCGAGAGGTGGATCTACCAGGGCATCGGCGCCAACCCCGACGCCGAGATGCGCTGGGCCGCCTACCTCCGCGGTGTCCTCGCCTTCTCGGCGGTCAGCGTCCTCTTCCTCTACCTGCTGCAGCGGCTCCAGGGCGTCCTGCCCGGTTCACTCGGGTTCTCCTCGGTCAACCCGGCGCAGTCGTTCAACACCGCCGCGTCCTTCGTGACCAACACCAACTGGCAGTCTTACTACGGCGAACAGACCATGGGTCACGTCGTGCAGACCGCCGGTCTGGCCGTGCAGAACTTCGTCTCCGCGGCCGTCGGCATCGCCGTCGCGGTGGCGCTGGTACGGGGCTTCGCGCGCTCGCGCACCGGGGAGCTGGGCAACTTCTGGACCGACCTGGTGCGCGGCACCATCCGGATCCTGGTGCCGGGCGCGGCGATCGCCGCGATCGTGCTGGTGGCGTGCGGTGTCATCCAGAACTTCTCCGGCATCCACGAGGTCGGCCAGTTTTTCAACGGGCACAGCATGGGCGGTTCGCAGCAGTGGAACGGCGGGGCGGTGGCCTCGCAGGAGGCCATCAAGGAGTTCGGCACGAACGGCGGTGGCTACTTCAACGCCAACTCGGCGCATCCCTTCGAGAACCCGACGCCCTTCACGAACCTGTTCGAGATCTTCCTGCTGCTGGTCATCCCGTTCGCGCTGACGCGCACCTTCGGCGTCATGGTCGGTTCGGTCAAGCAGGGGTACGCGATCCTCGCCACGATGGCCGGCATCTGGCTGGGCTTCGTCGCCCTGATGATGTGGAGCGAGTTCGCCCACCACGGACCGGCGCTGCAGCTGGCCGGCGGGGCGTACGAGGGCAAGGAGGTCCGCTTCGGCGTCGGGTCCTCGTCGATCTTCGCGGTGTCGACCACGCTGACCTCGACCGGCGCGGTGGACTCGTTCCACTCCTCGTTCACCGGCCTGGGCGGCGGTATCACCATGCTGTCCATGATGCTGGGAGAGATCGCGCCCGGCGGTACCGGCTCCGGCCTGTACGGCATGCTGGTCATGGCGGTCATCGCGGTGTTCATCGCCGGGTTGATGGTCGGCCGTACGCCCGAGTACCTGGGCAAGAAGATCGGCTCGCGTGAGATCAAGCTGGCGGCCTGCTACATCCTGATCACGCCGGCCCTGGTGCTGGTCTTCACCGCGGCCTCCATGGCCCTGCCGACCCCGCCGCACTCCATGCTCAACTCCGGAGCGCACGGCTTCTCCGAGGTGCTGTACGCCTTCACGTCGGCGTCGAACAACAACGGCTCGGCGTTCGCCGGTCTGAACGCGAACACCGACTGGTACAACACGATGACCGGCCTCGCGATGATCCTCGGGCGCTTCCTGCCGATGGTGTTCGTGCTGGCGCTGGCCGGCTCGCTCGGCGAGCAGCAGCCGGTCCCGGTGACCGCGGGCACCCTGCGGACCGAGAAGCCCCTGTTCACCGGGTTGTTGGTGGGCGCGATCCTGATCATCACCGGTCTGACGTACTTCCCGGCCCTCGCGCTGGGCCCGCTGGCCGAGGGGCTGGCGTCATGAGCACCCGAACCGAGATCCACGAGGACCCGATGTCCACTGCCACTCCGACCCGGGCGCCGCACAGCGACGTACCCACCGGGCACAAGCCCGCCGAAGGACGTGTCGGCGCGGGCCTCTTCGACCCCAAGCAGTTGGTCAAGTCGCTGCCGGACGCCTTCCGCAAGCTCGATCCGCGGGTGATGGTCAAGTCGCCCGTGATGTTCGTGGTGTGGATCGGCTCGGTGCTGACGACCGTCTTCTCCTTCAAGGACCCGGGCAACTGGTTCGGCTGGGCGATCAGCGCCTGGCTGTGGCTGACCGTGGTCTTCGCCAACCTGGCGGAGGCGGTCGCCGAGGGCCGCGGCAAGGCGCAGGCCGACACCCTGCGCAAGGCCAAGACCGACACGGTCGCGCGCAGGCTCGTCGGTGACAGCGAGGAGCAGGTCCCGGGCACCGCCCTGACCATCGGCGACCTGGTGGTCTGCGAGGCCGGCGACATCATCCCGGGTGACGGTGACGTCATCGAGGGGGTCGCCTCGGTCGACGAGTCGGCGATCACCGGCGAGTCGGCGCCCGTCATCCGCGAGTCGGGCGGTGACCGCAGCGCCGTCACCGGCGGCACGAAGGTGCTGTCCGACCGGATCGTCATCAAGATCACGACGAAGCCCGGCGAGACCTTCATCGACCGGATGATCAACCTGGTCGAGGGCGCGGCCCGGCAGAAGACGCCGAACGAGATCGCGCTGAACATCCTGCTCGCCTCGCTGACGATCGTGTTCCTGCTGGCCGTGGCCACCCTGCCGCCCTTCGCCGACTACGCGGGCACGCGTCTGACGATGGTCGTGCTGGTGGCGCTGCTGGTCTGCCTCATCCCGACCACGATCGGCGCGCTGCTCTCGGCGATCGGCATCGCGGGCATGGACCGCCTCGTCCAGCGCAACGTCCTGGCGATGTCCGGCCGCGCGGTCGAGGCCGCCGGCGACGTGTCGACGCTGCTGCTCGACAAGACGGGCACCATCACCCTCGGCAACCGCCAGGCGTCCGAGTTCGTGCCGGTGCGCGGGACGACGGAGGCGGAGGTCGCGGACGCCGCCCAACTGTCCTCGCTGGCCGACGAGACACCCGAGGGCCGCTCCATCGTCGTCCTGGCGAAGGAGAAGTACGGGCTGCGCGAGCGCCACCAGGGGGAGCTCGCCGGCGCCGAGTGGATCGCCTTCACCGCGCAGACCCGTATGTCCGGTGTGGACGTCGACGGGCGCAAGATCCGCAAGGGCGCGACCGGTTCGGTCATCGCCTGGGTCAAGGAGGAAGGCGGCAC
>NZ_JBIWPO010000080.1:0-22823 GCF_044768275.1 Streptomyces sp. NPDC101152 | reverse complement strand
GAGAGTGGGGGAGGAGCTACTCGGGCCTTTGGCCGGTGCGGCGAGGGTGCGTGCCGGGCGCGGTGGGTGCTGTGCGGGGCTTTCAAAACACCCCCCAGGAGTACGAGTTCGTCTAGGAGTACACGGATGAGTCACCCCCTGTTCGACATCAGCGGCCGCAGGGCCCTGGTCACCGGCTCCAGCCGGGGCATCGGCCTCGCCCTCGCCCGGGGCCTCGCGGAGGCCGGCTGCACGGTGGTCCTCAACGGCCGGGACGCGGACCGCCTCACCAAGGCGGCCGCGGAGCTGCCCGGCGAGGTCCACACGACCGTGTTCGACGTGACGGACGGACCGGCGGTCGCCGCCGGGATCGCGGATGTCGAACAGCGGGTCGGCTCCCTGGACATCCTCGTCAACAACGCGGGCATGCAACTGCGCGCCCCGCTCCTGGAGTTCACCGAGGCCGACTGGCACCGCGTCCTGGACACCAACCTCACCAGCGCCTTCCTGGTCGGCCGGGAGGCGGCCCGGTACATGACGGCCCGCGGGCGCGGCAAGATCGTCAACATCTGCTCCCTGCAGAGCGAGGTGGCCCGTCCCGGCATCGCGCCGTACGCGGCCACCAAGGGCGCTTTGAAGATGCTGACCAAGGGCATGTGCGCCGACTGGGGCCCGCACGGCGTGCAGGTCAACGGGCTGGGTCCCGGCTACATCGAGACGGAACTGACCCAGCCCCTCGTCCAGGACGAGGAGTTCAGCGCCTGGGTGCGCCGTCGCACCCCGGCCGGCCGTTGGGGCCGTACGGAGGACCTGGTGGGCGGGGTGCTGTTCCTGGCCTCGCCCGCCGCGGACTTCGTCAGCGGGCAGGTGCTGTATGTCGACGGCGGAATGACGAGCGTGCTGTGAACGGGGCCCCGCGGATGCTCGGTTGTGTGATCCACGGCCCGGACGACCTGCGCGTGGCGGAGCTGCCGGTGCCGGAACCCGGTCCCGGGCAGGCCCTGGTCGCGGTCCGCTACGGCGGGGTCTGCGGCTCCGACCTGCACTACTGGAAGCACGGGGGCGTCGGCGACTTCCGCCTGAGGGAGCCGATGCTGCTCGGGCACGAGGTGGTCGGGACGGTCGTCGGGTACGGCTTCCCGTCACCCGCGAGTCCCCCGGTGGGTACGGCCGTCGCCGTGCATCCCGCGACCCCGTGCGGCGCCTGTCCCGAGTGCGGGGACGGACGCCGGAACGTCTGCCGGGACACCCGCTACCTCGGCAGCGCGGCCCGCTTCCCCCACGTGCAGGGCGGTTTCGCGGCCCGAGTGGTGGTCCCCGCCGGGCAGTTGAGGCCGTTGCCGGAGGGGCTGGCGCTGCGCCGGGCGGTCCTCGCAGAACCTCTCTCCGTCGCCCTGCACGCGGTGCGCCGGGCCGGTGACATGACCGGCAGGCACGTCCTGGTCACCGGGGCCGGGCCGATCGGCTGCCTGGTCGTCGCGGCGGCCAGGGCCGCGGGGGCCGCCCGGGTGACGGTCACCGACCTCCTGCCGGCCGCCCTGGAGTACGCCCGCGTCGCCGGCGCGGACACGGTCGTACGGGCCGACGATCCGGACGATGCCGGGTGGCCGTCCGAGGCGGACGTGGCCGTGGAGGCGTCCGGGGTGGCCGCGGGGCTCGACACCTGTCTGCGGCTGGTGCGGCGCGGCGGGGTCGTGGTCCAGCTGGGGATGCTGCCGCCGGGGCCGTCACCCTTCGCCGGGAATCTCGTCGTCAGCCGGGAGATCGAACTGCGGGGCGCCTTCCGGTTCGACACCGAGTTCGACGAGGCGCTGCGGCTGCTCGCGGCCGAGCCCGCGTTCGACGGGCTGGTCAGCGCGGTGGTCCCGGTGCGGGAGGCGGGGTCGGCCTTCGCGCTGGCGGCGGACCGGAGCCGGTCCTGCAAGGTGCTGCTCGACTTCGGTGCCTGAAGCGGCTTCCCCACGGGCCCGCTCGGCCTCATCATGAGGAGACCCTCGGACACGGCCTCCGGGGGCCGACCGTGTCGGGGGGCGTCATGGCGGTTTCCCTCGGGATGCGCATCTCGGGGCTGCTCGTGGTCGGAGCGGTGGCGGTGGCCGTCACGGCCTTCTCCGGTGACGGGAGTGGCAGACCGGACAGCGGGGGCGGCGGCAGCTCGATCGTGACCGTCGGGCCCTCGCCGACCCCAGGTCATCGCACGGCGCCTGAGTCGCCCACGCCCCGGCAGTCGCCCGCCGGTGCGGCCGGCGAGGCCGTGCGCCCGGACCTCCCCGGCCCCACGCGTGACGTGCCGAAGCCCCCGAGCCACGGCCGTCTCGTCAGCCCGGCGTGGCTCCCTCCCGGCCCGGCCTCCCCCAACGCCGACGCCACCGCTGATCCATCCAGCGTCTACGACCTGCTCCGGGACCCCGGCCGGTGCCGGGCCGCCCTCGGCGTCGTTCCGGCGGCCTCGGCGGCCCCGGAGTGGCGAGTGCTGCGCGCGCTCGCCACCGCCTGTCTGGCCGTGCAGGGCCGAGGCGGCGACTGGGGCGCGGTCGCCAAGGAACGCGCCGCCCTGGCCGGCAAGGTGAACACCTGCAAGGGCCGCGCCGCCTACGCCGTCCTCGGCGCTCTGCTGGACTTCCACCGGCACCACCCCGCCGCCACCGTGCGGCCCAAGGCCTCTTCGGGCGGCGCGCCCGCCTGCGTCTACCGGATCGCCGCGGTGGACACCGCCGAGGCGCAGCCCGGGGACACCGTCGGCATCGAGGTGCGGGGCATGTACTTCGACCCGGCCGAACTGCTGCGGTTCGGGAGCGTGTCCATCGGCGGGCAGCGGCTGCCCGGTCCGCTCGTGGCACGGTCCGGGTCGGGTGACGAGCTGGTGCTGTCCGCCGTCGTACCGGCGCCCGCCGCCTACCCGCAGTCCGTCGACGTCGTCGTCCGCTACGGCACCGCCTTGGCCCGCCTGACGAACGCCTTCACGGTCACGGCGCCCACAGCCTCACTCCCGTCACCGGGCCAGTCGCAGCCCGCGATCGCCACCCCGAGCCCGAGCTCAGGGACGCCAGAGGGGATGTTCCCGTTTCGCCCATTCCTGGCTCACCTTCCCCGTCCGTAGCCCGCTGCGGGCCTCCGGGTCGCCGATCGCCATGCCGATGTGCCCGGCGAGGACGATGCCGATGGTCAGCGCCAGCCAGTCGTGCACGAAGGTCGCGCTGGTGCGCCACGCGATCGAGGTGAGGTGGGTGAACCACATGATCAGGCCCGTGCCGAGCATGACCAGCGTCGCCCCTGCGATCCAGGACGCGTAGATCTTCTGCCCGGCGTTGAACTTCGCAGCGGGACGCGAGGAACGGCGCTTGTCGCGGCTGAGGACCGCTAGCAGCCACATCTTGTCGTGCGGGCCGAAGCGGTTGAGGTGGCCCAGGTCGGTGCGGAAGCGGCGGGAGACAAGGCCCACCAGCACGGGCACCGGCAGGGCGAGCCCGGCGCACTCGTGGACGCGGACCACCAGCTCACGGCGGCCGACGAGTTCGGCGAGCTGGGGGACGTAGAGGAAGGCGGCCGTCACCACGCAGACGCCCATGAGCGCGGCCGTCGTGCGGTGCACCCACTTCTGCACCGGGCCGAACCGCCGGACCTGGGTGGTCTGCGGGGTGTGCGCCTCAGCTCGTAGGGACATCGCTGCGCCCGTTCGAATGGCCGACCCAGGCGTCGACGTCGTAGCCCAGGTGCTCCCAGTAGCCCGGCTCCACCTTGTCGGTGACGGTGATGCCGGAGAGCCACTTCGCCGACTTGTAGAAGTACATCGGCGCCACGTAG
Organism: Streptomyces sp. NPDC101152; assembly: GCF_044768275.1. Taxonomy (NCBI): domain Bacteria; kingdom Bacillati; phylum Actinomycetota; class Actinomycetes; order Kitasatosporales; family Streptomycetaceae; genus Streptomyces; species Streptomyces sp. NPDC101152. Next base: position 19,040 of record NZ_JBIWPO010000080.1, on the reverse strand, counting down.
AGGCGGACCGGGCCGCCGTGGTCGTGGCCGATGTCCTTGTCCTGCATGCGCAGCGCCACCAGGATGTCGGAGCGGCGGGCCTGGTCGAGGGTGAGGCTCTCGGTGTAGGTGCCGTCGAAGCAGGTGAAGCGCACCGCCGCGGCGGAGGACCGCACTCCGGCGGCGTCCAGCAGCCGGGACAGCCGGACCCCCTCGAACGGGGTGCCCGGGACCCGCCAGCCGGTGACGCACTGGACGTCCTTGACCAGCCGGGTCTGCGGCAGGGCGCGCAGGTCGTCCAGCGTGTAGGTCTTCGGGCGGTCGACCAGTCCGTCCACGGTGAGGCGGTAGTTCGTGGCGTTCTTGTGCGGCACGGAGGAGGCGACCGAGTAGTAGCGGAAGCCGCCGCCGTTGGGCAGCAGGCCGGTCAGGCCCGTGGGGTCCTTGCCGGCCACGGCGCCGAGGAAGCCCTCCAGGCCGTTCTGCAGGGTGGGCGCGGCGAACACGCCGAGGGCGCCCAGGCCGATGGTGCCGAGCAGGACCCGGCGGCCCACCGGAGTACCGCGTGGTGCGGGAGCCGTGGGCTCGCCGGGCTCACCGGAGTGTCCAGAGTTCACGCGTCCATTCGAACACCGGCGACCCCCGCGGGGCCAGGAATCGGAGGTGCTCGTCAGGGTTCCGTAATCACTTCTTACGGGCTTCTCAGGAGCGGGCCGGTGCTACGCCGTCTCCTGCGCCGCCTTGTCCAGCTGGAACGCCTCGTTGCCGAGTCCGATGCGGGCGTGTGCCTCGGGTGCGCGGGAGCGCAGGAGGACGCCCTGGACGAGGCCGACGACCAGGGCGAGGCCGATGACGCCGGGCAGCACCCAGCTCAGCGCCGAGTCGGGGCCGGCGCCGACCAGGACGTCGAAGTCCTTGACGGTGTAGCCGGCGATCACCAGCAGGGCCGCGGCGGCGAGCGCAGAGGTCACCAGCCGCCAGGCCTGCGCGGCCGCGGCCCCGCGCCGGGCGAAGAAGACGATCACCGACACGGAGGCGGCCGCCATCAGCACGATCACCCCGAGCGCGCCGATGTTGCCGAACCAGGTGAACAGGTGCAGCACGGGCGCGGTGGGATCGCCGGTGGGCTTGTCGTCGGCGACCGCGAAGACGATCACGAGCACCGCCGCCACGGCGGTCTGCAGCAGCGAGCCGGTGCCGGGCGCGCCGCTCGCGCCGGCGGTGCGGCCGAAGGCGCGCGGCAGCAGTCCCTCGCGGCCCATGGCGAAGGTGTAGCGAGCGACGACGTTGTGGAAGCTGAGCATGGCCGCGAACATGCCGGTCACGAACAGGACGTGCAGGACGTCGGTGAAGGTGGAGCCGAGGCGGGAGTCGGTCAGCGAGAAGAGCATGCCGGCGCTCTCCTTCTGCGCCACGCCGACGACCTGCGAGGGGCCCGCGGCGACGGTCAGCGCCCAGCAGCTGACGGCGAAGAACACGGCGACGCCGCCGACCGCGAGGAACATCACGCGCGGCACGAGGACGTGCGGCCGGCTGGTCTCCTCCGCGTAGACGGGGGCCTGCTCGAAGCCGAGGAAGGCCGCGATGCAGAAGCACAGCGCGGTGCCCACGCCCGCGCCGGAGAGCGTGTCGGGGTTGAAGGCGTGCAGCGACAGGCCCTGCCTCGCCGGGTCGGCGATCGCGGCGACGTCGAAGATGACCACCAGGATCACCTCGATGACCAGCAGCACGCCCAGCACGCGCGCGTTGAGGTCGATCTTCAGCCAGCCGAGCGCGCCGACGGCCGCGAGGGCCACCAGTGCCGGTATCCACCAGGCGAGGTCCAGGTGGGCGTAGGTGGCGAAGAGCCCGGAGACCTCGAAGCCGAAGATGCCGTAGATGCCGACCTGGAGGGCGTTGTAGGCGACCAGGGCCACCAGGGCGGCGCCCGCCCCTGCGGTGCCGCCGAGGCCGCGGGAGATGTAGGCGTAGAAGGCGCCCGCGTTGTGCACGTGCCGGCTCATCTCGGCGTAGCCGACGCTGAAGAGGATCAGCACGACGCCGAGGACGACGAACAGCAGGGGCTGGCCGACGATCCCCATCACCGCGAATGTGGTGGGCATGACACCCGCGACCACCATGAGGGGAGCGGTCGCGGCGAGCACGGACAGCAGCAGCCCGCCCGTGCCGAGACGGTCGGCCCGCAGGGCGCGCTCCTCGCCCTTGAAGGTGCTGATGCCGCTGGTGGGTCTGCTCGCGCTGGATTTCTCGGTGGCCATGAGGGGACCGTCCTCGGGGTCGGCGTCGGATGGGTCACGCCGTGCCGAGCGCGGCGGCGCGCGCGGCACGGAAGGCGGGGTACGGATCGCGGTCGGGGTAGGACCAGGGAGCCGCGGTGGCGTGCTCGCCGATCCGGTGGAACAGGGCGGCGGCCTCGGCGCCCCGGCCCTCGCAGACCTTGGCGTGGGCCAGGAAGTTGAGGTCGACCAGGCGGCGCGGGTGGCCCTCGTGCTCCCACTCCAGCCACCAGTCGAAGGCCGCCTTCATGACCTGCCGGGCCCGGCGTCCGGTCCAGTGGCGGGAGGCGAGGGGGTTGGCGCTCTCGTGGCCGGCGAGGGCGAGGGCCCGGTAGCGCTCGGCGTGTGCGATGACCGGCAGGATGGCGAGCGGGGAGTCCGCGGGGGCCTGTTCGGCGGCCCAGTTGGCGAAGTCGTAGACCTCGTGCAGCGGGTCGGTGCCCGCGTCGGCGTGCCGTTCGGCGAGGCGGGCGACCATCAGGTGGTGGGCGTGGTGGTGGTCGGCGTGCCGGGCCCTGACCTGCTCGAAGAGTCGCTCGCTCGGGTCCCGGTCGCGCTCCAGGAGGAGCAGCCCGAGCCAGGGGGTGGGGTCGGCGGGCAGCAGCCGGGCGGCGTCCTGGCAGGCCTCGCGGGCCCGCTCCGGTTTCTCCCGGCCCCGCGAGGCGCACTCGACCAGGGCCAGGGCGAGCAGCAGTGCGGCGTCGCCGGAGTCGGGTTCGGCGAGCAGCCAGTCCCGCGCCCAGGCAGCGGCGTGCCGCTCCCGCGCGAGCACGACGGCCTGGTGGCCGCGCCGGTCCCAGTCGTCCCCGGTGCGGGCGAGCAGCCCGCGTGCCGCCTGCCAGCGGCCCTGCGCCAACGCGGCCCGGGCGGCGACGAGTTCGCCGTCGTCGAGAGCCGCGTCCATGACCTGGGCCGCACGTCTGCGGCCCCGGCCGAGGGGTGGCGGGGGTGGAGTCACCTTGGGGGATTCCTCACGCGGCGCGGTCGGCCTGAGAGTCTCGGAGTGCCTTGCCGGGGTTTCTGACTGCCTTCGACAGATCACGGACAGCAAACCGGCAGCCAACGGTTTACGTCAAGGGTCGAAGGCACCTGACACGCGTCAACTTCCGTTGCCCACGAGGTAGTTGAGATCCGGACATCCTTGGGGCGAAACCGACGGCCCGACCGCGTGTGGCGTACGCCATGGCGCGGCCCGCCCCCTGCCCCCACCATGGCCGGACGGCCCACGTCACCGCCCTCGATCCGCCGATCGCCGGGACGGGGGCGGCCGGGTCCACCGCCCGAATCCGGGTACTCCCAGGGGCACGCCGGGCGCTGGGACGCTACAGTCACCCAAACGCCCCCGTAGCCCGGCCCAATCATCGAGGTACGCAGCGTGTCGGTTCTGGTTCTGGTTCTCGCCGTGAGCGCGGCCTGCTGCGTCGGCTTCGGCTTCGTGCTCCAGCAGAACGCGGCACAGCACGCCCCCCTCGGCGACTTCCTCTCGCCCCGCCTGCTGCTTGACCTGATGCGGGTACCGAGCTGGCTGGGCGGCATCGCGCTGATGGTGGCCGGCATGGTCCTCGGGGCCGTCGCGCTGAGCCAGGGCGAGGTCTCCCTGGTCGAACCGCTCCTCGCCACCAACCTCCTGTTCGCGCTCGCCCTCTCCCGCCGGCAGACCCGGCAGCCGCTGGGCCGCCAGGGCTGGGCCGGCCTCGTCCTGCTGGCGGGCGGCGTCACCGCGTTCATCGTGGCCGGCCGGCCCCGTGGCGGCAGCGCGGTCACCGATCCCTTCCGGCACTGGCTGATCATCGGCGCCATGACCGGTCTCGCCCTGCTCCTGACGACCTTCGCCAAGCGTTCCCGCCTGAGCTCGGGCCCGGTCCTGCTCGCCCTCGCCGCCGGTCTGCTGTACGGCGTCCAGGACGCCCTCACCCGGGTCAGCGGCCAGCGCTTCTCCGAGGGCGGCTTCACCGCGCTGTTCACCGCCTGGCAGCCGTACGGCGTGGTCGCGCTCGGCGTCACGGGCCTGATCCTGGTCCAGAGCGCCTTCGAGACCGCCCCCCTGCGCATGTCCCTGCCCGCCCTCACCGCGGCCCAGCCGCTGGCCGGCATCCTGTGCGGGGTCGGCTTCCTGGGCGACCGGCTGCGCACCGACACCGGCGCCCTGGCCTGGGAGGCGACCGGGCTGGCGGCGATCGTCGCCGGCATCGTGCTGCTCGGCCTGCACCCCTGCATGCCGGCCGGCAGCGGCAAACCGGAACGGATGCGGGACCTGCAGGCGAACTGAGTCCGTCCTGCTTGGATGGACCCATGACGACCCCCGCAGACGAGATCCTCGACATCGTCGACGAGCACGACCAGGTCATCGGCCGCTCACCCCGCGGCGAGGCCTACACGAAGGGCCTGCGCCACCGCTGCGTCTTCATCCAGGCCCGGGACGCCGAGGGCCGCCTCTTCGTCCACCGCCGCACCCCGACCAAGCTGGTCTTCCCGTCCCTGTACGACATGTTCGTCGGCGGCGTGGTCGGCGCCGGCGAGTCCTACGACGAGGCGGCCCTGCGCGAGGCCGAGGAGGAACTCGGCGTGACGGGCCTGCCCGCTCCCCGCTTCCTCTTCAAGTTCCTGTACGACGGCGGCGCGGGCCGGACCTGGTGGTCGGCGGTGTACGAGGTCCGCTGCGAGCTGCCGGTGCGGCCGCAGGCCGAGGAGGTCGCCTGGCACGACTTCCTCACCGAGGCCGAGGTGGAGCGGCGGCTGCCGGAGTGGGAGTGGGTGCCGGACGGACTGGCGGCGTACCAGCGGCTCAAGGCGCACCGGCCGGGGGCCTCGACGTGATCGACTTCGCCCGGAACATCCGGCTCTGGTTCGCCCCGGAGCAGGTCCGGGAGGAGGGCCACACCCCCGACTACCGGTTCTCCCTGGCCAACGAGCGCACCTTCCTCGCCTGGCTGCGCACCGCCCTCGCCCTCATCGGCGGCGGCTTCGCGGTCGACCAGTTCCTGCCCGACCTGCGCTGGGCCTGGCGGGTGGGCCTCGCCCTCGCGTTGCTGGGTGCCGGAGTGCTGTGCTCCCTGCGCGCGGTCAACCACTGGATGCGCTGCGAACAGGCCATGCGCCGCGGCGAGGACCTGCCGGTCTCCCGCTTCCCGGCCCTGCTCGGCGTGGTGGTCGCGGTCGTGGCCCTCACGATGGTGGTGGTCGTGCTGGTGGGGTGGGAGGGGTGAGCACGGCCGAGAGCCGCGACCCCGGGCTCCAGCCGGAGCGCACCCGCCTTGCCTGGCGCCGTACGACCCTGGCGGGCACCGTGGCCGCCGTCCTGGCCGTGAAGACGGCACTGCACGGCGGCGCCTCTCCGGGCGGGGTGATCGCCTGTGCGCTGGCCTGCGTCCTGTGGCTGGCCTTCCTCCTCCTGGCCCACCGCCGGATCCGCGGCCTCGCGTCGACGCCGGACCCCGCTCCCCTCGCCCCACGCCACGCCACGGCGGTCGTCCTGTGCGCGGCGGCGATGGCGGCGTGCGGAGCGGCACTGGTGTTCTGAGCAGGGCCGGTGCGCCGGGCGCCGCCCTCCCGAGGGCGCGCCACGCAACCGATATGCGCCGGATGCCCGGAAAATCACCCCCTGCGTGGCAGCCTTGACGGTCGTCACCCCCGCAATACGAAGGCGAGCCATGACCACCACCCACCTGGAACACGCCTCCCACCCCCACACCCACGGCCCCGCCTGCGGCCACACCGAGGTCCCCCACGGCGACCACACCGACTACGCGCACGACGGGCATCTGCACCGGGAGCACGCCGGGCACTGGGACGAGTGCGAGGCCGAGGGCCACACAGCGCACCAGTCCCACGACCACCGCCACGGGGACGGCTGCGGCCACGCGAGCGTGCTGCACGGCGACCACGTCGACTACCTGCACGACGGCCACCGCCACGCCGCCCACGCGGACCACTGGGACGATCACTGACATCCGGCCGGTACCGCCCCATCGACAGCTCCCCGCCGCACCTGGCCGGGAGCTGTCGGCCTAGGGTGGCTCCGGTCACTTCGCCGTTCGGCACTGGACGACATACCGACCAGTCGGCATGATGGTCGGGTCCCGTGCACGCGCCCGCGAAGGAGCACCGATGAGCCCCGACCATCCGCCAGGCCTCGATCTCGACCGGCTGCGCGCCCTGCTGGACCGCGAGCGCCCCGGCCTGGTGCACGGTCCGCTGACCGGCCGGCTGATCGAGGGCGGACGGTCGAACCTCACGTACACGGTCTCCGACGGCACCGGGAAGTGGGTCGTACGGCGCCCCCCACTCGGCCACGTGCTGGCCACCGCGCACGACATGCGGCGCGAGCACCGGGTGATCAGCGCTCTGCACCCGACGAACGTGCCCGTGCCGCGGCCGGTGCTGCTGTGCGAGGACGAGGAGGTGCTCGGGACGCCGTTCTACGTCATGGAGTTCGTGGCGGGGACGCCGTACCGTACGGCCGATCAGCTCGCCCCGCTCGGCCCGGAGCGCACTCGGGGGGCGGTGCTGTCCCTGGTGGACACGCTCGTCGAACTGCACGCCGTGGACCCCGGCGAGGTGGGCCTGGCCGACTTCGGCCGCCCCGAGGGTTTCCTGGACCGCCAACTGCGCCGCTGGGGCAAGCAGTTGGACGCCTCCCGCAACCGTGACCTGGCCGGCATCGACGAACTGCACGCGACCCTCGGCCGCCGGCTGCCCACCTCTCCCACACCGGCCGTCGTGCACGGCGACTACCGCCTGGACAACGTCCTGATCGGCACCGCGAGTGAGCCGGAGGGGCGCGCCGGCGCCGAGCGGGCGAACGCGCGGAGGCCCGAAGGGCCGAGCACGATCGCCGGCTCGGCGCCGGCTGAAAGCGCCTCGAAGGGGAACGAGCCGACAAAGGGCGTCGACGAGATCACGGCGATCCTCGACTGGGAGATGTCCACGCTCGGCGACCCGCTCACCGACCTGGGCCTGCTGGTGATGTACAGCCTGCCGCTCGGGATGCCCGACTCGCCGGTCTCCACGACCGCCGAGGCCCCCGGCCACCCCGCTCCCGCCGAGCTGGTCGAGCGCTACGCGGCCCGCTCCGGGCGCGACGTCTCGGCCGTCTCCTGGTACACGGCGTTCGCCTGGTTCAAGCTCGCCGTGATCCTCGAGGGCATCCACTACCGCTACACCCTGGGCCAGACGGTCGGGCAGGGCTTCGACCGCATCGGGGACCTCGTTCCCGTCTTCATCGAGCACGGCCTGACCACCCTTCAGGAAGGCTGAGAGACCATGGACTTCGCGTTCGACGCGCGCACCGAGGAACTGCGCGCCAAGCTGCTCGCCTTCATGGACGAGTACGTCTATCCGGCCGAGGCGGTGGCGGAGGAGCAGCGGGCCGGGCTGCCGTCCCCGTGGGACACCCCGGCCGTGGTCGAGGAGCTGAAGGCCGAGGCGCGCCGGCAGGGCCTGTGGAACCTCTTCCTGCCGGACGCCGAGTACGGCGCCGGGCTCACCAACCTCCAGTACGCTCCGCTCGCCGAGATCACCGGCCGCAGCCCGCAGTTGGCGCCCACGGCTCTCAACTGCGCGGCGCCGGACACCGGGAACATGGAGGTGCTGGCGCAGTTCGGCGACGAGCAGCAGAAGAAGCAGTGGCTGGAGCCGCTGCTGGCCGGCGAGATCCGCTCGGCGTTCGCGATGACCGAGCCGGAGGTGGCCTCCTCCGATGCCACCAACATCACCACGCACATCCGGCGCGAGGGCGACGAGTACGTCGTCAGCGGCCGCAAGTGGTACATCTCCGGGGCGATGAACCCCGACTGCAGGATCTTCATCGTGATGGGCAAGACGGACCCGGACGGGCCCGACATCCGCCGCCAGCAGTCCATGGTCCTGGTCCCCCGGGACACCCCGGGCGTCACCGTGAAGCGCGCGATGCAGGTCTTCGGCTACGAGGACCACTACCACGGCGGCCACGCCGAGGTGGTCTTCGACGAGGCGCGCGTGCCGGTCACCAACCTGATCGGCGAGGAGGGCGGCGGCTTCGCCATCGCGCAGGCCCGCCTGGGCCCCGGCCGGATCCACCACTGCATGCGGCTGATCGGCATGGCGGAGCGGGCGATCGAGCTGATGTGCCGCCGGGCGGTCTCCCGCACGGCCTTCGGCAAGGCGCTGGCCCAGCAGGGCGTCGTGCAGAACTGGATCGCCGACGCGCGCGTGGCGGTCGAGCAGCTGCGCCTGCTGGTGCTGAAGACGGCCTGGATGATGGACACCGCCGGCAACAGGGGCGCCCACACCGAGATCCAGGCCATCAAGATCGCCACTCCCCGCACGGTCGTCGACATCATCGACCGCGCGATCCAGCTGCACGGCGCGGGCGGTGTCAGCCAGGACTTCCCGCTGGCCGAGCTGTACGCCGGCGCCCGCACCCTGATGCTGGCAGACGGCCCGGACGAGGTGCACCAGCGGTCGCTGGCCCGGCGGGAGCTGAAGAAGTACCTGTGACCATGGCCCCTTAGGGACCTAGGGACGCAGAGCCCGTAGGAGGAGGTCGGCCAGGTGGTCGGCGACCTCCTGCGGGCTCATCGGTCCTTCGGGGCGGTACCAGGTCGACAGATGGTGGACCGAACCGAAGTGGTAGTCCACCACCAGGTCGGCCGGGGTGGCCGTCGAGAAGACCCCGGCCACCTGTCCTTCCTCGATGAGCGCGCGGAAGCGCTCGTGGTAACGCCGGCGCTCGGCGCGCACCTGCTTGTTCTTCTCCGGGCTGAGGTGGTGCATCGAGCGGAAGAAGATCATCGCGTCGTCGAGGTTCTCGATGGTGGTGACGACGACGTCCGCCGCCGCGCCCCGAAGCCGCTTCTCGATGGGCTCGTCGGCGTTCGCGTAGGCGTCGAGGCGCTCCTGCTGGACGCGCAGCACGCGCGCGTACACCTCGTGCAGGAGGTCGTCCTTGGAGCCGAAGTAGTGGTACAGCGCTCCCTTGGTTACCCCGGCCGCCTCGACGATCTCCTGCACGGACGTGCGGTCGTAGCCCTGCTCGGCGAAGAGCCGGGTGGCGGCGGCCAGCAGCCGCTGCGGGACGGGCGTGCCGTCACCGTCCGTCGTCCTGGGCACTCTGTCGCCACCTGCCTTCCGAGCGTTCCTACGCGTTCTGTTCGCCGGCCTGCCTACGGGAACGAAGCTCCCGACGGAGGATCTTCCCACTCGCCGTCTTCGGCAAGTCGGGCAGGATCTCCACCTGGCGCGGGTACTTGTAGGCGGCCAGTCTCTCCTTGCAGTACACCGCGAGTTCATCCGGGTCCGTCTCGGCGCCCGGACGGAGGCTGATGTACGCCTTGACGGTCTCCCCGCGGTACCCGTCGGGCACCCCGACGACGGCAGCCTCGCGCACCGCGGGGTGCGTGTACAGCACGTCCTCGACCTCGCGCGGCCACACCTTGAAGCCGGACGCGTTGATCATGTCCTTCTTTCGGTCGACGACGTACAGCCAGCCTTGTTCGTCCATGAACCCGATGTCGCCGGTGCGCAGCTCGCCGTCGGGGAAGGTCTCGGCGGTGGCGTCGGGGCGGCGCCAGTAGCCGGGCACGACCTGCGGCCCGCGCACCAGGATCTCCCCCTGCTCGCCGAAGGGCATCTCCCGCCCCTGCTCGTCGACGATCCGTACGACCGTGTCCGGCCCCGGCAGCCCGACGGCCAGCGTCCCGGACACGGGATCGACCGGCGCCTCGAGGCCGGGCGGCACGGAGGCGCAGGGCGCGGTGCACTCGGTCAGCCCGTAGCCGTTGCGGATGTACGGCCCGAAGCCCGCCCGGAACTTCTCCACCAGCGCCGGCGGCACCGGCGCGCCCCCGCTGGAGATGTTGACGAAGGACGAGAAGTGGTCCGGCGTGCAGTCCGGGTGCGCGGCCAGCGCCATGAAAGCCGTCGACGGTCCCACGGTGTAGTGCGGCCGGTGCTCGGCGAACGCCTCCAGCACGACCCCCGCTTCGAAGCGGTACGTCAGCACGAGCGTCCCGGCGCTGTTGAGGCAGGCCCCGAGCTGGCAGACCATCCCGGTGATGTGGAAGAGGGGGGCGAGCGCGTAGTAGACGGGGGCGTCGGGCAGGGCGAGCCCGGTGCGCTGCCGTTCGGCGTTGTACATGATGTTGCCGTGCGTGTTGGTGGCGCCCTTGGGGGTGCCGCTGGTGCCCGAGGTGTAGCTGATCAGCGCGATGTCGGACGGCCCGAGGTCACGCCCGGCGGGCGCCTTGTGCCCGGCGCGGGCCACGGCCACCAGGTCCTCGGCGTCGTCGGCCTGCGGCAGCCGCTCGAAGTTCAGTACGCGCGTGTCGCCGCGCGTCTGGAAGTCCAGCTCGCACCCGGTCAGCACGATCCGCACCGGCGAGTCGGCGGCGGTCTGCCGCAGGTACGACTCCCAGGCGCGGTCGGAGCACACGAGCGCGGCCACCTCGCCGTCCCGCAGGACGTGCGCGACCTCCCCCGACTTGTACATGGGGTTGACCGGCACCACGACCGCCCCCGCCTTCCACGCCCCCAGCAGGGCGAGCACGAAGTGCGGGGAGTTCTGCAGCAGGATCGCCACCCGGTCGCCGCGCTCCAGGCCCTGGGCGGCGAGGTGCCCGGCGATCGAGTCGCTGAGTTCGTCCACCTCGCGGTAGGTGAGCCGCCCGTCGAAGTAGGCGATGACGTCACGGTCGGGTGCCTCGGCCACGGCGCCGCGCAGGGCGTGCACCAGCGAGTCGACGGGCGCGATCGGGCCGCGCTGGGCGTCGTTCAGGAGGCCCACCCAGGGCTTGTCCGCGTAACGGGACCCGCTCATCGCACCTGCTCCCACTTCTGCTGGATGTGGTTCATGCTGGTCAGCCAGTGGTCGGGGCGGGTGGCCCTGGCCTGGTAGTAGTCGGCGACCTCCGGGTGCGGCAGGATCAGGAACCGGTCCTCCGCGATCCCCTTGAACAGCGCGTCCGCCACGTCGGCCGGCTCGATCGCGGTCGGCTGCAGCACCAGGTCCCCGGCGCTCCCGGTGGCGGTCAGCATGTCGGTCCGGACGCCCTGGGGGCAGATGGCGTGCACCTTGACGCCCCGGTGCCGGTAGGTCAGCGAGAGCCATTCGGCGAAGGCGTAGGCGCCGTGCTTGGTGACGCTGTAGGACGGGGCGCCGATCATGGTCAGCAGCCCGGCGGCGGAGACGGTGGAGACGAAACGGCCGGCTCCGCGCTCCAGCCAGCCCGGGAGCAGCGCGTGGGCGGCCCGTACGTGCGCCATGACGTTGACGTCCCAGGCGGTCGCCCAGGTCCTCTCGTCGGCGGACAGCCCGTCGGCCCCGTCCTCGAAGGCGACCCCGGCGTTGGCGCAGTAGACGTCCACGACCCCGCCGAGCGCGTCCCTGGCGGCGTCCACGATCGCGGAGGCGTCCCCGGGAACGGCGACGCCGCCGATCTCGTCGGCGACCGCCTCGGCCCGCTTCCCGTCCAGGTCGTTGACGACGACCCGGGCTCCTTCGGCTGCGAAGCGCCGGGCCAGCGCGGCCCCGATCCCGCCTCCCGCCCCCGTCACAACCACTCCAGCGCCCTGAACGGCTTCCACCATCGGTCTCCTTCGACTGCGGCTCGGCTCCGACCCCCGCGCGGCCAGACTAACCGGTCGGTATGTCCAACGGAAGGGTGGTCGGGAGGCCCCAGGGGGGCACAAGTGAGTCCTCACGTATGGCCAACCTCGCCCGGTAGCAGGACGATGCGCCCACATCGCACCGCCACGGGGGACGAGGGGGCCTGTCATGACACAGCCGGCCATGAGCGTGAGTCCGTACTGGGAGCTGACCTTCGACGCGGACGGGGACGTCGACGGCCAGGAACGGGACCGGCTGCTCGCCGAGGTGACGCAGCGCGGCGTCCGCGACCTGATCGTCTTCGCCCACGGGTGGAACAACGACCGCTCGAGCGCGACGCGGCTCTACGACCAGTTCTTCGCGCCGCTCCCGATCCTCGCCCCGCGGGCGAGGATCGGGTACGTGGGGGTGATCTGGCCCTCGATGCGCTTCTGCGACGAGCCCATCCCCGACTTCCCGAAGTCCGTGGTGGCCACGGAGGCGGAGGCGGCCCCGGCGCCGGCGCTCGACAAGGACACCCGGCACGCGCTGCTGGAGACGTTCCCCGGACGGGCCACGGTCGTGGACCAGATCGCCCGGATGCTGGACCAGCGGCCCGCGAACGAGCTGGCGGAGTTCGGGCGGCTGGTGCGGCTGCTGGTGGAGGTCGTACCGGGCGGTCCGCAGCCGCTGTTCGCGGCGGACACGCTCGCGGAGGGCGTCCCGCAGAGCGAGCCGGTGCTGTTCACCGGGGACACGGCGACGCTGTGCGACGAGTTCGCGCAGGCGCTGGCCGGCCTGCGGTCCGGTGGCGACGGCGAGGGGTTCGCACTGCCCGATCCCTGGGACGGGGCGAAGGAACTGCTGCGGCAGGCGACGTACTACGCGATGAAGCGGCGCGCGGGGACGGTCGGCGAGCGGGGACTCGGGCCGGTGGTGGGGCAGTTGGCCGCCACGGCGCCGGAGGTGCGGGTGCATCTGGTCGGGCACAGTTTCGGCGGGCGGCTGGTGTCGTTCGCGCTGCGCGGGCTGCCCGAGGGGGTGCGCGCGGTGAAGTCGGTGACACTGCTGCAGGGGGCCTTCTCGCACTACGCGTTCGCGGCCCGGCTGCCGTTCGACGCGCACGCGGGCGGGGTGCTGCAGGGGCAGCAGAACCGTGTCGACGGACCGCTGGTGTGCTGCTTCTCGCACTTCGACTCGGCGCTGGGGACGTTCTACCCGCTGGCCTCCCGCATGGCCGACGACGACGAGGGGATCATGGAGGGCTTCGGCCTGGGGTCGCTGCTGGGCACCAAGTGGGGGGCGATGGGGCACGACGGGGTGCAGGCGGTGCCGGGCGCCCGCGCGTTGACGCTCTCGGACGCCCTCGCAGGCACCTTGCCCGCCTCGGGGTGCGTCAGCGTCGACGCCGCCGAGGTGGTCCGGCGCGGGGGGCCGCCGTGCGGGGCGCACAGCGACATCGTGCACCCCGAACTGGCCCGGGTGGTGCTGGCGGCGGGCCGCATCCGCTGACCCGCCGCCCCGTGCCGTGTCACACAGCACTCATCGTCCGCCACCGGCTCACCGGTGCGACGTGTACTCCACCACCTGCTGGAAGGTCGGCCGGTTCTGCCAGCTGATGTTGTAGTGCTTGATGCCGCCCAGGGTGCGCTGGACGATCGAGTCGGCGCACCACTGGTCGCCCGCCGAGCACAGCGAGTCGCCGGGGTAGACGGTCGACGCGGACGCGCCGGCCGCCGTCTTCAGGGTGCTGAGCAGGACGTCCCGGCAGCCGCTGACGGTGCCGTCGCCGCAGTACTTCTGCGCCAGGCCGCCCTGTACCGAGTCACCGAGCACTGCCCGGATGTCCTTGTCGACATAGCTCCACCAGCCGTACTGGAAGGAGCTTCCCGCGTGGGAGCCGGTGGGCCCGTGCGCGGCCGACGGGGACTCGTCGATGGGCAGGTTGTTGGAGAGGTCGGTGTAGAGGTCGCTGCCGAGGCCGGGCTGGAACTCGGCCTTCACCAGGAGCGGCCACCAGGCGTCCAGGATGCGGATCGCGTCGGCGTCGGCGTACGTCTTGGAGCCGGCCGAGGTCTCCGTGCGCTTGCCCCCCGCGGTGACCCACGCCTGGAGCTTGCTGACCGCGGCCGCGGTCGTGGAGTCGGTCACCGGCGAACTGTTGACGACCTTGAGCAGCTTCGGCAGCACGTCCTCGGCGCGCAGGTCGGTCAGCGCCGCGTCGGCCATGGCCTGCACCAGCTTGGTACGGGTCACCCCGCCGGCCGCGACCAGCTTCTTGACCCGGTCCTCGAGGAGGTTGCCGCGGTGGACCGAGCCGTCGCCCCAGCTGGCGGTCGTGTAGTTGAGGGCCTGCTTGTTGTTCCAGGAGATGTAGTAGTCCTGGTCGATCGAGTTGGGGTGCTGGGAGGCGGGCGTGTAGTCGGACGTGTTGGTGCTCGGGTCCCAGTTGCGCCACTCGTAGGCGGCCTGCCCCCACACCGGGAACTCCGGGTCGACGCCGCTCGCGCGCACCGGGTTGTCACCGCTGTTGTAGTACGCGGTGTGCTGCGAGTCGGCGTAGAACCAGTTGAAGGTGTAGTTGATGTGCTGAGCGGCGGCCTGGAAGTCCGCCGGACCCTTCACGAAGCCGGGGTCGTTGAGCATCTGGAAGCCGATGATCGAGTCGGCCTCGTGCATGTAGGAGGAGCGCAGGGTGGTGTAGGCGACCTTCTTCCCGCCGACGGTCGCCCGGTACTCCACGGGCCCGTACTTCGTCTTCCACACCCGCATGGTGTACGACCCCGCGGCGGTGCCGTCGGCCGTGGTCGGCTTCCAGGAGTTGGCCTGCTCGACCTTGTCCATGGCCGTGCAGGTGCCGTGGTACAGGTAGTGGTAGTCGTCCTGGCACAGCTCGACGGCGTAGGTGTCGATGATGTCCTGGCCGGAGGTGGTCGCCGACCACGAGTAGTCCTGGCCGCGGCCCAGTTCGACGTACATGCTCAGGCCGGCGAAGGAGGCGCCGCGGGCGCTGATGCCAGGACCCTGGATCTCCTGGAGCATGAGCAGCTGGGGTGCGAAGTAGCCGGTCTGCGGCCCGAAGACGGCGATCGGGTGGCCGCTGGCCGTGTACTTGCCGCTGACCACGAGGGCGTTGGACATACCGCGCTTCGCCGAGCTGAGGGCCGTCTTGGTGGCGGCCTGTGAGGCGGCGTTGGCGCTCTGGCTCGCGCCGGTGCCGGTGGCGTCGTAGACCAGCGGCTCGGTCGTCACCGAACCGGAGTCGGGCAGGGCCTCGCCCTGGGCGGTGGCCGGCTTGGTGCCGTACGGGAAGCTCTCGCCGTTGTGGACGGTGACGACGGCCTCGGGGTCGTTGCGCTCGCGGAACGCCTCCCAGACCTTGGTGCCCTGGTCCACTCCGTACTTGGACTGGGCGGCGAGCAGGGAGATCGCGTTGTTGACCTCGCCGCCGCCGCCGGAGCCGAACAGCGAGCCGATCACGGAGGCCAGCGCGACCAGGTCGGTGATCTTGAAGTGGTCGATCGTGCCGGCGTTGGTGATCGAGTCCTTGTGGCCGGTGAGGACGTACTCGCCGGGGAAGTAGCGGCCGGAGTCGGAGGCGTCGATGTAGGAGTTGATGCCGTCGAGGTAGGCGTTGGCGTCGGCGAGCGCCGTCTGGCCACGGGCGCCGGCCTTCGCGACGGCGTTGTCGATCTGCGCCTGGAGGTCGGCCTCGCTGTACGGGGCGTTGCGGTAGAACTCCTGCTCCAGGCCCTGGTTGGAGGCGGCGCCGCCGGCGAAGGTGGTCAGCTGGCCGCGGCCCACGTGCCGGAACACGTCCATGAGCCACAGCCGGTCCTCAGCCGCGGCATACCCGGCACCGAACTCGGTGCCGTATCTGGTGGTACCGGTGATGTGCGGGACGCCGGCCTTCTTGTCGCGGACGATCGTCACGTCGCTGCGGCCCGCCGGCTTCTCCGTGGAGGCGACCTGATCGGAAGCGACCCCGAACGACGCGTCGTTGAAGAACGTGTTGATCTTCGCGTCGGTGAGACCGGAGTAACCCGTGGCCAGGTTGGCGTAGGGGCCGAGCTGGTCCTCGGCGTGGTCGGGCTGGGAGCCGAAGGCCTGGTTGAGGAGGATCTGCGCGAGGGTCGCGTTGCCGTTCTCACCGGGCGGCAGGATGTCGGAACACTGGCCGCCGCAGTAGTCGTTGGAGGCCGCCGCCGAGGCCGGGGCCTGGGCGAGCGGGGACAAAAGACCTGCAATCAGGACGCATATGGAGGCGGACTTCAGGAACCCGGTGAGCCTGCCGGGAGTTCTCAGTCTGTCAAGGATGGTGCGTGCGGTACGCCGAGGCATGGCAGCTCCTACCGACGAGGGGTGAGCCGGGACGTTACCGGCGGTATCCCCGGGATTGAAGATGAACAACCGTCAAGTTTTGGAAGTGGGCGCGTCGGCTTATGGAGGGCATCGGAAATCGGATGGAGCCGAATCGCGTGTCGATACGTCTATTCGGCAACGTCGCGTGAAGTCGGGCGGCGTTCGCGTACGACTACGCCGAAGTGACCGAAGTACAGGTGCAGGTGTGACGGAGGTGCAGGGCGATGGCCGGTTTCCGGAGTCTGGCGAGACAGGTCCGCGATCCGCGGTGCGATCTGGCACTGCGGCGCTACTCACTGCGCAAGTGCCTTGAGCGGTTCGCTCCTTACGGGCACAGGGCGACCTGGGACCATTTGTGCTCCCGGGCGGGGTTCGATCCCGAGGACCGCTCCCCCGACCCAGCGCGGCTCGTGGCCGCACTGGAGGAGCTGGAGGAGGCGCGTTCGGTCTGGCTGGCCTACGAGGTCGAGTTCGCCGAGCGGCGCCGCAAGGAGAAGCACGACGGGCTGCGCCGACCGGGCAGCGTGGACGACTGGCACCGGCTGACCTGGGGCGGCTTCGGTGTCGCGTGGTGCGACGACCCGCGGGTCCACCCCCGTGAGCCGCTGGCCGAGGTGCTGCGCAGGCTGATCTCCGCCCTGGAGCGCGAACCGGGTGCCGAGTGCCCGGTGTGCGGCGGAGAACGGCTGATCTGGACGTACGACCTGGACCACGAACCCTCGGCGGGTCCGGTCTGCACCCACTGTGGAATCCTCGTACCACGGCCCGTGCTCAGGCCCGAGGCCCTGGCGGTCGCAAGGCGCGGAAGGCTGCTGGTGTCGGCCTAGCAAGGCGGGGGTGCGCCGGGGATGCCGCACCCCCTGGCAGGCTTGGGACATGGTTCAGGTGTGCCTCAACGGGCCGCGGGGAGCAGCCGACGGCGCGATGGTGCCGCTGACTCCCGAGGCGATGGCCGAGTCGGCGGAGCGGGCCGTCGCGGCAGGGGCCACGGACGTCCATGTCCACCCCAAGACCCCGTGCGGCCGGGACTCGTTGTCGCCCCGGGTGCTCGCACCGACGCTCAAGGCCATCCGGGCGCGGGTATCGGTGCCGGTCGGGGTGACCACCGGCGCCTGGGCGGAACCCGATCCGGCGGCGCGGCTCGCCCGGGTCCGGGACTGGACGGTGCTCCCGGACCACGCGTCGGTCAACTGGCACGAGGAGGGCGCCGAGGAGATCACCGCCGCGCTGATCGAGCGGGGCGTGGGGGTCGAGGCGGGCATCTGGTCGGGCACGGACGCCGCCGCCCGGTTCGCGGCGTCACCGCTGGCCCCACGCGTTCTGCGCGTGCTCGCCGAAGTGACGGACACCGACCCGGACACGGCCGGCGCGAGCGCCCGTGCCCTCCTGGCGGCGCTGGGCACGGCACACGGACGTCCCGTCCTGCTGCACGGCGAGGACGGCGGCACCTGGCCGGTGCTGCGGCTGGCGGGACGGCTGGGGCTCCCGACCCGCATCGGCCTGGAGGACACGCTGCTGCTGCCCGACGGCGAACCGGCCCTGTCCAACGCCCGGTTGGTGGCGGAGGCGCTGGAGCTGTACCGCGGCGCGCGACGGTAGCACCCGTAAATCGGGTCGCTCCACCCGTTTCCCGTCCGGACAGTGAGGAGGCGATGAAACCGAACTGAGCGACCCAGGAACCGAGGAGTCCCATGTCGACGCTGCGCGTCACCGCCGAAGTGCTGACCGTCCACGAACACCCGAACGCCGACGCGCTCGAACTGGCCCAGGTGGGCCTGTACCGGGCCGTCGTCGCCAAGGGCGCCTACCGGACCGGCGAGGTGGCCGTGTACATCCCCGAGCAGGCCGTGCTGCCCACCGGGCTGATCGAGGAGCTGGGGCTGACCGGGCGCCTGGCGGGCCCCGACTCCGACCGGGTGAAGGCGATCCGGCTGCGCGGTGAGCTGTCGCAGGGGATCGTGTGCCGGCCGAAGGCGCTGGCGGACGTCGACCTGGCCCGGGCGGCCCTGGACGGGACCGACTTCGCCGAGGAGCTCGGCATCACCAAGTGGGTGCCGCCGATCCCGCCCACGATGAACGGCGAGGTCGAGTCAGCGCCCGAGCTGCTGCCCTGGGTCGACATCGAGAACATCCAGCGGTTTCCGGACGTCTTCGCACCGGGCGAGAGCGTGGTCCTGACCGAGAAGCTGCACGGTTCGGCCTGCCTGCTGACGTATCTCGCCGACACCGGCCGGGTGCACGTGTCGTCGAAGGGGTTCGGGGCCAAGTCCCTCGCACTGAAGGAGGATCCGCGCAACCTGTACTGGCGTGCCGTGCACGGCCACGGTGTCGCCGAGGCAGCCGCGCGCCTGGCCGAGCGGCTGGGGGCGCGCCGGGTCGGGATCTTCGGCGAGGTCTACGGGGCGGGCGTCCAGGACCTCGGCTACGGCGCGGACGGCCGGCGCGACACCCTGGGCTACGCGGTCTTCGACGTCAGCGCGGAGATCGACGGCACGGTCCGCTGGCTGGACGCGGCCGAACTGCTGGACGGGGAGCTGCCGTTGGTGCCACGCCTTTACGAGGGCCCGTACGACGTCGACCGGGTGCTGGAGCTCGCCGGCGGACGGGAGACCGTGTCCGGGCGCGGGCTGCACCTGCGGGAGGGCGTGGTGATCCGTCCGGTCCCCGAGCGGTACAGCGCGGTGACCGGCGGCCGGGCGATCGCCAAGGCCGTCAGCCCCGCGTACCTGACCAGGAAGGGCGGGACGGAGTACGAGTGACCGCGGCGCTAGTAGCTTGTTGCGGCTTATTTTCGCTGTGTGGTTGGGTAGAGGTGGCGTAGTTTCACGCGTGCGTCGTCGGTGGTGAAGTGCCAGTGGACT
>NZ_JBIWPO010000079.1:0-22887 GCF_044768275.1 Streptomyces sp. NPDC101152 | reverse complement strand
CCTCAACGCCTTCCAGATCGCCTTCGATGGCCGCCTGACCCCCACCAACCAGCGATAACCTAACAACCAAGATCAGCCGTTAAGTTGACACACCCCGGACGGTGGCCGAGATCGAGGGGATGGGATTTCGTGTGCTTCTTGCGCCGCTCCTCGAAGCTGGACGGCACCGCTGGTGGAGCGCGGCGCGGCCGGACGAGATCGCCAAGGAGTTCAACAGTCTGCTGCGGGACCCCGAGGTGCGTGCGCCTCGGCGGCCGCGGTGTCCTCGCCGGTGATGCAGGGTCGGTCGTATCGAGGCAGTGGCACGCTGCGAGGGTGACAGCAGGCTGGGCCAGTGGCCGCCAGCATAGTCGGCTCAGAGGGATGTCCTGGTCGTCTTCTCCGAAAGGGCAAGCAGGTCCAGGCTGTTCAGGATGTCGGCCCGCAGAGGATCGGTGTCGGGCAGGTCGAGTTGGTCGCTCAGGGACAGTGCGTCGTGCCAGGCGTCGCGAGCGGCGTCGGGGCGGGCGTCTTGCTGGTAGGTCGTTGCCAGCAGGGCGAGCTCTCTGGCCGCGTTCAGCCGGTCGCCGGTCTGGCGGAACAGGGCGGCGGCCTGCCGGTAGTGGAGCGCCGCCTCTTGATACTCCCCGAGGCGCGAGTGGACGTACCCGAGGCTGTCGCGGATGTGCGCCTGCCCGTTGATGTCATGCGCCTTCTGTGCCAGGGCGAGGGATTCGCGGCAATGGGTCGACGCCTGGGAGTGATCGCCGAGTTGGGCGAGGACCCAGCCGATGTGGTTGAGAGCGGCGGACTGTCCGGCGATGTCGTCGCCCGCCCGGTAGTACTTCAGGCTGTGTCGCGCGTGTGTGAGGGCTCTGTGGTGGAGGCCTTCGGACTCGAAGAGGCGGGACAGGTGCTGGTGGATCCTGGCTCGTCCCGGGTGGCTGCCCAGTTCGGCGTAGAGGGCAAGGGCCCGGAGGTAGTGGGAGCGGGCCTCGGCCGGGTGGTCGAGTCGGTCCAGGGCGAGTCCGAGTCCGCGGTGCGCGTCGGCCTGCGCCGCTTTGTTGTGATGCCGGCGGGCGGTTTCGAGTGCCGTCGACTGAGAGGTGGCCAGGGCCTGCCAGTGTCCGTTCCGGTCGAGGAAGGTGATGAGCGTCGACGCCAGTTCCCAGGTGTCCGGAGCGGGTGACCGGGCCACGAGGGCGAGCAGGATGGGGTACTCGGCGGTGAACCACTTCAGGGCGTCCTGGTGGTCGGCGAGTTGCTGCGCGGTGGCCTCGATCTGGGCGGCCCGCGGGGTCAGCAGGGCGTCGGCTCTTCTGGCCGTGCGCAGGTAGTGGTCGGTCATTCGCCGGGTGGCCCGCCCGTGGTCGGTGTCCTGGGCGTGGCTGAGTTCGGCGGCGTAGGCGCGCAGCAGGTCGTGCCAGCTGTAGCGGCCGGGCAGGTACTCGGTGAGCAGGTGCGCGCGGGTCAGTTCGTCCAGCTGGGTCCGGGTCGTCGGCAGGGGCAGGCCGGACAGCGCGGCGGCTGCCGGTGGCGCGATGTCGGGCCCGGGATGCAGTCCCAGCAGGCGGAACATGCGCGCCGTATCGGCGTCCAGGGCGCGATAGGACCAGGAGAACACCGCGCGCAGCTGGGTGGCCGGGTCTCCCGCGTCCAGGGCGTCGAGGCGATCGGCGTCCGCGCGCAGTTGCTCTGCCAGCAGGGCGAGCGGGAAGTGCGGCCGGGCGGCGGCGCGGGCGGCCACCACAGCCAAGGCGAACGGCAGACCGGCGCAGCGGGTGGTGATCTCCCGCGCCGCTTGGGGCTCGGCGGCGATGCGGGAATCGCCGAGTCGGGCCCTGAGCAGCGCGCAGGCCTGGTCGGTGGTGAGCGGCTCGACGGTGAGCAGCCGCGCGCCCACGGCCACAGCGAGCCCGGTGAGGCGATTGCGGCTGGTCACCAGCGTGAAAGAGCCCGGGGCGCCGGGCAGCAGGGGGCGCACCTGTTCCGTGTCTCGGGCGTTGTCGAGGAGGACGAGGACCTTCCGATCCGCCAGCAGGCTCCGGTACAGAGCGGTCCGCTCCTCCAGAGCGGCGGGCACGCGGTCCGGTTGGACCCCGAGGGCGCTGAGAAAGCCGCCTACCGCCTCCGCCGGGTCCGTCGGAGCGGCCGAGGGGTCGAACCCGCGCAGATTGGCGTACAACTGGCCGTCGGGGAAGTCGTGGCGGGCTCGGTGCGCCCAGTGCACGGCCAGTGTGGTCTTGCCGACTCCCGCCGTGCCGCACAGGACGGCGATGCCGGAAGCGCGGGCCTGTTCGTCCAGTTGGGCCACTTCGTCCTGGCGGCAGGTGAACACCGTTACAGTTGCCGGAAGTTGGGCCGGTGGTGTGCCCCTTTCCGGGGGTGGGCCGGGTGTTGTCCGGGCGGGCCGGTCCGGTCCGGGAGCGGAGGTCTGGCCCGCGGGTGGGGCGGGGGCCGGGTGAAGGACGGTGGCCTGGATCTGCCGCAGCGCCGGGCCCGGTTCGATGCCCAGTTCACTGGCCAGCCGGTGCCGTACGTCCTGGTAGTGGGCGAGTGCTTCGGCGGCGCGGCCACTGTGGTGCAGGGCGAGCATCATCTGCCCGGCGAGGCGTTCGTCCAGGGGGTGTGCAGCGGAGCGGACGCGCAGGCTGGGGAGTGACTCGGAGTGCCGTCCGAGGCGTAATCGTACGTCGTCGAGGTCGAGTTGGGCAGCGAACCGTTCCTGCTCGAGGGTGTCGCGCATCGAGTTGAACCAAGGGGTGTCGAACGAGCCGAAGGCTTCGCCGGTCCACCGCGCCAGAGCGTCCTCCAGCAGGACCACGGCGTTGTGGTCGTCGCACTCACGGCCTCTGGCGACCAGGCGGCGGAAGTCGTGGACGTCCACGGTTGCCGTGGGAGCCAGGGCGAGGACGTAGCCGCCCGCCTGTCGGGTGATGGCCATCTCGGTGGTGGTGGAAAGGGCCTGGCGCAGTCGGGAGACGTAGCCGTGGAGCGTGGCACGGGCCTGCCGTGGCGGTCTCTGGCCCCAGACACGTTCGGTGAGCTCGTTGGTGGTGACGGGATGGCCGGTGTCCATGAGGAGTGCGGCGAGGACGCTGCGCTGCCGGGCGTGGCCCAGAGGTGCGGGATGTCCGTCGATGTGCGACTGGATGCTGCCGAGCACTGTGAGATGCACCGTCATGACCGTATACCTTCCAAATGTCGGTTCCACCCCCCTTGTCATACCTGCCCGGCAAGACCGTTTCAAGGTTCGTCCAAGCCTTCCCCTGGAACCGTCGGACACAGTGAGGGCCCTGGAACCGACGTCGTGATCGGGGGACGCGTTGAGCAGGCCACGAGCTGGGGCACCGGAGCGACGCCGTGACTTCCGCCTGTACTGGCTGGCCGGCGTGACGGATCAACTCGGCACGCATGCAGCCGAGTTGACCCTCGTGCTGCTCGTGCTGACGGCCGGCGGGAATGCGGCGACGGCGGGCCTGCTGGGGACGCTCGCACTGGCCGTCCCCACCGTGCTCGGGCCGGTCGCCGGCGTGGCCGCCGACCGCTGGTCACGGCGGCTGCTCATGCTCTCCTCGGCAGCGGTCGCGTTCACCGCGTTCGGTGTGCTGACGTCGGCGGTTTTCCTCGGCCGCGTCACGGTGCCGTCGCTGTTCGCGGTGGCCGCGGTAGAGAGTGCCGCCGGAGCGGTCTACACGGCGGCGGCCCGTGGCGCGATCCGGGCGGTGCTGCCGCCGGACGACCCGAGCAGTGCGGTGGCCGCGCTCCAGGCTCGCGATCAGGGGGCCGCCCTGCTGGGCCCGTTCCTGGGCGGCGCGCTGTATCAACTGGCCCGCTGGGCCCCGTTCGCGGCCAACACCCTGTCCTACGCCGGGACCGCGCTGTGCATCCGTGCCATCCGCACCGAGCTGTCGGTGCCGGGCGGTCCCTCCCGGACGAAGTCGCTGCGGGACTCCACCCGGGAGGGGCTGGGGTTCGTGTGGCGTCAGCCGTTCCTGCGATTCGCCCTGGTGTGGGGCGCGGGCGTCAACGCCGTGTTTACGGCCGCCTACTACTTCGTGCTGATCGCTGCGCGGACGCACGGCGCCTCGCCCGCCTCGGTCGGACTGATGCTCAGCCTGGCCAGCGGGTGCGGCCTGGCGGGCGCGCTGGTGACGCCCCGGGTGCTGCGCCGAGTGCCCGCAGGGCGGCTCGTCGTGGGCTGTTCGCTCGCCATGGTGGCGCTGGTCGCACCGCTCGGCGCGGTGCGCTCCCTCTGGGCCTACGGCGTGCTCTTCGGTGCCGCGTTGTTCGTCGGGCCGATGCTGAGCGTGCTGTTCCAGAGCCGGGCGATCACGCTCGTCCCCTCCGAGCTGCAAGGCCGTACCGGTGCCGTCCTGGAAAGCGCCGCGAACGCGGCACAGCTCCTCGCCCCCGTCACGGCCGGCCTGTTGACCGCACTGCTGGCCCCGGCGGCCGTCGGACTGCTCCTGGCAGCACTCCTGCTGGCCCTGGCGGGATACGCGCACGGCGGCCGCAGGCATCTCGACGACCTGCCGTCCGCACCGCTTCCGACCCCCGTGGCACAGGGAGACTGACGTGGAAACGCATATGCTCGTAGCACCCTGCACACTGCCCTCCATCGCCGAACTCGCCCCGGACCGCGGGTGTTTCGTCGGAGCAGCCGAAGACCGGTGCGAGATCTTCGCCTGGGACCTGGCCCGGGGCACGGCTCGGCGGGTGACCGACCGGCCAGGACTCGGAACCGATGTCGCGGACGTGGAGCCGGGCGGCGAGTTTTTGTGGTGGTTCGACGACGATCCTGCCGGGCGCGGAACCTGGCGGATCCAGCCGTGGGCAGGCGGCCCGGACACACCGGCCCTGGCGGACACGGCACCCGCACTGAACGCGGGGCTGGCGATGGCCGCCGACGGCACCGCCGCCATAGGACTGATCGACGAGCGCGGGTTCTCCGTCCACCTCCGTACACCGGACGGACAGACACACACCGTCCTGACGGCAGCGGGCGGCGGTGAACTGATCGACGTGTCGCCCGACGGCTCGCTCCTGGTGGTGGAGCAGGAGACGGCCGTACGCGTACTGGACTGTTCGGGCACCGCAGTGGGCGAGTTGCCCGGTCCGCTCTGGTCACCCGGCTTCCGGCCGACGGCCGGTCCTCCCCTGCTCCTGCTGCTGGCCGAGACCGACGACGGCTATGGGCTGTGGACCTGGACACGAAACGAAGGACAGCGCTCGGTCGACTGGTGCCGCTTCGAGTCGGAGGCGTCGGCAAGCTGGACCTCCGACGGCCGGGTACTGGTCCGGCACGACAGGAACGGCCGCAGCGATCTCTTCCTGCTCGATCTGCAACGCCGGCGGCGCGTCACACTGCCCGTTCCCTCCGGAACCGTGCTCGACGCCCGGATGCAGCCCGGAGACGACCTGCACCTCGTGCGGACGGACACCACGACACCGCCCGCACTGTGGACCTCCTCCGGCCGCCGGCCACCCGGAGCACCGGACCTCCCGCCCCTCGAACTGCCGATGACCTTGGGCGACCGATGGACCGCCGGACCCGACGGACGGATCCACACCCTGTTCACCGCTCCGGCCGACCGGCCGCCACCGTGGCCCACGGTCTTCCTTGTGCACGGCGGCCCCTTCCAGCAGGACCGGGACGCCTACGACCCCGCCGTGGTGCTGCTGACGGCCTCCGGGTTCGCGGTCGCACGGGTCAACTACCGCGGCTCCACCGGCTACGGCCCCGCCTGGCGCAACGCCTTCACCGCCGGCGTGGGTCTGCCCCAGGTCGCCGATCTCGCGGCGGTCCGCGCCGACCTCGTCGGCGAGGGCCTCGCCGACCCCGCCCGGACCGGACTGGCGGGCTGGTCCTGGGGCGGCTACCTCACCCTCCTCGCCCTCGGCACCCAGCCCGAAATGTGGCAAGCGGGAGCGGCCGCCTACCCCGTCGCTGACAGCGTCGCCGCGTTCCGCGCCGGCACCCCGGCGCTGCGGTCACTGGACACCCGGCTCTTCCGCGGCACCCCCGACGAACAGCCACACCGGTACGCGCAGGCGTCCCCGATGACCTACGTCGACGCCGTACGCGCCCCGGTGCTGCTGGTGGCCGGCTCCAGCGACGTCAGGTGCCCGCCGGAGCAGGTGAGGCGCTACGCGCAGGCGTTGCGTGCACGAGGGCACACCCCCGAACTGCTGGAAGTGGACACCGGACACGACAGCCGCCTGGCGGAGGAACAGGCGACGGTGCTCACCGCCGTCGTGTCGTTCCTCGGCGCGCACCTGGGCGGCACGCGACTGGATGGCCACATCGATGCCCGAGCCGTGTGACACCCACGAGGCTCCGCCGGGCCCCGTCCCGGCGGCCACTACCGATCCGATCCGGAGAGGAGGTGAACAGCGTGCGTAAAGCCGTCGTCCACAACGACCCGCTCGACCTCAAGAACCAGTCACGGGCCAACCGGCCGATCATCGTCATCATCGTCAGCTCATGACACGCGGACGCCGGGACGGCCCGAGGGCCGTCCCGGCAGTCCTGGACCCACCACCACAGCCATCCGGCCTCCCTACCCCGCCAACGGACCTCGGCCATCCGGGAGTCACAGTGAACATCGTCCTCGTCAACATGCCCTGGGCGCTCCTCGACGTGCCCTCCCTCGCGGTGGGCATCCTGCGCCGCAGCGCCAAGCAAGCCCTTCCGGACGCCGAGGTGACCGTCGTCCACGGCAATCTCGACTACGTCGACTGGCTCCTCGAACAGCGTGAGTTCACCCTCGCCCAATTCAACCTGCTCGCTCTGGACAGCTACTTCAGCGGCCTCGGCGACTGGGTCTTCTCCTCCGCGCTCTATCCCGACGACGCTCCCGAGCGGCGGATCAAGGAAATGAGCGAACAACTTCCGCTGAGCGACACCGATCGAGACATGGCCATCGAACTGCACCGCTCGGCACCGCAGTTCGTCACCGAGCTGTCCCGACGCATCCTCGCCCTCGCCCCGGACGTAGTCGGCTTCACCTCGACCTTCCAGCAGAACACCGCCTCCCTGGCCACCGCCCGCGCAGTAAAACTCGCCGCCCCCCAGGTGGCCACGGTGTTCGGCGGTGCGAACTGCGACGGCCCCCAAGGGGCGGCTTTGCACCGCAACTTCGACTTCGTCGACTACGTGGTCCGAGGCGAGGGCGAGCACGCCTTCCCCGCCCTGCTGACGGCGCTGACGAAGCACACCCCCGCTCCCGAGACGCTCACCGCCATCCCGGGACTGTGTCACCGCCAGGGCGGCACCACACTGGCCAACCCCATGAGCACCAAGCCACTGCGCCCGGCCGACATCGTCTCACCCGACTACGACGGGTACTTCGAGCGCCTGGAGGAGTCCAAGGCACGTGACTGGGTGGAACCGAAGCTCGTGGTCGAAGGCTCACGCGGCTGCTGGTGGGGCGAGAAACACCACTGCACCTTCTGCGGGCTCAACGGATCGTTCATGGAATTCCGCAGCAAGAGCCCGGACGCCTTCTACGACGAGGTCATCCGTCAGGTCGAACGCCACCAGGTCCTCGACATGTACGTCGTCGACAACATCCTCGACATGAAGTACCTGTCCACCGTGCTGCCCAGGCTCGAGGACAGCGACTACGACCTCAGGCTGCAGTTCGAGATCAAGTCGAACCTGCGCCGCGAACAGCTCGCGACCCTGTACCGGGCGGGCCTGGTCAACGTCCAGCCGGGCATCGAGAGTCTGAGCAGCCGGGTGCTGAAGCTGATGGACAAAGGCGTCACCGGCTGTCTGAACGTCCGAATGCTGCGCGACGCCGAGACCGTGGGCCTGTCGGTGTCCTGGAACTATCTCTACGGCTTCCCGGGCGAGCGCCCGGAGGACTACCTGCCGCTCGTGGCCCAGTTCCCCGCCCTGCACCATCTGGCGCCCATGGAAGGCGTGGCCCGGATCGTCACCGAACGGTTCAGCCCCAACTTCGACCGGCCCGAGTTCGGCTTCCAGCCGCTCAAACCGGACGCCCAGTACCGCCGCAACTACAACCTGCCCGAATCCGAACTGCTCGACTTCGGGTACCTGTTCACCAGCCCGCACCGCGGCATCGAGGACACCACCAGCGATCTCCTCAAGTCCGCCGGCGACCGTTGGCAGGAAGAGCACGTCCACAGCAGGCTGAGCGCGGTGGACCTTGACGACCGGATCGTCCTGGTCAGTCGCCGCAAGGACTTCGACTGGACCACGATGACCCTCGACAACCCCTTCGAGGTGACCGTGTTCCGCCTTCTGGACCAGCCGCACACCGTGCCGTCACTGCTGCGCAAGCTGAGCGCGCAAGCCTCCGCGACAACGATGGAAGCACTGCTGGCCGACTGGCTACGCCTCGGCCTGGTCTTCACCGACGACGAGCACTGGGTGCACGTCGTACCGACGGCCGCCAACCAGGAACTCCTGCGCTTCGAGCGGATCTTCGACACCCGACGCAAGGGCACCACCGACGACGAACCGGAACCCGAGCCGAGTCTCGCGGGCTGACACGAGGAGTACGCGCGATGCCGACCACGGCCCCCCTCACCCTTACGACCTGGCGCGACCACGACGAAGAGGTTCTGCAACTCCCGGCAATGCAACCGCGGGTGACGGTAATGGCAGAGTCCGCCACCCCGGCCGGGACCGCCGCCGACCTCTACCGCACAGGCGTCCGCCGGGTCGCTCTGGACCGCCCCGCCGACCTGTCCGGGGCCACCGGGGCCCGTGCCATCGTCTCGACAATGCTGCTGCTGGGCGAACTCACCAGCTGGGGCATCGTCGTCGACTGGGACGTGGCCCTGGGAGCGGACCCGGAGATCTGGCGGTCGTTCAATCACCTCCATCCGCCGCGGCAGATCCTGGACACGACGGACACGAAGACAGCGGAGGACATCCGGCAGGAGTGGCGCTCGACCTTCTACGTGGGCAAGTGCGTCTATCGCAAGGGCCCGGGCTTCATACAGGTCCGCGACCGCCGAGCCGGGGGCTCGCTGGCCCGCTACACACTGGACGATCCCGCGTATCTGGAAGCCGTCGACCAACTCTCGCAAGGCTGTCCGGCCGACGCCGTCACCTCCGACGTCCTGGACCACCTGGTCGGCGAAAGCCTCGCGGGACGAGCCGGACGCCTCGCCTGGTGGCTCCCCTACCGGGTCCGTCGCTGGCCATGGCCCTCGTTCGCGGTCTGACATCCTCAACAGGACGGGGCCTTGATCCTTTCAGCTCAGCTCAGCTCATGTGCAATCAACGGATGACTGACACCGATGTCGACCTCGGCTACGTCGCCACCCCCCTCCGGGATGCTGGTGCTGCGGACGGCGGGCTGGATCGACTACTGGTCACACATGGGCCGTCGTGTCCCCGGTCGTGGTGTAACCGATCACGGTCCGTCGCTTCCGCTTTGGAGCCGTCCGGTACTTGCCGTAGCCAGCCGTCGTGCGATCACCGCCGGTCCCGGCGCGGCGAGCCGCAACAGGGCCTCCGGCGAGGGCGACTCGGGCCGCGACCTGGAGATTCCGTCAGGCTGATCGGCTACACCACTCGGCGAGACGCCATCCATGGGCCGGCCGCTGTCGGAGCGAGCCAGAACCGCGGTGGCCGCCGGCGGCGGCCACCGCGAGCTCGCTGGCGACCGCGTGCTGCCACTGCTTCAGCAGACTCCGCGCCGTTCGCACCATCCGTACCGGGATTCGCGGGTGATCCTTCGGCCGCAGCGACACCGCGACCACTTCCACCGACGACACCACCCCCCAGCCGAGCACCGCGCACAGCCAGCCGTCAGCGGCTTGCCAAGATCACTAGCAGAGTCCCGGTATTGCGCGTCGAGTGGATGAGTCCGGTGGCGTGCGCCCAGCACACCGAGGACGGCAAAGGCGAGGACGACGGAGCAGAAACCGGAGAGCGAGTCGCCCACCGGGTCGAACTGGGCCCGGCCGGCCCGCGTCATGTGCGGCCATGCGCTGGCGGTGCGCGCCACGTCCATGACGCTCAGCGCCAGACCGAACGCCACGGCGATGAGGGCGGTGATCCAACCCGCTCCCTACGGCGCCGATGTGTATACCTCCGGGCCCGCCGGCGGTCTGAGCGTCTCTCCGCTCGCCGGTACGAGAGATCTCCGTGCAGACAGGTTCGTCCTTTCGCCGTCAGTTGTGTGCTCCTTTCGGGCTTGCCGGAGTGCGGAGTACGGGCGGTCCTCACAGCATGAGGTCTGGCGACCACACCGTTTGCTGGCGCGTACGGCCGATGCCTCTGGGTTGCCGCCGACACCACTTCGGAAGGACGACATGCCCATACGCAACCGCGGCACAGCTGCCGCCGCCGCGATGTTCCTGGCCGGCTTTACGATGCTGTGCGCGGCTCCGGCCCACAGCATGCCCGGCGTCGACACCCCCGGTCACAAGCCTTCAGCGGGCAAGGACGGCGCCCCGCTCCCGAACCGCTCTCAGCTCGGTCTGTCCCCGGCACGGATGCCCGACAAAGGGATGCTCAGACGCGCGCAGAGCGGCGCGCACACCGTCGCCTCCGGGGACACACTGTGGGACATCGCCCGGCGCACCCTCGGCAGCGGAATGCGGTGGGACAGCGTCTACGCCCTCAACGAGCACGCCATCGAGGATGCAGCCCGTCGGCACGGGTACGCCTCCAGCGACCGAGGCCACTGGATCTTCCCGGGAACCGAGCTTGCGATCCCTCAGCCCGATCGCGCGCGGACGCAGCCGTCGTCCCGGTTCGAGCCCGCTCCATGCCCCACCACCTACGGACCACTGAAGGACACCCGCTGCGGCTTCCTCGTCGTACCGGAAGACCGGGCCCACCCGTCCACGCGGACCCTTCGCCTGGCCGTTGCGCTCGTGTCCTCGCAATCGCCGAAACCGCGCCGCGATCCGATCGTGTTCCTCACCGGCGGCCCCGGCGCGGACGCACTGGGGAACATATCCGAACTCACCGACGCCGGCCTGAACCGTGACCGCGACATGGTCGTCCTGTCCCAGCGCGGGACGTACTCCTCCCAGCGGCCGTTGACGTGCCCTGAGATCGACCAGTTCTACGCGGACCGCGTCCACCTCCGCTACGACGCACCCTCCACCGGAGGCCGGTACGCCCAGGCGGCGGCCCGGTGCCACGAGCGCCTGACAGCCCAGGGAGTCGACCCAGCCGCCTACAACACCAGTGAGAACGCCGCCGACCTGGCGGACCTGCGCAAGGTTTTGGGCATTCAAGATTGGAACGTCCTGTCGCACTCCTACGGGACGCAGCTGGCGCTGACCTACATGCGCATGTTCCCCGAGGGGATCCGCTCGGTGACCGTCGACGGCGTCGTGCCGCCGTCAGAGGCGACACCCGGATGGACATGGAGCAGCATGAAGGAGGCGTTCGACAACATCGTCAGCGCCTGCGCGGCCCAGCCCTCTTGCCGGCAACACTACCCGGACATCGGTGCCACCTTCCTGCGCATGGTGCGTCAGCTCGAAGCCCAACCGGTCACCACCTACGCGACAGCGCCGCAGGTCGGCAAGGTCAAGGTGGTCCTGGACGGCGGGGCGCTCCTCAACTGGCTGGTGCGTGCCAGCCACGCCCCCGACGACTTCCCGCTGGCCGTGGACGAACTGGCCCACGGCCACCCTGGCCGCATCGCCGAGCAATGGGCGGCGGCCTGGATTCCCGGCTCACAGGGGAAGTTCGCACACGGGTTCTCGCTGAGCGTGTGGTGCAGCGAATGGGTGCCGTTCGAAACCCCGGGCGAGCAGCTCGCCAAGGGACAGCGAGCCTTTCCCGAGCTCCCCCGCTCGGTCCTCGCGCAGGCGCCCCAGCTGCCGTTCCTGCGGCAGGCATGCCAGGAATGGAACGTCCCCAAGGCGCCCGACTCCATTCGTGCGGTCACTCGAAGCAACATCCCCACTCTTGCCATCTCCGGGAGTTTCGACGCCCAGACCGGGGCCCAGTGGGGGCGCTACGTGGCCCGCACGCTCCCCCGCTCCACCGTGGTGACGCTGGCCGGGGTCGCCCACGGGACCTTCGACAATCCGTGCGGGGCAGAGGTGATCACGTCCTTCTTCGACAACCCCGACCACCCCGACACGCGGTGCGTGAGTTCCGTGAAGCCGCCGACGTTCGTCATCGGCAGTGAGGGAGCCGGTTCGTGAAGGAGGATGTACTGTCGGCCGGATCCGACACTGTGCGCCGTGCTTCGTCGGAACAGGGCAGTGCCACGCCATGGTCTCGCCGCGGCTTTCTCGGCGCTGCGGCAGCGGTGGGCTGCGCGACCATCTCGCCGGGGCAGGCGGCCGCCGCGGCCGCAGCGCCGAAATCCACCGTCCACGGCGGTGGCACCGGCCCTACCGCCAGCTCACCGTTCAGCGCCCTCGACGCCAAGATCCAGGCGAGCATGCGGGCGTATGCGATTCCCGGAGCGGCAGTGGGCGTGCTCTGGGACGGCCAAGACTACGTCAAAGGCTACGGCGTCACCAACGTCGACCATCCGGTTCCCGTCGACGGCGACACCGTCTTCCGTATCGGTTCGACCACCAAGACCTTCACCGGAACAGCGATGATGCGGCTGGTCGAACGTGGCGACGTCGACCTGGACGCCCCGGTGCGCCGCTACCTTGCCGATTTCGCGGTGGCCGACCCTTACGCCTCGGCCCAGGTCACCGTACGGCAGCTGCTCAACCACAGCGCCGGATGGCTCGGTGACGACTACCAGGACTTCGGTCCCGGCGACGACGCGCTGGCCCGCTTCGTGGCGTCGATGGCACGACTTCCCCAACTCACCCCTCCTGGCGAGGTGTTCGCCTACAACAACGCGGCGCTGTGCGCGGCCGGCCGGATCATCGAGGTGGTCACGGGCACGACGTACGAGGCTGCCGTTCGCAAACTGGTCATCGATCCACTCGAACTCGGCCACAGCCGCTTCTCCAGCGACGAGATCGTCGGCTTCAACATCGCGGCGTCGCACGACGTCATCGACGGCAAGGCCGTCCTGGAGCCGTCCTTCTGGCCTCAGCCACGAAGCCTCGCCCCGACCGGAGGCCTGGTCTCCAGCGTGCGCGACCAGCTGAACTGGGCCCGCTTCCACCTGGGAGACGGTACGGCCCCCGACGGCACTCGACTGCTCAGCGAGCAGTCGCTGGAACAGATGCGCTCCAAGCCCGGCCCCGGCGGCACCCTGGTCGTGGAACTCGACGGCATGGGAATCACCTGGATGCTGCGCCCGACCGCCCAAGGACCGCGGATCGTGCAGCACGGTGGAACCTGGCCGGGGCAGATCTCGGGCTTCATGATGGTTCCGAGCCGCGGCTTCGCACTGACCCTGCTGACCAACTCGCAAGGCGGGACAGCGCTCCGGGACGAGCTGTTCACCGACGACTGGGCCCTCAGCCTGTTCGCCGGCGTGACCAACCTCCCGGCCACCGCCAGGACCTTCAGCGGCCCGCAACTGGCACCGTACGAGGGCTCCTACATTGCTCAGCGGATCAACGACAAGGGAGCCATGGAGGACACCGTCATCACACTGACCCAGCACAACGGGCGGCTGCGCGGCACCCAGACGGTCCAGGACCCGAGCAGCCAAGCCGCTGCCGAGGAAGAGGACGCGGGCCAGAGCCAGAGCAGCGACGTCGGGGCCGCCTTCTACCGCGCCGACTTCGCACTGGACCTCGATCCCGACGGCCAGCCGATCGGCACCCGCTCCAACTTCGTGCGTGGACCGGACGGGAAGGTCCTCTGGTGGCGCAACCACGGACGGCTGCATCGCCACCAGACCGGCTGACCCGGCGGCCGTGGAGCGGGTTTGTCGGGTCTTCGAACTTGGGCGGTGTGCCTCGACGCATGCGCTGACTGACTGTCGCAGTCAGGAGGGTTTTCAGGCTGGCCCCCGGACAAGGCGCCGGTCCCGCACGTGGCCATCGACGTCGGCCACCTACCGGGCCGCGATCCCCACCGGCCTGCCGAACGCCGTCGTCGTGGTCGACCACTTCCACATCGTGCAGCTCGCGAACAAGATGCTGTCCCTGGTCCGGCGCCGCACCACCGCGGAGATCACGGTCGGCGCGGACGCGCCACCGACCCCGAGTGGAAGGCTCGCCGACGGCTCCTGGGCAACCGCGAGGACCTCACCGACGAGCAATTCGCGACGATGTGGAACCCGCTGCTGGACGAGGGGAAGATCGGACAGACGCTGCTGGCCGCCTGGATCGCTAAGGAAAGCCTGCGCACCCTCCTCGCTATGGCCCGCACAGGCGCGGACCGCCACCACATCGGCCAGGCCCGCTACAAATTCCTCACCCGGTGCGCGGACGCCGACATCCCGGAAGTGCGTACCCTCGCCACCACCGTGGACCGCTGGTGGAACGAGATCGCCGCGTTCATCGACACCGGACACAGCAACGCCAAAAGCGAGGCCATCAACCGCGTCATCAAGCTTGTCGCCCGACGTTGTCGCCGCGGCCGAACGGCAAGCCGCCCCGCCTCTCCTACCTACACCGGTGCTGCGAAGTGCACCGCCGGGTTGAACGGCATCCGGGTATGCGGCGCCCTCGTTCAACACCACGCGGCCAGCGGCTCGTAGCTGCCACACCGCCCACTCCAGAGGTCGTTCTCCTTCCCGCACCTCGTGTGGGTACCGCGTCTTCGGCACGTCGACGTCTGAGCTGACGCCGGCCCCGAGTTCTTGGTTCCTCTCGTGGTTCCCGCGCCGCCCCGGTGGCCGCTGCTCAAAACGTGCCGGGGCTGTGGTGCAGGGCTGTGGGCGCACCGGCGGACTGGCTGCCCTCGTCACCGAGGCTGATGGTGTCGGCAGCGGTCAGCTGGACCACGTACAGGTGGCCGCTCTCGCATTGCAGCGAGGTGTCCGAGCGGTTGGTCGCGTGGCTGGTGGCCGCAACGAACGCGGCCGTCGTGCCGCGCACCGACCGTAGTTCCAGGGCTTCTGTGCAGCCGACCTCGCGGCCGGTGCCAACCTCCTTGATGTTGCTGACCTGTTTGCCGGCCAGTTCGCCCACCTGGGCGGTGTGCAGGGTGAGGGTCACGGTGAACGACGCGGTGCGCGGGTGCTGTTGGCCGTCCGCGTCGGGGTTGCCCGGCCCCGTGCCGGTCCAGACGCCCGCCCATGCGGCGGAGAGGGCGGGCGCGGAGGACGATGTGGTCGGGGAGGCGGTGGAGCCTTCACCGGCCGCCTCCTTGCCGAACGGGTGCCACAGCAGGACGCCGGTCACCAGGGCGGCTGCCGCGAGGACGGAGGCGGTGACGGTCCAGCGGGCTCGGCGGCGTGCGCCGCCCTCCCTGTGGGGGGCGGGGGCGCTGTGCGGCCCGAACCCGGCCGGCCTGGCGGTGTCGGGGGTGAACGGACCGTACGGCGTGGGGGTGTCCGGCGCCGGCTGGCCGTACAGTGCCGGGGTGTTGGGGGGCGACGCGTGCGGCGTGGCGGGGCTCGCGTGGTCGAGGTGTGGTGTCAGGGACACCGTGCCGGCGGTCGCCGGCACGGGCGGTCTTCCGCCCGCGGACGTCACCGCGTCCGACAGCGCCTGCTCCTGGACGTGTGGCGGTACGGCGCACCGGAGTGCGACCTCCTTCTCGCGGGCGGCGAGGTCAGCGCCGAGTCCGGGCGGGAGCGCATCCTTCCACGTGTCAGCCACCGGAGCGGGCCCGCGCTCCTGAGCGGCCACCCGTGGGTCGTTGGCGGCCCGCCTCCGGCGCAGCCGGGCAGCCAACTCGGCGCTGTCCGGCCGGTCCTCGGGCCGCTTCGCCAGGCAGTCGCTGATCACCGGGGCCAGTTCGGCCGGTACACCGTCCAGGCGGGGCGGCTCGTGGACGATGCGGTAGAGCAGGGAGGCAGCCGAGGGCTGCTCACCGGGATACTCGAAGGGACCGGAGCCGGTCGCGGCGAACACCAGGACCGCGCCCAGGGAGAAGATGTCGCCCGCCTCGGCGATGGCACCCCCGGCGGCCTGTTCGGGAGCGAGGTAGCCGGGCGAGCCGATGACACCGCCGGTGCTGGTGTGGCGGGAGTCGTCCGCGGCCCTGGCGATGCCGAAGTCGATGAGCATGGGCCGGTCGCGGCCGAGCAGGACGTTGGACGGTTTGACGTCCCGATGGGTGAGCCCGCAGGCGTGCACGGCGGCCAGCGCCGCTGCGAGTTCCGCGGCCAGCGTGCGCAGGGCGGCGGGCGGCAGCGCCCCGTGCCCGGCGACCCAGTCGGAGAGGGCAGGCGCGGCGACGTACTCGGTGACCAGCCACAACGGGCGGTGGCCAGGCGGGCTGAAGTCCACCACCGAAACGGTCCACGGGGAGCGGACGCGGTCGCTGGTGCGGATCTCCCGGGCGAAACGCCGCTCGAAGTCCGGGGCCGCGGCGAGGTCGGGCCGGACCGTCTTCAGCGCCAGGGGGCGGCCGGTCGGCGTGCGCGACAGATAGACCTGCCCCATTCCGCCGGCGCCGAGCCGCGCCAGCAGCGGATAGCCGCCGATCGCGGCCGGATCCGTGCTCTCCAACGACTGCACCTGGCCTCCCCCTGGTCACCTCGCCCCGTGAGAGAAGCAGGATAGTGGGCGGCCCCGGCCGGTGTATGTGCGCGGCCGCGCGGAAGCCTACGCAGGTCGTGACCTTCTCGTCCGAGGAGCTCACAGCGGTCCTGAAGTGGAATCCTCGGATGCGAGCGATCCACGAAAGCCTCGGCGCGACGATCATCGATGCGTCCAAACGGGCTGCGAAAGCGCCGGTCGCTCTCTGTGATCGCGATGTTTCCGCTACGACCCGTGCGGTCGCCAAGTCCGGGCAAGCGTAAGACCCCTGGTAGAAACGATCTTGCGACGGATTGTCCTGACCGAGGGCCTCACGTGTCGACCAGTGTCACATGCACCGCGGTGCTCGATGTGAAGCGGTCCACCGCCGAGCACCTGGCCCGGCTGCTGCGCGACCACCGCATCGCGGCCGGAACCCGCAAGGGCCCGGACGGCTGGCCGATCTGGGTCTCACCGGTTTGTCCGGGCAGGGGGCACGACACCACCTGCGCCCGCCATCACGGTCTGATCGACGGCCTCAACCGCATAGCTGCCGAGCTGGACATGCCGACCCTCGTCGACCTCGACCACGAGAACGTCGGCGACGGCCTTCCGCCACCCGCACAGAAGCCCGCCGGAGGCGGGCTGACCGAAGCCCAGCAGACCTACGCTAAGGTCATCCGCGGCATCCACGGCGTCTGCGAGCGGGCCAACTCCCTGCTCAAGGCCACCTTCAAAGCCCTGTGCAGAGTCGGCCTCGACCCCAGCCGCATCACGAAGATCGGCGCCGCAGCCCTCGTCCTGCTCCAGCTCGAGTACGACCGCACCATCTGAACGATCACACAACGGCATGATCCGTTACCGGGAAAGACCTACTCTCTGCGCTCGTGGCGCACATAGACGCCAAGCTCAGCAGCGAATACTTCACGAGAGTCCTGTGTTGGCTCCGGAGACGACGACGGTGGCCCCCTCCGGGAAGTGTTCGGGGTTGCCGAGCAGCGCGGCGAGAGCGGTGGCTCCGCCGGGTTCGGCCACGATGCGTAGCCGCTGAGCCACAGCAGTGCGCGGGCGGCGGCTATGTCCTCGCCTGCGACAGTGAGGGTCTTCATGCCGAGCGAGAGGCCGACAGCGGTGGCGATGCGGCCCGCCCGGCGGGCACCCAGGCTGCCCAGGGCGATCCCGTCGACTTCCACGTCCACTGGTTTGCCTGCCTCCAGCGAGCTGATGTGAGCCAGGGCGCTGAGGACGGTTCGGCTACGGTCACAGTTGTCCCGCGGCGGGTCCGTGGTCTGGGCCGGGTGCGCTTGGGCAGGGCGATCAGACGCTGATAGGTGTCGTGGCGGGGGGTGTGTCCTCTTCCACGGTTTCGGGGGCCGTGGTGGTGCGGTGGGTACGCTCGATGGCCTGGCCCCAGTACGTTCCGGCGAGCATGAGAGCGGCTCCGAGGCAGGCCCACGCGGTGAGCCGTTCGCCGCCGAGAGTGATCCCGATGGCGACGGCCCAGATCGGCTCGGTGCCCAGCAGCAGGCTGGCCCGGCTGGCGGAGGTGCGTTGCACGGCCCAGGTCTGGGCAAGGAAGGCGAACACACTGCAGAACAGGGCGAGGTAGATCAGCTGCGACCACGTGGTGGCGCTGCTGTGGGCCAGGTCAGGCAGGTCAGTGAGCGCGGACGGCAGGAACAACGCCGAGCCGACGACGGTCTGGGCGCTCGTCAGGTGCAGCGGGTCCATGGGCTGGCGAGCGCTGAGCCGTCCGACGAGCGCGACGTGCCCGGCCCGCACGAGCGCGGCGGCGAGCATCAGGGCGTCGCCGACCCGCAGCGCGTGCAGCCCAGTGCCGCAGGTGAGCAGGGCGACGGCCAGCACGCACAGGCCGGCGGCGAGGAAGAAGGTCCCGGGCAGTGTGCGGCGGCCCGCGGTGCGGTCCAGGAGCGGTGTCAGCACGATGGTCAGGCTGATGATCAGCCCGGCGTTCGCGGCGCTGGTGTGGGCGACCCCGTAGGTCTCCAGTGCCAGAACGGCCGCCTGGGTGACCCCCAGCAGCGACCCGGCGCGGACCTCGGCGCGGGTGAAACGGCGCACCGGGCGACGTGAGGCGACCACGGCTGCGCACGCGAGCGCGGAGATGGCGTACCGGGCGAACAGGACGGTGGTCACCGGCAGCGCGCCGGTGAGCGTCTTGGCGGCCAGGTAGCTGGAACCCCAGACCAGCGCGACGAGGAACAGCACTGCGTCGGAACGGCGTGCATCAGACATACCCCCACGCTGCACCACCAGCACGTTGAAGACCAGCACCAGCTTCTTAAACAAACCTGTAGCAGTCCTACACTGTGTGCATGGATGAGCGACAACTCACGATCCTGCGGGAACTGGGGGAACTGGGCAGTGTCAGCGCGGTCGCCGAGGCACTACGTGTGACGCCTTCCGCGATCTCCCAGCAACTGCGCCTCTTGCAGCGCTCGATGCCCGTCGCGCTCACCGAGCGCGACGGGCGCCGGGTGGTTTTGACCGAAGCCGGGCAGGCCCTGGCCCGCGCGGCCATCGAGGTGGAGACCGCCCTGGCCCGGGCACGGCACACCGTGACCGACTTCGCCGAGCAGCCCGACGGCGAGGTGTCGCTGGCGGCATTCCACAGCGCAGCCTCCGCGTTCTTCCCCCTGCTGCTGCGCGGCCTCGCCGGGCCCGGCGTGCCACGACTGGCTCTGGCCGACGAAGATGTCGCTCAGGACCGCTTTCCCGCCCTTACCCGTGACTACGACCTCGTTCTCGCCCATCGCCTCGAGCATGGACCGCCCTGGCCGCGCACCGTCACCGTCAGCACCCTGCTGCGAGAGCCGCTCGACGTCGCCCTGCCGACCGGTCACCCGCTGGCCTCCAAGACGCTGCTCTTGCCGCATGACGTGGCAGACCAACCCTGGATCACCGTCCATGACGGCTTCCCGCTGCTCTCCACGATCGAAGCCATCGCCAGCGTTGCCAACCGCCGCCTCGCCATCGCCCATCGCATCAACGATTTCGCCGTG
This sequence comes from Streptomyces sp. NPDC101152, assembly GCF_044768275.1. Lineage (NCBI taxonomy): Bacteria > Bacillati > Actinomycetota > Actinomycetes > Kitasatosporales > Streptomycetaceae > Streptomyces > Streptomyces sp. NPDC101152. Next base: position 3,373 of record NZ_JBIWPO010000079.1, on the reverse strand, counting down.
GCCGCCGAGGCCGTAGCCGCCGGCGGCGGCCTGGCTCTGATGCCACGCTGGACGGCCCGCGAGCACCCGGACCTCGTGCTGAGACCCTTGGGCGCAGTCCACGCCCGACGCCACATCGACATTCTTCACCGGCCGGAACGCACCGCACGACGGGCCGTGCGAACCGTCCTCGCCGAGTTGCACCACGCCGCCGCACAGATCCAAGGGGAGGACACCCAGGGTTAATCACTTGAGGGTGCCCGGGTTTCTTGACGACCGGTGCGGGACGCCTGGCTCAGGTCCCGGCCTGAAGTCTGAACCGAACGCAGGAGCGTGGACAGGTGCCTCAGTGGTCGGCTCCGGAAGTCCTTCGGGGGTTGGCTTGAGCACTCGTCTTGTGGAGTCCAGGTAGCGGAGCGGACGTGCCATCGGTGTCGTTGCGCATGACACCAGCACGGCTCATCAGCTGGGAGATCCGGATGTGGGCCCGGTCTGTGGCAGCGGACGTACCCGGTTTCCGTCCACGGTGTCGGCTGGTTGGTCGTTGCGGGTCAGCCGCGCACCGCAGCCAGGCACTCGTCGTACAGGTCCATGATTTCGCCGATGCCGTCGTTGGCGACCCAGGTCATCGATGCGGCATCCAGGCACGCGAACGCCGTCGCGATCACCGCGCGGGCCTTCGCGCCCTCGTTGCCGGTAGCTGCGTCCATACGGGTCTCGATGAGTGGCAGCAGGTTCTCCTGGAACCGCAGTCGCTTTTCGAGCCAGCCGGCACGCAGCGAGGCGGTGTTGTGCAGGAGGCGGAACCGCTCCAGGGCCTGTTCTCGGCTGTCGTGCAAGGCCAGTACGGCAGCAACCCCTGCGCGCAGGGCCTCCCAGACACCGGCATCGGCGGGCTGTTCGCTGATCGTGTCCATCAGGACCTGCCCGAACCGGTCCTGGCCGCCGCCGAGAAGGTCCTCCTTGGTGCCGAAGTAGCGGAAGAGGGTGCGCTGGGAGACGCCGGCCTCCCGGGCGATCTGGGCGATGGTCGTCTCGTCGTAGCCCTGCTCGGTGAACAGGCGCAGCGCCGTCGTGAGGATCTCCTGGGAAGCCAGCTGCCGTGTCCGGTCCCACAGCGTGGCCGGTGCGCCCGTCGCTGACTTGGCTTCCTGCTTCATGCCACCAGACTAGCCCAGCACTGCCATAGCGACAGCCACATAATGTTTGGCAGTCGCTGCCAAGCTGCCGTACGCTGCCAGTCGGCGGCACGGCACCGCCCACGGCCCCACGTGCAGAGCCGCCCCCGCCCACAAGTACGCAAAGGAGCGCATCATGTCTGCACCCACAGCTTTGATCACCGGTGGAACCAGCGGCATCGGCAAGGCGACAGCCGAACTACTCCACTCCCGCGGCTATCGCGTCATGGTCACCGGCCTCGGCAATGCCGCCGACGCCGGACTTCCCGAAGACGTCACGGCTGTCCGGGCCGACGCACGGTCCCTGCCGGACATCGACCAGGCGATGGATCAGGCACGTCGGCAACTCGGCTCCCTCGACCTGCTCTTCCTCAACGCGGGCATCTCCCGCCCCGGCCCGATCGAATCAACCGACGAAGACACCTTCGACGCCCTGTTCGACATCAACGTCAAGGGCAACTTCTTCACCCTGCAAAAAGCACTCCCACTCCTCAATGAGGGAGCCTCGGTCGTGTTCACCGTGGGCGCCGCCGAAGGACTCGGAGCCGCCATGACAGCCGCCAAGGGCGCACTGCTGCCCCTCATGCGATCCCTCGCGCTCGAACTCGCCCCCCGCCGCATCCGCGTCAACGCCGTCAGCCCAGGACTGATCAACACCCCCGCCTACAGCAAGATGGGCGTCTCCCGGGAAATGATCGACTCCTGGGCCCGGGACGTCCCGCTCGGCCGCGTCGGCGCTCCCACCGACATCGCCGAAGCCGTGGCCTTCCTCGCCTCGGACGCCGCCGGCTACATCACCGGCGACAACCTCACCGTCTCCGGCGGCATCGGTGTTCACACCCACCCCTGAGGAGTAATTGCGCTCGGCCCTGGAAGGTTCACCGGGTCCGATGCTCAGGCTGTGGCCCCTGGCGAGCCAACGGCCCGTGCGGGCAGCCGGCCCCGCCACTTCGTTTCTCCACCACGGATAGATGGGCCGCCCTCCTTCCATGCCCGTGTGCTCCGCCGTGCCCTTGGAACTGACCGCTGCCGAGCGCCACCGGCTCAAGAAGATGGCCTACGGCCACAAGACCCCGCACCAGTCACGCCAGCGGGCGACGATCGTGCTCATGGCAGCACGAGGTCGCAGCAACGCCCAGATCGCCGCCGAGACCCACCTGCACGTGGACACCGTGCGCTGCTGGCGCGGCCGATTCACGGCCGGCCGAGTGCCCGCCCTGGCCGACCGCAAGCGGTCGGGGCGGCCTCCGACGTTCACCGCGCTGCAGATCGCCGAAGTTAAAGCACTGGCCTGCCAGTTGCCCACCGAGTCCGGAGCCCCGCTCTCGCGCACTGTGCGCCGTGGCTCAGGGACGACGCACTCAAGCCCTGGCAGCACCGTTCCTGGATCTTCACCCGCGACCCGAACTTCCGCGCCACCGCTCAACGGGTCCTGGACCTGTACGCGCGCATATTCGACGGCACCCCGCTCGCAGAGGACGAGTACGTCATCTCCGCAGACCAGAAGACCTCCATCCAGGCCCGCTGTCGCTGCCATCCCCCCCTGGTCCCGGGCCAGGCCCGTTCGATGCGCGTCAACCACACCTACAGGCGCGGCGGAGCCCTGGCCTACCTGGCCGCCTACGACATCCACCGGGCCGAGGTCTTCGGCCGCTGCGAACAGACCACAGGCATCGTGCCGTTCATGAGACTGGTTGAGCAGGTGATGGGCAACGAACCCTACGCCAGCGCGAAACGGGTCTTCTTCATCGTCGACAACGGCTCCTCGCACCGCGGCAGGCCGGCCATCGACCGCCTGGCCTCCCGGTTCCCGAACGCCGTCATGCTCCACACACCCGTCCACGCCTCCTGGCTGAACCAGATAGAGATCTTCTTCTCCATCGTGCAGCGCAAGGTTGTCTCACCCAACGACTTCTCAGACCTCGACGAAGTCCGAAACCGGCTCCGAGCATTCGAACACCGCTACAACGCCACGGCACAGCCATTCCAGTGGAGGTTCACCACCACCGACCTGGACGATCTGCTGGCCAGGTTCGACCGGCACACCGCCCGTCACCAGGAAGAATCCTCCACCGCGCCGGCAGCGTGATCAACCCCCGAAGGACTTCCGAAGCCGACCACTAAGAGCTCGCGCAGATAGGCGCACTCATGGGCGGTGGTTCGGGCGGTCGTCCCAGCGGTGGGTGGTCCACGCGCGGCGGATTAGGCTACGGACG
>NZ_JBIWPO010000078.1:7853-23097 GCF_044768275.1 Streptomyces sp. NPDC101152 | reverse complement strand
TCTGGACAGGCTCCACGGTCTCCAACTCCACGGCGGTATCAGTCACTTGACGTCTCTCCCATGATCGTCGGATCCGCCGTTAGATTTACACTCCCACCGTCCGTTCGAGATCGGGCGCGTACCTGGCATCGAGAGGCCCAGACAGCGCCGCGACCACGACAAGGTCTCCGGGCACGAGAGCCCGAGGCCGCAACAGTTGGGACGGCCGGGGAGGTGCGGTGAGTCTCAGCGGTGAGAGTCACCGAGGAAGTATCCCGGCGCCTGCAACGGCGTGCGACACATTTACCGATCCATGCGATTCATCCGTTCGGCGGGCCCGGCTCGCCGGTTTGGGTGAATGGGCTGTCTCATGGCGCTGGTGGACCGCAACCGCGTTCGTGTGGGAGGTGGATGATGTACAGCATGCTCGCCGAAGGACTGGCAACCGAAAACGGCCCAGGACTGCTCTGGCACGCTCTCGATCGTGATGGCCGTTCTCTTTGCGGCCAGCCGCTGAACGGGAAGGCGACCGGCACGACAGAAGGCGCGATGGAGCGCGAGGATCCCTGCCGTCTCAGCATGAAGCACGTGGCCGCCGCGGTCGGTGCAGGCCTCGCCGACACACCGGCCGATGGCCAGGGTGGGGAGCGGCGGGCGTGAGCGGGCCGACGGCCGGAGTGCCGCCCAAGGGCGTGGCAGCCGACGGGGCACGCGCAGCCGCCCGGCCGCAGTTGGTTGAGCGATGGCGCGAGGCCGCGGACCGGAATCTCACCCCGACCAAACGGTCGCTCGTCATCACGTGGGCGTCCTTTGGCACGACATGGGGCATGGTGCGCTTGATCACGCACGGTATCCGGGGCGGCTGGCTGCCGTGGGGCAACATCTCCGCCGGCGGCGAGCACCTGCACCACTACAACGTCGGCATCGTCACGCTGGCCGGCATCGGGCTGATCGCCGTACGCGGTGACGAACGTGCCGTCGGCCACCCTGCGGTTGCCGCTGCCTACGGCGCCGGAACCGCCCTGATCACCGACGAGTTCGCCTTGCTGCTCGACCTGCAGGACGTCTACTGGGCCAAGCAGGGACGTCTCAGCGTCGACGTCTCCCTCGGCGTCCTTGCCGCACTCGGCACCTACCTCACCGCCAAACCGTTCTGGGAGGAGATCGCCAAGGTGACACGCCATCACATCACCTCAGCCGCAAAAGGCCTCTCGTCTGCCGGGTAAGGCCATACGGCCACCGGCTGTGCCCGCCTCGATCGGCGCCCTGCCGATCGCGGCGGACACAGGGCCGGTCCAGGCACCACTGTCAGCCGTGTTAGGGGCTGGTGACGTCCAGGACGCCCGCAATTAACAGGGCATGTGGGTGAAGTCCTGGAAGTACGCCGTCTGCACCGACCGCCTGGATCCGGTTCTCGAGCCCGAGCCGCACTGGCCGGAGAACGCAGTCATCCCCGATGAGTCCTGGTCGACACGGCGCTGGATCGCATCAAAAGTCGTCGATTCGCCTGATAGTGAAGGAAGCGTGCATAGCGTTAAGCTCCCGCAACCTACGACGTGGGGAGGGCCCGAGCATGCGGCGGTGGGCCGAGTTCGTTCTGCGGCATCGCAAGGCGGTAGTGGGTTTCTGGGGACTGGTGCTCGTCGCCGGCGTTCTTCTGGCCGGCCGGACGACGAACCGGCTGACGATCGACTTCTCCCTGCCCGGTAAGCCCGGCACGGTGACAGCCCACCGCATCGAGCGCACCTTCGGCAGCGGCGGTGACACGAACCCCTATCTGGTCTCGGTCACATTCCCCGCGGGGCAGACGGTCACCGGTCACGAGCAGGACGTCGGGCGGGCGTTCACGGCCGCCGGCACAGCCGTCCCCGGCCTACGGGTGATCGACGAGGCGAACACCGGGGACAAGGCGTTCCGGACGAAGGACGACCGCACTGCTTATGCCCTGGTGTTCTACCGCTTCAACCCGTCACCCAGCCAGAAGCTGCTCACCGATCCGATCCGGTCGGCGGCGCAGCACGCCGTGCCGGCGGGGTCTGCGGTCGGCGTGACGGGGGAAGACGTGCTGGCCTCCGGCGGCAACAACGGGGGTGGGCCCGGCGTCCTCGGGGAGACACTCCTCGGCGCCGTCGGCGCCCTGGCCGTACTCGCCTTCGTGTTCGCATCCTTCCTGGCCCTGCTGCCGCTGGTGGTGGCCGCGGTGTCGATCCTCGCGACCTTCGTGATGCTGCTGCCGCTCACCTATGCGACCGATGTGTCGTTCATCGTGCAGTTCCTGGTCGCCCTCATCGGCCTGGGCGTGGCGATCGACTACTCACTGCTGTTCGTCACCCGCTGGCGCGAGGAGCGCGACCACGGCCGGGACAACCACGACGCGGTCGTCGTCGCGATGGAACGCGCCGGACACGCCGTGCTGTTCAGCGGCGTCACCGTCGCGATCGGTCTGCTGGCGCTGGTGGTCCTGCCGGTCCCGTTCATGCGGAGCATGGGCTACGGCGGAGCCCTCATCCCCCTGGCAAGCGTGCTGACGACGCTCACGCTCACCCCGGCGATCCTGGGCGGCATCGGACCGAGAGTCGACTGGCCGAAGATCCGGCACGAGAACCGGGCCAGCCGCTTCTGGAGCCGGTGGACCACTGCTGTGGTACGACGCCGCTGGATCGCCGCCGCCACTGCGCTGGCCGCACTCTTCGCACTGACCGGAGTCTTCCTCGGCATCAAGATCGGTCTCGCCTCGTCCGAGTCACTGGCCAAGAGCGGCCCGGCCTACGAGACCCTGCAGACCCTGAAGCTCGGCGGTGTGCCAACTGGCGCCCTGACCCCCATGGAGATCCTGGTCCGCACCGACCGGGCCCGCACAGCCGCCGCCAAGCTCGCCGGCATCGACGGTGTCAGCAGCGTGTTCGTGCCGTCCGGACCGGCCGCCAACCGCGCCGGGCAGAGCATCGTCGTCGTCATCCCCGACCACGAGACCGTGAACTCCAAGAGTGTCGGCGTGGTCAAACGGGTCAAGACTGCCGCGGACGGCCTGCCCGGCGTCCTCGGTGTCGCCGGCATCGGCGCGGCACAGATCGACTTCATGCATGCCGTCTACGGCAACTTCCCTCTGATGCTCACCATCATCGCCCTGCTGACGTACGTCCTGCTGGTGCGCGCCTTCCGCTCCCTGCTGCTGCCGTTCAAAGCGATCTTGTTGAACCTGATCTCCCTTGCGGCGACCCTCGGCCTGATGGTGATCTTCTGGCAGGACGGGCACGGCTCCAACGCGGTCTTCGGCATCGCGGCCACCGGCGCGATCACCTTCTGGATCCCGCTGATGGTCTTCGCGTTCCTGTTCGGACTGTCCATGGACTACGAGGTGTTCATCCTCTCCCGCATCCGAGAGGAGTACGACACCGGCCGCTCCACCGACGCCGCCGTGATCGAGGGCCTCGGGCGCACCGGCCGGCTGGTCACCAGCGCCGCGCTGATCCTCTTCCTCGCCTTCGCCGCGCTCGCCTCCGGCCCCGGCACCGATCTGAAGACGCTGGCGACAGGCCTTGGCATCGGCATCCTTCTGGATGCGACCATCGTGCGGATGTTGCTGGTTCCGTCGCTCGTTTCGCTGTTCGGCCCGTGGAACTGGCACCTGCCCGGCTGGGCGGCCCGCCCGCTGCGGGTGGCGCCGTCGTATCCGCACCCGGAGACGGTGACGCCCGCGGCGCAGCGGCGCCCGAACTGACCTCGGCGGAGCACATGGCCGCCGTTCCGCGGATCCTTCAGGTGTCCCGGTCGGTGGCCTGCTCGTCACTGCACGCCTCGGCCCTGGCGGAGGGCCACTGCGCCAACGAGATCATCCCCGTCACCCCTCGGATCAGGTAGAAGGATTCCAGAGGAAGTTCGGCGAACACGGCCAGTGCCGCCGACAGCCAGATCTCCGGGGTGCCGAAGGCGAGAGACACGTCGAACCACGCGTCGCAGATCAACAGCAGGGCCGTTGCGAGGGTCGCAGCGACGACGGCGCGGTGCACCAGCCACCCGAGAAGCGCTGGGTCATCCAGCGCACCATCTCGTGGCTGTCCGACCACCGGCGGCTCAGCCCCCGCTAGGAACGCGATCCCCGCAACTACCTCTCTCGGCCACGCCGCCACCCTGTACTGCTACAAGCGAGTCAACTTGACCGGCCCTGAAGGGCCGGTCTTGGAGGTAGTGCCCAGCTGGCTGCTGGGTTGGCTCCTCCGTCCAGCCACCCCTATGGGGTGGCAGGGGCGCGTGACTCACGCCCCGCGTTCCACACGCTCTCGCCACGGGTGGCGATGTTGTGGGAAGCGTTCCGGTCGGCGTGGGCAACGACCCCGCACCCCCGGCAGATGAAAAGTTGCTGGTCGACACGGTTGCGTTTGTCGACGTGGCCGCACGCGGCGCATGTCTGGGACGTGTACCGGGGGTCGACGAAGACCAGGGGTACCCCGGCCCGCTTGGCCTTGTAGACGATGAAGTCTGCGAGCTGGGCGAAGGCCCAGGCATGGAGTGCGACCCGTTGGGGCTTGCGGAGCCGTACCCGGTTGCGGATGCCCTTGAGTTCTTCCAGGGACAGGCCGCGTCCGGTGCGTTCAGCCTCGGTCACGATCGTCTTGGCGATGATGTGGTTCTGGTTGGCGGCGTGCCGCGCCTCGCGCCGGGCACGGGCCCTGAGCCGCCGCCTGGCGGACTTGGTGCGCTTCTTCTGGAGCTTGGCCCGCAGGGCAAGCTGCCGCTTGCGGTACCGGTTGAGCCCCCGACCGGCGGCGAGGTAGCCGGTGGATGTGGTGGCGATGTTGACGATGCCGAGATCCACGCCGATGAAACTGTCCGGCTCGTACGTTTCGGCCTCGGGAACCTCACACGTAGCGATCAGATAGAAGACGCCGTCACGCTCGATCAGGTCGCACTCGCCCTTGCGGTAGGCCTGGAGCATCCTGAGCGCATCCGCAGAGCACACGAACGGCACGTTCTTGACCCGGCCGCCCACGGTCCAGATGGACACGGTCCGCTGGTCGTACTGCCAGCTCAAACACCGGTCGTCATACGGCTGCGCGGCATCGGGCCGGAACATGATCGCCTTCGACTCCGCCTTGCGGCGGCGCTTCGAGCCTTCCTTTCCGAGGTTCCCGGCACGGATGTTGGCCTTGAGCGTGGTGTACGAGTCGCGCACCTTCTTGATGACGTGTTGCGCAGCCTGCGCTCCCAGCCCACGGGCTTTGAGTTCGGCGTAGGTGTGCTTGCGCAACTCATATTCACGCGGCACCCCGTGGGCGAACGCCACCTTCGACACCCAGTTCGCGGCGTCATTGACCGTGCACAGGGTGCGCTCAAGCACGGATGCCTGCGCGGCGTCCGGCATGAGCTTGACCTGCGTCACGATCTTCACCGGCGCGATCGTAGCAGTGCTCTGTCTCACCCCGCTGAGAGTCAAATCCCCATACCCGCAGGGTCCGTAGCGTCATCCACACCCTCCACGCACACGTGCTCTTCACCCCCAGGTACGGTCGCGGACCGTTCACCGACAAGATCCTTCGGCGCTGCGAAGAGGTCATGCACGACGGGGGTACGGACCTTCGGCGCGAAGCTGCGGGAGTTCAACGGCGACCGCGATCACGTGCACCTGCTCGTGCACTACCCGCCCAAGGCCGCCACTCCCGACGCGTAGGGTCCCTCACGGGTGTCTCCGCCCAGCGCCTGCGGCCGGAGGTCCCAGCCCCTATCCGTAAGTACCGGTGGGGTGAGCACTTCTGGTCGCCGTCCTACCTCGCCGCCTCGTGGCCGGGGCGCCCCGCACGCCGTCATCAAGGAGCACATCGAGAACCAGAAACGTCCCGGCTGAGGTCAACAGCACAGACCCGTGCACCCACACGGGTCACAGCAGCGTCAAGAAGCGCTTCCTCCCGAGCGTGAACGCCCAGGGTACCGCGCTAGATCAATGCTGATCCGCCTCACCGCATAGGACACGGTAGGGCGTGCGCGGCGTCAGACCTCACCCGCATGGTTGCTTGTCCGGTCCGGCGGATCGCACGCAGACTTCCTTTCCCCTTCCTGACGTCTGCTGTTCCTCGTCTTCCGGGACAAGGAGCCCGGTGGTCACGGTGCGGTCCATGCTGGAGGCAACGCGCCCGCGTGCGCAGGTGGTACGTCTTTGTTCCGCTTCGGCTCAACGCGCCCTGCGCGCGATGTAGTTCGGCGGCTCGACGGCGTGCCGGTTTGTCGGCTTCCTCGGTTTCGAGAGGTCTGCGACGGGGCAGCACCTAGCGACTAGGGGGAAGCGCATGCGGCAACGCTCGCCTCAGACGATGCAGATCGCGGTCCTGGTCTCGGCCACGTTCCTTGAGGTCGCGGCCAACTTCGCCGCGAACGCGGTCGAGTCGCCCATCGTGCGCTCCCTCGACTGGATCGCGCCGTTCGTGGTGATCGTCCTGCTGGGCGTGGTCGTCGTGGGCCAGGTGGTGGTGCACCGGCAGACGCATCCCGCCGCGCCGCGGCCCGCCTGGGATCCGCAGGACACCCCCTACCCGGGCCTCGCCCCCTTCGGCCGCTCGGAGGCGGCCGTGTTCTTCGGACGGGACGAGGAGGTCGCGCAGATCGTGCGACGGCTGAACACCTCCACGCCCGATCCGCAGGAGCGGTTCGTGTGTGTCACGGGGACGTCGGGCAGCGGGAAGAGTTCGCTGGTGCATGCCGGGGTCCTGCCGCGTCTGCTGCGCTCGCGGTGGACCGTGCTGCCGATGATGGTGCCGGGCTCCGAGCCTCTGCATCACCTCGCTCACAGTCTGACCCGGGCGGCGGGGCTGGACCGGGACGAGGTCGTCCGGCGTCTGCGGGCAGGTGATCTCGTGGGGGTGCGCAGGACGCGTGCCGCGGGCGGCGTACTGCCGGGGCGCACGCTGCTGGTGATCGACCAGTTGGAGGAACTGATCACGGACTCGTCGGAGGCCGACAGAGAAACGTTCCTCGCGTCCGTCTTCGCGGCCCTCGCCGACGACCGTCGCCTGTGGGTCGTCGCCACCTTGCGGGTGGAGTTCCTCCAGGACTTCCTGGCCTTCGGCCAGCCGCAGTTGTTCACCTCACCGATGGCGCTGGGCGCCATGTCCACCGCCGAACTCGTCGCCGCTGTCGAGCAGCCCGCCCGGCTGGCCGGGGTGACCTTCGAGCCCGGGCTGGTCGCGCACATCGTCGACGACACCGGCACCGCGGACGCGCTGCCGCTGCTCGCCTACCTCCTGCGCGAGCTCTACCTGTCGATTGGCGAGTCCCGGCTGGCCACCAAGGCGAGCTACCTGTCCCTCGGCGGCGTCGCCGGCGCGCTGGCCCGCCAGGCGGACGAGGTGTTCGCCACCGTCGTCGACCGGCACGGCGCGGACACCGTCCTTGCCGTGCTGTTGCGGCTCGTGGGCATGGAGGGCGGCGAACCGGTCAAGCGCCGGGTGCCGTTGGCCGGCCTGTCGGATCAGGAACGGGAGATCCTGCGCCCGTTCGACAAGGCACGGCTGCTCGTCGTCACTCAGGTTGACAGCCTTCCCATGGTGCAGGTGGCACACGAGGCCCTGTTCCGTCAGTGGCCGCCGCTGCACCAGCAGGTGACGGTGCGTGCCGAGCGGCTCAACAGCCGTAGTGAGCTGGAGCGTTGGGCGGCCGACTGGCGGTCCTCGGGATACAGCCCCGACTATCTCCTGACCGGGGAGCGACTCGGACTGGCCCGCCGGTGGCTGACCGGTCTGGAGTCGGCCGGGGAGGCGACCGCGGACATGCGGGAACTGGTCACCGCCTCCCGCAGCAGGGACCGGACCTTCCTGAAGCAGGTCTCCGAGGCGGTCGGCCAGTACGTCCTGGCCAACGCCGAACGTGATCCGGAACTGGGCACTCTCCTCGCGGCCACCGTCCTCGCCGAGTGCCCGCCCACTGCCACCGCGGTCCGGGCCATGATGGCCGCGCTCGCCCACAACCACACCCAGGCCGTCCTCACCGGCCACACGGCAGGGGTGCGCGCGATAGCGTGGTCGCCCGACGAGGCGTGGATCGCCACCGGGTCGATGGACGGGACCGCCCGCATCTGGGACGCCGCTTCCGGCGTGCCCGCCCTGCTGCTGGAGGGACATGCGTCGGGAGTCGGCGCCGTGCACTGGTCGCCGGACTCGCGGCGGGTGGCCACCGCGTCGCGCGACTGTACGGCCCGGGTGTGGGACGCGGCGTCGGGGGAGACCGTCGCCGTCCTGGCCGCGTTCACCGACATAGTGCGGGACGTCGCCTGGTCCCCCGACGGCTCCTTGCTGGCGGTCTGCTCGCGCGACCGGCGCATCCTGCTCTTCGACACCGCCGACTGGCGGCAGACGGCGGACCTGTCCGGTCACCGCAACGAGATCTACCGGCTCGTCTGGTCCCCGGACGGCACCCGGCTGCTCTCCGCCTCCTACGACAGGACCTGCGTCGTCTGGGACGTCGGGACCGGGCAGCCCGTACGCGTACTCGAACGTTCCAACAACCGCGCCGCCCCCGTCTCCTGGACGCCGGACGGCACCTTCCTGGTCAGCGGCGAGGAACGGATCAAGGTCCTGGACTCGGGCACCGGGCGGCTCAGACGGCTCTTCCCGGAACCGAACGAACTCATCACCGACCTGCGCTGCAATCCGCGAGGCGACAGCTTCGCCGTCTCCTCACGCGGACCCGCCGTCCACATACGGGCGCTCGACCACGGCGGCGAACTCGCCCGGCTGTGCGGCCACACCGACAGGGTCCAGGCCCTGGCCTGGTCCCCCCGCGGCGACCGCATCGCCACCAGCGCCGAGGACGGCACGGCCCGGATCTGGACGCTGGGCACGCACAGCACCGAGCTGCGGCAGATGGGCGATCACCCCTCACCCGTCATCAGCGTCGACATCACACCCGACGGTGCCCACGTCGCGGGCGGCAGCGGCCACGGGGTGCGGATCTGGCACATGGACACCGGGCGACCCGTCACATCCCTCACCGGCCACACCGCCGGCATCAACGGCGTGCGATGGCATCCCGACGGTCGCCGGCTCGCGAGCTGCGCCGACGACAACACCGTCAGGATCTGGCACCCTCTCGCCTCCGACGAGCACCGGACGCTGTTCACCGGAGGGGAGACCATCGAGGCCGTGGCATGGTCCCCGGACGGGGGTCGCCTCGCCATCGGCGGACGCGACAACCGCGCCACCGTCCTGGACGCCACGACAGGCGCGGAGCTGGGCCACTACGGGGAGCACTCCCAATGGGTCTGCGCGGTCGCCTGGTCCCCGACCGCGACGATGCTCGCCACCGGCTCGGACGACCACACCGCCCAGATCTGGGACGTGGCCGGGCGCCGCCTCCTGCATCACCTGACGGGCCACCAGAGCTGGGTCGACGCGATCGCCTGGTCCCCCGACGGCACCCGGCTCGCCACCAGCTCCGCCGACTGGACCGTACGCGTCTGGGACACCGCCACCGGCGCACTCCTGCACCTGCTGAAAGGGCATGACGCCCGCGTCCGCGGACTCGCCTGGTCCCCGGACGGCAGCCGTATCGCCACCGGCTCGGACGACCGCACGGTCCGTCTGTGGAATCCGTCGCCCGGCGGGGAGAGCAGGGTGATCGGCATCCACCGCGACCGCTGCACCTCGGTCGCGTGGCTGCCGGACAGCCGCAGCGTGGTCTCCGCAGCCGAGGACCGTACGATCCGGCTCTGGGCCGCGGAAAGGGACATCGCCTCGCTCCTGTCGGCCGCACGGGACCGGATCTTCCGCTCCCTCACCCGGGAGGAGCGCCGCACCCACCTGCTGCCCGAACCCACCCCCACGACCACGGCCTAGCCCTCGGCCGTCGTCACGGTGCCCCGCGCCTGCCGCGGACCGCCTTCAGTGCGCGCTGTCGTCGCCGTGGCTGCGGACGATCTCCTTGACCTTGGCCACCGCGAATCCCCAGCCCTGCTCAACGGTCGGCTTGGCCGGCACCGCGATCTCGTCGGGGTTGGTGAGCACGTCGAGCAGTACCGGTCCCGGCGCGTCGAAGGCGCGGCGTACCGCCTTCTCCAGGTTGCCCGGGTCGGTCACGCGGATGCCGGTGATGCCCATGGCCGTGGCCACGGCGGCGAAGTCGGGGTTGTCCAGGACCGTGCCGAACTCCGGGAGCCCCGCCTGTTCCTGCTCGAGTTTGACCATGCCCAGGCGGCGGTTGTCGAAGACGACCAGTTTCACGGGCAGTTGATGCGTCTTCAGGGTCATGAGGTCGCCGAGGAGCATGCTCAGACCGCCGTCTCCGCAGAAGGCCACGACCTGCCGATCCCGGTCGAGACACTGGGCGCCCAGCGCCTGCGGCATGGCGTTGGCCATCGAGCCGAGGTTGTAGGAGCCGATGAGCCGCCGCTCGCCGCGCATCTCGACGAATCGCGAGAGCCATACGGTCGCCATACCCGTGTCGGAGGTGAACACGGCGTCGTCGGCGGCCAGCCGGTCCACCACGGCCGCCAGCGCCTCCGGCCGGATGCCGTGGCTGCGGTTGTCGAGCGAGGAGCGCACGCGGCCGAGCAGCCCCTTGTCGTGGGCGGGGTCGGCGAGCCGGGCCTGTCCCTCACGCCACTGCTCGAAACGCTGACGCGCCTTCTCCAGATGCGTCCGGTCCCTGGCACCGTCACTCCCGGCGGGAAGGTGGGTGAGGAGGTCGCGCACGGTAGCGCCGGTGTCGCCGACGAGACCGACCTCGACGGGCACCCGCCGTCCGACGTGGGCGGCCTCGGTGTCCACCTGGATGACGGTCTTCCCCTCCGGATACCAGTCGCGGTAGGGGAAGTCGGTTCCCAGGAGCAGCAGGGTGTCCGCGTCCTGGAGGGCTGACGCGGCCGCCGGATTGCCGATCAGCCCGGTCTGGCCGACCTGGAAGGGGTTGGCCTCGCCTTCGAAGCCTTCCTTGGCCTTGAGCGTGAGGACCATCGGCGCGGCCAGCCGGTCGGCGAGGGCCAGTACGTCCTCGCGAGCGCCCCGCGCGCCCCGTCCGACCAGGAGCGTGACCCGCTCGGCACGGTCCAGCAGCTCGGCGGCGCGCCGCACCGCGGGCTCCTCTGGCCGGCTGACCGGCGCGTCCAGCGCGAACCGGGCCGGCCGGTCGGTGCTCAGTACGCGGTCGCCCAGGTCGCCGGGGACGGTCAGGACGGCGACGCCCTTGCGGCCCAGGGCATGGCGAACGGCCGTCTCCAGCATCTGCGGCAGTTGGTCCGAGGAGGTGATGGTGGCGCGGAAGACGGCCACGTCGCTGAAGAGGGCGTCGTTGTCGACTTCCTGGAAGTAGTCGGTGCCGAGCTCGGCGAGCGGCACCTGTCCGGCGATCGCCAGGACGGGCGTGTGGCTCTTGGCCGCGTCGTACAGTCCGTTGAGCAGGTGGACGGAGCCGGGGCCGACGGTGCCCATACAGACCCCGAGGGTGCCGGAGAGCTGCGACTGGGCGCCCGCGGCGAAGGCCGCCGCCTCCTCGTGCCGGCAACCCACCCACTCCAGGCCCTCGGTGGTGCGGATGGCGTCCGTGAGGGGGTTGAGCGCGTCTCCCACGACGCCGAACACCTGGCGCACGCCGAGTTCGCTCAGTGCGTCCACGATGACGCGGGCGACGGTACGGGCCACGTTGTTCCTCCAGGTCATACGGATCGGCAGTCAGACGGTGAAGCGGTCGGGATCGGCGGCCTTCCAGTCGGCCGCCCAGGAGCGCGGGGGCTCGGCGAGCAGCTGCCCCGGCTCCAGCCACTCGTACAACTCCTCGTATGAGCACTCGGTGTGAGGGTCGATACGCCGACGGAGCATGTGCGGGCGCAGATCAGCGGGATCGGTCACGCCCATGGACGCCATGATCTGCAGGGCGCTGGCCACGGTGGCCTCCTGGAAGCGCTGCACACGCGGCGTCTTGTCCCGCACGTCGAGGGCGCGGGCGCGCCGGGGGTCCTGCGTCGTCACGCCGGTGGGACAGGTGTTGGTGTGACAGCGCTGGGCCTGGATGCAGCCGACGGCGAACATCATCGCCCGCGCCGCGTTGCCGTAGTCGGCACCCTGCACCAGACGCTTGACCAGATCGGTCCCGGTGGCGATCTTGCCGCTCGCCCCGACCTTGACCTGGTCGCGCAGGCCCGCGCCGACGAGGGCGTTGTGCACGACGTGCAGCCCCTCGGTCAGCGGTGTTCCCACGTGGTCGGCGAACTCCAGGGGCGCTGCTCCGGTGCCGCCCTCGCCGCCGTCGACGATGATGAAGTCGGGCGCCGTGCCCTCCGCCGCCATGGCTTTGCACACGGCGAGGAACTGCCGACGCGAGCCCACGCACAGCTTGAACCCGGTCGGTTTGCCACCGGACAGCTCCCGCATCCGGGCGATGAACCGCACGAGTTCGCGCGGGGTGGAGAACACCTTGTGGTACGGCGGCGAGATCACCGTCCGCCCCTCGGGAACGTCCCGTACCCGCGCGATCTCGGCATTGACCTTCGCCCCCGGCAGGACCCCGCCGATCCCGGGTTTGGCCCCCTGCGAAAGCTTCAGCGACACACATTTCACGTGATCGTGCGCGGCCTTGTCGGCGAACTCGGCCGGGTCGAAGTCACCGTCCGCGGTGCGGCAGCCGAAGTACCCGGTGCCGATCTCCCACACCAGGTCCCCACCCGGCCTCAGGTGGTACTCCGACAGACCGCCCTCACCGGTATCATGGGCGAAACCCCCGGCCGCCGCACCGCCGTTGAGCGCGAGGATCGCATTCGCCGACAGCGAGCCGAAACTCATCGCCGACACGTTCAGCAGCGCCATGTCGTACGGGCGGCTGCAGTCCGGCCCGCCGATCCGCACCCGCGGCGGCGTCTTCGGCACCGGGCACGGAGCCATCGACGGCACCAGGAACTCGTAACCGGGCCGGTACACGTCCCGCTCGGTGCCGTACGGCTGCTCGGCGTCGGTGCCCTTCGCCCGCTCGTAGACGATGCTGCGCACGTCCCGGTCGAAGGGCCGACCGTCGTAGTTCCGCTCGATGAAGTACTGCTGGAGTTCCGGGCGGATCCGCTCCATGAGGAAGCGGGCATGCCCCAGAACCGGATAGTTCCGCAACACGGAATGCCGCCGCTGCACCAGATCCGCCACGCCCAGCAGCCCCATCAGACACAACGGCACGGCGGCCAGGCTCCACCAGGGCGAGAGACCGACCGCGGCGACGGCCGCCGCGACGCCGCCGGCCAGGAACAGAGCGATGATTACCGTACGTATCACCCCACGCTCATTGCCCGGGATCGGCGTGCCAGTCCTGGGATTCCGTCAAGAAAACGGCAAGTCGCGGGAGGGGTGGGAGGAGTACCGGCGCTACGGGGCCCTGTTGCTCGCCATTGTTGATCAACACTGAGGAGATCCCATGCCTGCGATCCTTCGGCCCCGTGCTCTACGTACTGGCGACCTGGTGGTCGTCACCGCTCCCTCGAGCCGGCTCAAGCCGGGTGAGGAGCCACTGCTGGCCCGCGGTGTGGCGATCACCGAGCGGATGGGTTCCAGGTGCGGGTCAGCTCCATTGTCGACCCGGCGCGGGATCGCTGGTGGGCATCGGGCACGCTGGCGGAGCAGGCCGGCGACTACATAGGCCAGGGCAGGAGCCAGACACACCAGGGTGCCACCAGCACCTTCGCGCTCAGGTGGTACGGCGACGGGGTCCAGTACGACATCTCCGGCAAGCGGGACTACCCGACCGCGCTCCTGCCCCCGCCCGACGGCGAACAGTTCGTCGCGAGACGGACCTACCAGGCACAGGGCAGTTATGTTCCCTCGGTGGCAGGACTCGACGTCTTCGGAAACGGACGCGGTGCAACACCGCATCGGGAGTACTGACGGTGACCAGGCTAGCCCGTGGGGACGACGGCACCATCAAAGCCTTCGCCGCTACCTTCGTGCAGCACCGTGGGGGAGGCGAACCCGCTCTGCACGGCACGATCCACTACTACGCGTCAACTTGGCCCGGCCCTGAAGGACCGGGTTTGGAGGTAGTGCCCAACTGGCTGCTGGGTTGACTCCTCCGTCCAGCCACCCCTATGGGGTGGCAGGGACGCGTGACTCACGCCCCGCGTTCCACACGTTCTCGCCTCGGGTGGCGATGTTGTGGGAAGCGTTCCGGTCGGCGTGGGCAACGACCCCGCACTCCCGGCAGATGAACAGTTGCTGGTCGACACGGTTGCGTTTGTCGAGGTGGCCGCACTGGGCGCAGGTCTGGGACGTGTACCGGGGGTCGACGAAGACCAGGGGCACGCCGGCCCGCTTGGCCTTGTAGACGATGAAGTCTGTGAGCTGGGCGAATGCCCAGGAGTGGAGCGCGACCCGTTGGGGCTTGCGGAGCCGTACCCTCTGCCGGATTCCCCTGAGTTCTTCCAGGGAGATTCCGGCCGAGGTGCGTTCAGCCTCGGTCACGATCGTCTTGGCGATGATGTGGTTGGTGTTCTTGACGTGCCGCGCCTCGCGGCGGGAGCGCTCCTTGAGCCGCCGCTTCGCGCTCTTGGTGTGCTTCTTCTGGAGCTTGGCCCGCAGCGCAAGCTGCCACTTGCGGTAGCGGTTCAGGGCGCGTCCGGCGGCCTGGTAGCCGGTGGATGCGGTGGCGATGTTGCCGATGCCGAGATCCACGCCGATGAAGCCGTCCGGCTCGTAGGGCTCGGCCTCGGGAACCTCGCACGTGGCCATCAGGTAGAAGACGCCGTCACGCTCGATCAGGTCGCACTCGCCTTTGCGGTAGGCCTGGAGCACCTTGAACGCGTCGGCCGAGCACACGAACCGCACGCCCTTCAACCGGCCTTCGGTGGTCCAGATCGAGACCGTCCGCTGGTCGTACTGCCAGCTCAAACACCGGTCGTCATACGGCTGCGCGGCATCGGGACGAAACATGATCGGTTTCGACTCCGCCTTGCGGCGGCGCTTCGAGCCCCCCTTGCCGAGATTCCCGGACCGGATGTTCGCCTTCAAGGTGGTGTAGGCATCGCGCACCTTCTTGATGGTGTGCTGGGCGGCCTGCGCCCCCAGCCCACGGGCTTTGAGTTCGGCGTAGGTGTGCTTGCGCAACTCGTACTCACGCGGCACCCCGTGAGCGAACGCCACTTCGGAGACCCAGCACGCCAGATCATTGACCGTGCGCAGGGTCGCAGACAGCGCGGCAGCCTGCTCAGGCTCCGGCATCAGCTTCACCTGCGTCACGATCTTCACGACGATCATCGTACTCCAGGTGATCTATGTCGACGGGCGGGGGGGCGCCCCCCCCGCCGGGCGCCCCC
>NZ_JBIWPO010000078.1:0-7843 GCF_044768275.1 Streptomyces sp. NPDC101152 | reverse complement strand
TCGCAGACCGCGCGGCTGCATGCCCCGGCTCCGCAACCTGCTTAACCGGCGTAACTATATTCCCTCCTATAAGCGAACACCTGTTTATATTGGTCGCCGGGCGCCCCCACGCACGCGCGTCGGGCCGCCAGATCGTCTCCACCTGGGCCGAGCTATTCGTCCGCATGTCCGCCGGTCTTGTTCTTGGCCTTGCCGTGCTTCACCTCGCCGGGCGGCTCGTTGTGGGATTTCTTCCTGCCTTGCGAAAGGGCCTGTGAATCGCCCTGCGAGCCAGGGCGATCGGCCGGCTGCCGGACGGGGTGTTCGTCGGACGGGGGGCGAACCCCACCCACCAGGCCCGTGCCCCGAAGCGGGTGGGCCGAGACGGTGGGGGGCGAGGAGGTCGTCGGTGTGGCGGAACCGTCGCCATCGCCTGCGGGAGCCCCGGGGGATGCGGACGGCACGGCCGGAGCGCTGGCCGACGGAGCCGCCTCGCCTGTGGTGCTGTGCTGCGAGAAGCCGTCGGTGACGACGAAACCTGCGGTGACGGCGGCGGCCAGAGCGGCCGCTGATCCGCACATCCGCAGGCGGCTGCGGACGACGGCGGGCCGAAGTGCCGCCGGTGGCGGTGCCGGTGGAGCCGGTTCGGCAGTGACCGGCCGCACGTCACTCAGGTGGCTGTGGTGCGTACCCTCGCGGGCGCCGAACCCGGCAGCCAGCCCGGCCAGTCGTCGGGCGCAGTCACGTGCCGTGGGGCGCGTCTCTTCGTCCAGGGCCGTCATCTGACGTAGCAGGGCGGCGAATTCGTCCGGCAGGGAGTCCGGGAGGAGGGGCGGTCGATGCAGGCGCGCTATGGCCGCTTCGAGAGGCGTGCCGTCGTATTCGAGCCTGCCGGTGAGGCATTCGAGGAGGACCAGGCCGAGAGCGTAGACGTCGACCGGACGGCCCACGGGCCGTCCCAGCACTTGTTCCGGAGACAGGTAGGCCGCCGTGCCGATCAACGTGCCGGTGGCGGTGCGCGTGGTGGCGTCCAGGAGCCGGGAGATTCCGAAGTCGGTCAGGTGGGGGTGGCCGTAGGCGTCCAGGAGGATGTTGGACGGTTTGACGTCCCGGTGGATGATCCCCTCCTCGTGGGCGTGCGCCACGGCGTCGGCGAGCGCGGTACCGAGTGTGGCGGTCGCCTCACTCGACAGCGGGCTCTGCGCGATGCGCGCTTTGAGGGTGGGTCCGTCGATGAGTTGCATGACGAGGAAGGCGTCGCCGGCGTGGCGCCCGGCGTCGTACGCCGTCACCAGCCCCGGATGCTGCAACCGGGCCAGGATGACCGCCTCGCTGCGGAAGTCCTCTTCCGTGTCGAAGCCCGTACCCGTCCGGAAGATCTTCACAGCCACCGGTCGTCGCAGCCGGAGGTCGAAGCCGCGGTGGACGTCCGCCGCACCTCCGGAGCCGATCAACGCGTCCAGACGGTAACGGCCTGCCAGCACACGGGCGAAGCGCCTGGCCGTCCGGGTTTCGTGCGCCTCACGCAACCGCAACTCGATCTCCCTGCCTCACAGAACAGCACCGCCGGACACGGCCGTCGACGGGCCGCCAGACGCAGGTACCCCAGCAGCTCCCGCTTGCACGGAGAAGACACGTCTAATGGTCTCGACAGGCCCGGTTGCCCCCTTCCGGCAGCGCGGACGACCAGCCGTGCCCGAACTGCGGCGTCGTTTTTCGCCTCCCGTCCCACATGTCATGGCGACACTCCTCGGCGGAGCAGGCGGCGATCGTCGCCGCGATCGAGGCCGGGGACGCCGAGGCGGCCGAACGCGCCGCCGCCCTGTGCCTGGACCGGGCGGTGGCCGCGCTGGAAAGCAACCGCCCCGGGCCGCACCGGGGCACAGAGCGAGGAAGCCTGACATGAGTAATCTGTTCGATCTCTCCGGCAGTACGGCCGTCGTCACCGGGTCCAGCCGCGGCATCGGGCTGGCCATCGCTCGCGCCCTGCTGGCCCGGGGCGCGAGCGTCCTCGTCAACGGCTAGGACGAGGCCGAGACCGCCGCCGCGCTCAAGGCACTGCGCGAGCAGTATCCGCAGGCCCACGGCGAGCGGTCCCGGCTCGCTGCCGTCGCCGGCGACGTGACCGACGCAGGGCTGGCCCGTGGCCTGGTGGCCGAAGCGGTCCATGTCTTCGGGCACCTCGACCACCTGGTCTGCAACGCGGGCGTCGACATCATCAAGCCGGCTGTCGAGTACACTCCCGAGGAGCGGGACCGCGTCCTGACGGTCAACGTGCGCGGCGCCTTCCAGCCCGCTGCCCGCCACTGGATCGCCCAGGGCGGCGGCGGGTCGGTCACCATGACGTCTTCCATCGCGGGTGCGGTCGGCATCCCGACCCTGGCCCCCTATGCGGCCAGCAAGGGCGGCATCAACCGGCTCGTGCGCACCCTCGCAGCCGAATGGGCAGGACACCGCATCCGGGTCAACGCCGTCGCCCTTGGCTACGTCGCCAACATCATTCACTCCGCTCGGCCGCCGGGGCACCGTCGAGGAGATCGCCGCCCCCTACGCCTTCGTCACCTCGCCTGCCGCCGCCTACGTCACCGGCTCCGTCCTGGCCGTGGACGGCGGCTGCACCGCAACCTGATGTGCGACCTCCCGTGAGTTCCCCTGAGCCCCGTTTGAGTTCCTGACCCCTGTGGCGTGGTCACCGTGTGGCCTGGGTCGCGGGCTGGTCGGGTAGGAGGGCGAGGAGTTGTTGTGTGTGGCCGGGCAGTTCTGCCTGCGCCAGTGCGGTGACGATGTCGCGCAGGGGCATGGGCTGGTCGACCAGGAGGGTGGCATGGGAGACGAGCCGCGCAGGCACCAGGGTGCCGAGTTCTGCGTCGGTGAGCGCCGCACCTCCGGCGAGTGCGCACAGGGCGGCTGCCTGGCCGCTGATGCGGCCTCGGAGCCCGGTGTTGCCGCCGGCGTGCGCGATGGTTTGCTCGATGGTCCAGGCGTCGAGGGCGATCCGGTTGTCGTACGTCGTGGTGGCCCCCGCTGCGATGTGTGCGACGGCGGCGATGGTGGCGGTGGTGACGAGAGAGACGTGCGCGAGGATCTGGTCGGCGTTCCACTCGCCGTCTGGCGGGGCGGGGCTGGGGTCGTGGGCGTCGGCCACGGTGGCGGCGGCGTCGAGCAGAGCTCGGTAGGCGTCCTGGAGTGGGGCAGTGTCCAGCATGTCGTGCACCTCTGTGTGCGGGCGTGTGCGGAATGAACAGGAGGCGGAGTGGCGTGGCTCAGGTGTGGGCGCGGGACATCTCCCAGGGTGCCTGCGGCAGGACCTCGCCGGTCTCCAGCATCGACTTGAGGTTCGCCAGTACGGCCGGCCAGCCGGCCGAGATGCCGCCCAGCATCTCCTGGTTGGGCAGGTTCTCGTGGGTCACGGTGAGGCGAACGATGTCCTGATGCGGTTCGACGAGGAAGGTGACGACCGACGGCTCTCTCGGCGATTCGGCATCGGGGGCGTCATCAAAGGTGATGACCAGCCGGGTCGGGGGCTTAGCCTCCAGGACATGGCCCACCACGTCGATCTTGCCTGACCCGTCGGCTCGCCGGTGTTCCCAAGCCGAGCCCGGCTGCCAGTCGGAGACGTTGGCGTGCGCCCAGTAGCGCGCGGTCAGGTCGGCGTCGGTCAGGGCCTGCCACACCTGCTCCGCACGGGCGCGGATGTAGGTGACGTATACGTAGTCCGGCACCGGTGTGGGTGCGTTGGTCATGGCGTACTCCTCTGCGTGGTGCTTGATGGCGCTGAGCGCTTGCAGGCGGGGCTTGTCGAAGCCGGAGATCCAGCGCTCCTCGATCTCGTGGATCGGGGTCGGGTTGAGGTAGTGCAGCCGCTCCCGGCCGCGCCGTACCACGGTGACGAGGTTGGCCCGCACGAGGATGTCCAGGTGCTGCGTCGCCGACTGGCGCGCCATGTCGAGGTGCTCGCACAGTTCGCGCAGTGTCTGCCCGTTGTGCTCGCGTAGCCGGTCGAGCAGGAGCCGCCGGGTGGGATCGGCCAGCGCCTTGAATACCGAGTCCATCGCTGTTGCTTCGAGGCTCACGCTCACCATTATGCAGGCATTCACCTGCCTATAGTCAAGGATGAAGCCAGCCGCGCAATCCGGACGCAGCGATGTGCGCCGATGTCCGGCCGCCCCGTCACGCCCGTCCCCTCGACGTCCCTGCGGCACCCTGACAAGCTCAAGTCAGTGAATGGTGAGCCCTGCATGCACTGACTCAGGTCTCGTAGGATCCCTGTCATGGACTGGGGACCGATCGTCAGCACGTCACTCGGTGCTCTCATCGGCATCGCCTCCACACTGGCGACGGATCAGATACGGACCAGGCGCGGCAGGGAAGACAAGGACCAGGCCGCACGGCAGCAGCTGTACGGCGATTACCTGGCCGCTCTCGCCAGGACGCGGAACCACGTGCGGATGGCGGCCAGGCCGGCTGGCTTGCCAGATGAAGAACGGGTCCGCAGGGCTGCTGAGGCGTTCCAGGAGGGGAATGCCTACGAACTGCGCTACCAGATTGCGGTGGTGGCGCCCAGGGCAGTCGTCGAGGCGTCGACCGCCGCGTTTCGGTCCTTGCGGGATCTCAGGGACCTCGTGGAGGGAGGAGCACTCCACACCGGTCAGGACTATGTTCAAGCCCGGGACAGGTGGGAGCTTCTCCTGGCGGAGTTGCGGATCGCCATGAGGCGGGATCTCGGCAGGCAGGTCTTCTAGAGTGTGTGTCAACTTGACCCGGCCCTAAAGGACTTTGTTGGCGGATTCGGTGACCGTCCTCGGTGATCTTGCTTGATCGGGCAGTCTGGTGGAGGTTTGGTTCCGTGGTGGGGGGAGGCACGGAGGGGCTGCGATGTCGCTGCGCCCTGTGCCTGTTCGGTCTGTCCCGGAGGCCACCGCGCGGGTGGCACGGGCCGCGTTCCGCAAGGGCTGCCTGGCCATGTGAATCCGGGATGAACTTGGTCCGCTCTTCGAGGACGAGCACTTTGCCCGGGCATTTCCGCGCCGGGGTGGTCCAGCCTGGTCGCCGGGCCAGTTGGCGATGGTCAGCGTGCTGCAGTTCGCGGAGGGGCTGACGGACCGGCAGGCCGCCGATGCCGTCCGCGGGCGGATCGACGTGAAGTACGCGCTCGGCCTGGAGTTGGATGATCCCGGGTTCGACTTCTCCGTATTGAGCGAGAACGCCGCAAGGAACATCTTGCACCTGTACCGGATCGGCCACGTCATCGTGGAGGTCCCGGCCGCCGGAAGGCGCGGTCGCAGGGCCGGTAAAACCGTCAAACCTGTCGCCGCAAGGTAGACAGGAATCCCCTTCCTGAGCCTGGGAACGGAGGGGAGAGCTTCAAGTGGCCCTCATCAGGCACAGCCAGCGGACGTCACCTCGCCGAGTGGAGATCACACACAGCATCCAGAGGCTGAGGCAGAACCAAGACTCGCGAACAAGCCATTCATCCTTTTGCCCCGTCCGTTGAGCGGGCCGCCGCTGCCCCGGTGAGGCTGGCCTCAGGGGATGGGCATTGGCTCCCGTCCACAGGCAGGGACGGTGAGGAGCGCATGCTGGGGATCACAGGCCGACCGCGGATTGTGCGTGGCATTGATGCGCGTATCTGTGCGGCGGTGTCTTTCGCCAGGGCTTGGAGCCGACTCGGCGGGCGTGGCGGCGCCCGGCTGTGCGTCCTCACGGTGGGGCTGTGCCTGCTGGCGCTGGTTGCCGGTGCCTGCGCCGGGTCCCCCAGGGACGCGGCACATTCGGGCGGGGACCCGATCGACCCACGCATCCAGAAGATCATGAACAAGCCGGTCTACCGGCATGGCCAGTTCGGCCTTGTGGTCGTCGACCCGGCGACCAGGCGCACCGTCACCTCGCTCAACGCCGATCGTCTGTTCGTCCCCGGCTCGACGACCAAGTTGTTCACTGTCTCGACGGCCTGGGACACCTTCGGCAGCGAGCAGCGCACCACCACCCCGGTGTATGCGCAGGGCGAGGTCAGGGGTGACACGCTGGAGGGAAACCTGGTGCTCGTGGCGTCGGGCGACCTGACCATGGGCGGGCGCACGAAGCCGGACGGCACGCTCGACTTCAAGCCTGTCGACCACACCTACGCCGCAGCGGTCCCCGGCCATGCCGCGCTCACCCCTGAGAACCCTCTCGCCGGTCTGGACAGCTTGGCCAAGCAGGTCAGAGACCGTGGGATCACGCACGTCAACGGTGACGTGGTCATCGACAACCGTCTGTTCGCCCCCGAGCCCGCGTTCACCACGAACCCTTCGCCGATCATCATCAACGACAACATCATCGACATTCTGAGCACGCCCACCGAGCCCGGACATCAGCCCACGTTCACCTGGCGCCCCCAGACCGCGCGGAACTCCATCTCCTACCACGTCAAAACCGTGGCCAAGGGGAAGCCCAGCGCCATCACCGCCACAGCGGGGCCCCACGGCGTGATCACGGTGACCGGGACCCTGGCCGCCGACGCCGCGCCGTACCTGGCCATCGCCCCGATCACGGACCCTGCGGCCTTCGCCCGGACCGCCCTGATCGAGGCCCTGCACCGGGCAGGCGTGAGCGTCGACGCCGCCCCAACAGGCCCCAATCCGGCGCCCCCGGCCCAGCCCCCGCACGGCAGCCCGATGGCGAAGTTGGTCTCCCCGCCTTTCTCGCAAGAGGCCAGACTCATCCTCAAGGTCAGTCACAACCTGGGCGCCGATCTCCTGGTGTGCCTGCTCGCCGTCCACCGGGGCAGCCACAACTGTGAGGACGGATTCGCCGCCATCAAAGCGTTCGACACCAAGGCGGGCGTGGACCTTGCCCAGGCCTCCCAGGCCGACGGGCAGGGCGGGGTACCCGGCGACGCTTTCACCCCGCAGGCCTACATTCCGTTGCTGACGTACGTGTCGGGCCAGCCCCAGGCAACGCAGTTCCGTGAGGCCCTGCCGATCCTGGGGACCAGCGGCGATCTGGCCCTGTTCGGCGCGGACAGTCCGGCGAAGGGAAAGGTCTTCGCCAAGACCGGCACCCAGGCGGCCGGAGACAGTCTCACCGGACAAACACTTGTCACCGGGCGGGCCATGGCCGGCTATCTCGATGCGGGCGGCGGGCACTACTGGCTCTTCGACGTCGTCTTCAACGACGCCAAAGCGGCGTCCACCGACGAACTCCTCTCCATCGCGAGCGACATCGCCCAGATCTCGGCCCTGCTCCAGCAGGACGCCGCAGCCACGGCAAGCGCCACCGCCTCCAGCCCCTGAGCCCGTCAGCAGCCGGGTCCGCGGACCGCGGGCGCGAGACGGGTTGACCTGCTGTCGGCGGAGGGTGGCGCTCGAAGAGGGAGCCGGGAAGGAGAGGTTCCGGCTTGCGAATCCCGCCACCGATGACGACGACGTCCCACTCGCGTTCGGACAGTGCCACGATCATCGTGGGCTCTACCGACTCGTCCAGCGCGATCAGCGTCATGTAGGCATCGAGAGGGCATGGGCTCTAAAACGTGCCGGCTCTTGGTCGAGGGCCTGCGCGGATGGTGCCCCCGTCCATAGCAGGCACCGTGTACGGATCGACTCCAAGAATGAGAACGGAGGGCAGGTCCCGGGAAGACGATCAGCTGCCTACGCTGCTTCTCATCGGGATTCCTGTGTGGATACCCTCGCCTTGAGGCGGGGGAGGAAACGGACTCCTGCGGAGCAGGGCAGGGAAAGCCGATGCGCCGCCAGGGCAGATCGGCGTTCACCGCCAACTACCCGCAGGTGAGTGGTAGTTTGTATGGCGCCCGGTCGGCGATAACCAAGCTGGCCGGGCCTACCGCCGGGCTGGCGGGATGTCAGGTCTGTGGAGCTGGCGTAAG